>NZ_SIHJ01000001.1:3679155-3979155 GCF_007859765.1 Posidoniimonas corsicana
TCGTCGAGGGCGACCGCCAACCGGCTGCGGCATCGCCCGTCTGCGTCCATTGGAAGGAAGCTATCGAGCATCCGCCCGCCGAACCGCAGGTGTTCCCCGAAGCCGGTTCCACACAGCGTCAACGAGTCCTCGCCCACCGAAGCGTGCACGTATTCATTGGCGGCGAACGCGGTGCGGTGGGTCGGAAGACGCGACCACTGCACGCCGCGGTTGATCAGCCAGTCGGCCTCCGGGAGCGCGAAACGGCTGACGAACCGCAGCTCGTCAAGACTCGTGGTCGCATCCTCGGCGTCAATCAGCACGTCAATATAGAGTCGGTTGCACCTCGCAAGCAGGTAGAACCGTTGCTCGAACCTTGCGACCAGCCCACCCTTGAGATCGAAGATCTTCCCGGCGGAAATTGCGGCCCCGCGGTCCTGCGTGCAGGCCAGCACGCGCGGTTCATCGAGCTCAAAGCGGATTGGCAGATCGATCCGGCTGGTCCCCCTCCGCACGGCCAGGCGCTGCGACAACCGGTTGCGACGTTTGCTCTGGGTCCTCAGCGTGCGGACGCCGCCGCTCTCTGGGTCGAGCAGGACTTGATAATGTTCGTTCTGCACCGCGGCCGGCGTGGCCCGCGCCGGAGCGTCCGCGGTCTGAGTTGGCGACTGCGTTGGGGGCGGTCCGTCGCCGATGACGCGGTACCCAAGCGCCGGCACATCGGGCACGATCTCGGCCGTCAGCAAGTCGCAGCGCCCGGTAGTTTCGTCCAGCCCGCCGGCCAGCACCGTCCGCTTGAACGAACACGCGTTAAAAACCAGCCGACCGCCGCTGCCGCCCGCGGGCGGCTTGGCTTTCACGACCGCCCGCCCAAGAAGTGCGGCGAGATCTTCCGCCGAATCGCCCGACGCGGCGGGCCCACCCACCAGCGCCGAAGCGTACCCCGCCACGGCGGCCAGGTTGGCGTCGATCTCAGGCCGAGCGCCCGGCCCGGTGTACACGGCCAGTTGATCGTCGTAGATCGTCGAGTTCGGCGCGACGCCCTGGGTCTCGCTGAAGTACTGGTCGACCGTCATCATTGTTCCCAGCAGCGTGCTGCGGGCGGCAACACGTCGCAGGTCACCGAACAATTCGTGCCGGCAACCGGCCCAGGCCGCGAACACCTCGGTAGACAAGTGCTCGCGGTAGAGCGAGTCGCTTAGCTGACTGGCAAAGCCGAGCAGCGCCGCCGCTGCACCCGCGTCGCGCGGCTTGCAGACCAGGGTCTCGGTAAAATCACCATCCGGATTGAGCCAGGCGAACCGGGTCTGATCGACAACCGGAGGCGACAGTCCGTCCAGCGGCACGACCAGCAAGCCCGCGGCGTCGACCGCTGCGGCGGTCGACGCCAGCCGCGGGGGGAGTCCGCCGTGGGTGTGCGCAATAGCCGGGTGCCCTGCCGGGGAGATCTGCCTAGCGAGCGACTCCGCCTCCGCCACGTGCCGGCGCAGCCCCTCGGGTGACTCCCCGGCCAGCGACTCCACGCCGCAGGCGGCGGCCACGCTCTGCTCGCGCAGGCGGGAGAGCTGCGGACCGCCCTGCTCCAGCAGGGCGCTGCCGACCTCGGGGGAGACCAGGAAGGTCTTCGGGGAGTCCTCCTCCAGCTCGCGTTCAAGCCGTCCGCCGAGCGTGCGCTCATTCAGCAGCACCAGGTCCAACAGATAGGTCTGCACAGCAAACGAGTGGTCGCGGACCTGTTCGAGCAGGTCGTACGCGCCGCGCAGGCCGGACTCGACGCTCGGGTCGTCTCCCTCGACGGCCGCTCGGGCGGCCTCCACAACACGGCGTTCCAACTCGTCCAAGCTGATAATCGCCCCGTAGCTGAGGCTGTGGGTCAGCAGCTCCGCCTGAACAAACGCGTAGCCCAGCGCATAGAATTCTGGGGCCCAGCGGCTGCCGTGCTCGGTTAGCGGCAGGCCCCGTTCGACGGCGGCCGCAATAATCTGGTCGCGGTGCTCGAATCCTTCCAGCAGCACAACACCGTGGTCAGATGCCTCGGCCAGGGCGTCACGCCAGGCGGCGAGCTCCGGCGTTTCGCTCAGCTGGGGCACGATCGCCAGCGCCGACGGGATGTTCTCTGGCGCCGGCGGCGAGTGCGCCGAGCCGACTCGCGGCAGCCCGCCGGTCTGAGCCAGCAGCTCCGGACGCCAGGCGGCTGTCCAGCTGTGGAGCACCGTTGCGGAATCCTGCTCGGAGAGATGGGTCGGAAAGTCGCCCAACCCGTCACACGGCAGAACGGCGATGACGCTCCGTAAGTGCATGTGATGTCTAGGTTTGGCGGGTTCGCGGACCGGTCGTAGCGGTTGACAGGGCCAACCCGCCTGATGGGCGTCGGTAGGCCCCGCTCGGGACCCGAACCAAAGGCTACCCAGGTTCCAAAGTGAGATTAGAATGGAGGTTACGACAACAGGCCGCTTGCGGGAAGCGGCCCAGCCCGCCGCCCACGGAACCGCGGCGGGTCGATCCGCTTCTCAAAGATAGGTCGCACGCCTCCCGTTGGCCCCGCGCGGGTCCACCCGTTGTGGTTCGCCACAAGTGGGCCGCCCACGCGAATGCGGGGAAAATGGGGCGCAGGCTTTGATTCACTTGAGCGCCGCACGCGGTGGCTCAGTATGATGAATGGTTTGCAGCGGAGTGTCGACGGGCAACGCTCTTCGGAACAGAGGACACGACAAGAATGGCCAAGACTGGCGCCGTTTGGGGCATCGATATCGGTCAGTGCGCGCTCAAGGCGCTGCGGTGCCGCGCTCACGAGAAGGACTCGAACAAGATTGTCGTCGAGGCGTTCGACTACATCGAGTACCCCAAGATCCTCAGCCAGCCCGACGCGGACCGCGACGAGCTGATCCGCGAGGCGATCGAGACCTTCCTCTCGCGCAACGAGATCAAGGGGGACCGGGTCGCGATGTCGGTGCCCGGCCAGAGCGGCCTGGCCCGGTTCATCAAGCTGCCGCCGGTCGAGTCGAAGAAGATCCCGGACATCGTCAAGTACGAGGCCCGGCAGCAGATCCCCTTCGCGTTGGAAGACGTCGTCTGGGACTACCAGGCGCTGGAGGGCGGCAGCCAGGACGAGGGCTACGCGCTCGAGACCGAGGTCGGCCTGTTCGCGATGAAGCGTGACCAGGTGTCCAAGGCGCTCGCGCCGCTGGAGGAGGCCGGCATCGAGGTCGACACCATCCAGCTCGCGCCGCTGGCGGTCTACAACTACACCTGCTTCGACCGGATGAACAACCTGGAGGACGCACCGGCGTTCGACCCGGAGAGCCCGCCGCCGTCGAAGGTGGTGCTGTCGCTCGGCGCCGACACCACCGACCTAGTCATCACCAACGGCTACCGCGTCTGGCAGCGGAACATCCCGATCGGCGGCTCCCACTTCACCAAGGCGCTGACCAAGGAGCTGAAGCTCACGTTCGCCAAGGCGGAGCACCTCAAGCGGAACGCCAAGAAGGCCGAGGACCCCAAGGCGATCTTCCAGGCGATGCGCCCGGTGTTCAGCGACCTCGCCGCCGAGATCCAGCGGTCGCTCGGCTTCTTCATGAGCAACAACCGGGGCGCCGAGCTGGACGAAATCATTGCCCTGGGCAACCCGATGAAGCTGCCCGGCCTGCAGCGGTTCCTCACTCAGAACCTGGACCAGCAGGTCACGCCGGTCGAGTCCTTCCCCGGGCTGGTCGGCGGCAGCGTCACCGCGACGCCTCAGTTTGAGGAGAACCACCTGGCCTTCGCGACCGCGTACGGCCTGTGCGTTCAGGGCCTGGGGCTCGCCCAGCTCTCCACCGACCTGCTGCCCGACGAGCTGATCACCTCGCGCCTGGTGCGGGCCAAGAAGCCGTGGGCGGTCGCGGCCGCCGCGCTGCTGATGGTGGGCATGACCGCCAACTACGCCGGCTACCACAGCGCATGGGGAACCGTCGACGTCGAGGGCGACTGGAGCGGGCCGATCACCCAGGCCAAGAGCCTGTCGGGAACCTCCGGGCAGTACACCGGTGAGTTCAGCACTCTCAAGGAGCAGTTCAACACCATCAAGACCATCGGCGACAACCTGCAGAGCAACGCCGACGGCCGACTGCTGTGGCCGGAGTTGGTGATGGCCGTCGACGCCGCGGTGCCGATCGACACGCGTCCCAAGGACCAGCGTGAGCGGACCGCCAAGGACGTCACACAGCGCGAAGAGGTGCACATCGAGAGCATGGACGTGCAGCACTTCGAGGACCTCTCCACCTGGTTCCAGGGCGGGGTTGCCGAGCTGTACGAGGAGGCTCGCAAGTCTGAGGCGTACGTCGCGGCCCGCGCGGCCGAGGTGGCGGCCGCCAAGAAGGCCGCCGAGGACGCGGCCAAAGCGGCGGCCAGCGCCGACGCCGCGCCCACGGCCCCGGGGGCCCCCGCCGCCCCGCCGGCAGACGGCGAGGTGGTCGAGGACGAAGAGCTCCCGCTCGCCGGCGAGGACCCAGCAGCCGACGTAGGCATGGAGCAGGACTCCTTCGGCGACGACGGCATGGGCGGCGACGCCGCTCCTGTCGGCCCCACCGGGGCCGGCTACATCATCGAGCTGACCGGGCACCACTTCCACAACACCAACGACGCCGTCGACGTGAAGTACGACGCTACCGACGAGGGGCAGGAGTTCGTCCGCAAGACACTGGTCAAGAACCTGCTGGAGAAGTCGATCAAGCTCCCCGACGGGGAGGACGGCGCCGAGCAAGAAGTCATGCTCAAGGACCTCGGCATCAGCTACCCGGTGATCGTCACCAAGGGGCGCATCGAATCCATCAAGTACGACCCCGAGGCCCTCGAGGGCGACGAGATGGGCGCCAACCGCCGCCGCAACGTCGGCATGGAGGACGTGAACCCCTTCGATCAGCCCCGCCGCGGGGCGCCCCGGCCGGCAGCGGACGCCGAGCCGGTCGACCCGGACGAGGGCCTGTGGAAGCTGCGCCGGTACGACTTCAAGCTGCAGTTTATGTGGCAGCCTAAGCCGCGTCACGAACGCAAGGCCGCGGCGGCCGCCGCCGACACGGCGGCAGACGGGTTCGACGGCACCGCGTCCACCGACCCCACGGGCGGCTTCAACGGCTAAGCAAACCACTACAAGCACAACCGCCGCTGGCAGGCGCCGCGGCCGACTCCGCTGGAGCATAGCGTCATGGATCAGGTAAAAGTCGCTCTTAATTGGCTGAAGAAGCAGCACTTCTGGGTGCTCATCGTGCTGGCGATCATCATCTCGGCCGTGTCCTGGAAGATGGGCTCGGCGCAGCTGCAGGCCGAGATCGCGGCCAACAAGAGCACCATCGAGTCGCAGATCAACGCGGCTCAGACCATTCAGCGCAAGCAGTTCCACCCCAACCCGGCCGTGAACAAGGTGCAGGCCGAGGAGAACGTCGAGCTGGCCGCCAAGGTACGCGCCGCCTGGGCCGCGTTGTACGACCGCCAGACCCAGGAGGTGCTGCAGTGGCCGGCGCAGCTCGGCTCGGAGTTCTCCCGTGCGGTGTCCAGTCTGTCATTCGGCGACGAGATTGTTGGCACGCTGCGTGACAAGTACCTGAACTACATCCAGAGCCGCTTCCCCGACCTGCCAAAGATCGTCAAGGCGATCGAGCTGCCCGCCGACGACGAGGCGGGCGGATTCGGAGGCCGTGGCGCCGGACGCGGCGGCGAGTTTGGCGGGGAATTCGGTGGCGAGTTCGGCGGCCGCGGTGGCGGCGGTGGGCGTATGCCGATCGACCAGGACAGCCTCGCGAACCAGGACTTCCTCGTGCAGTGGCACGACCAAGGGCGTGTCCGCGCCGAACTGGCGTGGGACAAACGCCCCTCCTCGTTGGCCATCTGGGTGACCCAAGAGAACCTGTGGGTCTACGAGACGCTGCTTAAGGCCATCGCGGAAACCAACCGGGCGGCGGGCGCCGACCGCTACAGCAACGCCGCGGTGCGTGACATCTTCCAGATGGAGATTGGTCGCGACGCCACCAAGAGCGCGTCGTCCGCCGGTCGGATTTACGTGCCGGCCCAGGACGGCGGCGCGATGGGCGGCCGTGGCGAGTTCGGCATGAGCGAGTTCGGCGGTGAGATGGGCGCACGCGGCGGCGGCATGATGGACGAGTTCGGCGGCGAGATGGGAGGACGCGGCGGTTTCGGCGAGGGCGGCGAAGGCGTCGACGAGAAAACGCTGCTCCTGGCCGGCCGTTACGTCGACGCAGACGGCCAGCCGATGGCCGCCGCTACCGACGGCGAATTCAAGTTCGGCACGGAATACAAACGGCTGCCCGTGCGATTGGTTCTGAAGCTGGACCAGCGGTGGCTGAACCGCCTGATGATCGAGCTGGCGAACGCCCCGCTGCAGGTCGAGGTGCAGGAGGTGCGGATCAACCCGCAGACCGACGAGCAGTTCGGCGGCGGCACGCGCCGCCGCATGGGCGCGGGCGACGGCGGCGCCGAGGCGTTCGACCGAGAGCCCAATGTCCGCGACACCGTGATCATTGAAGGGCTGGTGTACATCTTCTACCCGCCCGACGAGACCCTGCTGCAGGTCGAGGTGGCCGGCGACGAGCTCGCCGGCGGATTCTGACCCCGCCGTGTAGGTCCCCCCAACCCCACAAGTAAACTCCGATTCCAAGGACTGGCGACATGAAAGCCTCCGCCAAGAACGCCGGGTTCGCCAAGGCGCTGCTGCTCAATCACGGAGAGAAGATCGGGATGCTGATCTTCGGCGGGGCGGCCGCGTGGCTGCTGTACGCGTCGCTCGGCGCCGAGGGGACCGACCAGAAACCGGGCAACCTTACCGATATCGTGCAGACGGCCAACAGCAACATCAGCCGCTTCACGGCCGCCGACGCCCCCGACCCGGCCGAGGACCCCGAGATGGCGATCGCGGTCGCCGACACCTGGGAGGCCCAGGCCGCCAACGCCGTCGACCCGAAAGCTTATGACTCACCCACCAACTTTGTTTGGGACGCGGGGGTGGTGCCGCCGATCGTTCTGCGGCGCGACCCACTGCTGCTGCCCGCGGTCAACCTCGAGGGCTTTGGCGGCACCGCGCCGCTGGCGACCATGGACGAGGCCACCCGCAAGCGGCGCGAGCTAGAGATGCTCCGCAAGGAGCGTGAGAACGAAAAGAAGCGAGAGTTGGAGCGTGAGGCCAACCGCACCGCGGAGGGCGATCCAGGCGGACGCGGGGGCCGCGGCGGGCGGGGCGCGGGTCGCGGCGGCGAGTTCGGCGGCGGCGAGTTCGGGCCCGGGTTCCGCGGCGGCGCGGGCGGCGTCGACGACCGCCGGCGGCAGGCGCCGATGGTGCGTCGCGGCGGCATGGGCGTGGCCCTCAACGGCGACGAGCACGTCGACCTGGAGTCCTACGCCTGCGTGACCGCGATCGTGCCGGTCGAAGACCAGTGGAAACTGTACAAGGACGCCTTCTCCGATGCGCTCGGCTACAGCTCCCAGCGCGACATGCCCAAGTACCTGGGCTACTTCGTCGAGCGGATGGAGGTTGGTTCGGGCGCCGAGGGTAAGTGGACGCCCGTGAAATTCAAGGACCCCGTCAAGAACCAGTGGCTGGGCGTGGTGTCAGGAGCTTCGATCCAGCGCAGCACGCAGAACTGGGTGCCGGGCATGCCGCCGCTGGTGGACGGCCGCTACTTCCACCCAGAGCTGACCTTCCCGCTGCCGCCAATGGCCGGCAAGCCGTTCGGCCGAGAGGTGGTCCACTCTGAGGTCCCGCTGCAGATGGAGACCGACGCCAAGAACGCCAACGAGGAAGACCTGCCTGTTGACGAGGGCCCAACCGGCGACACGCCAGCCGACCTGCTGGGCGGCGGCGGCGTCGACCGCGGCTTCGGGGGCGAGATGGGCGGCCGCGGCTTCGGCGGACGCCCCGGCGGCGAGTACGGCGGATTCAGCGGCCGTGGCTACGGCGGCGAATTTGGCGGCGAGATGGGCGGCCGTGGCTTTGGTGGCGAGTTCGGGGGCGAGATGGGCGGCCGTGGGTTCGGCGGCGGACGCGGCGGCGGCCGACCCGGCATGGGCGGCGGCGAATTCCAAATCACCGTCCCGCAGGTGATGGTCCGCTTCTTCGACTTCAGCGTGCAGCAGGGCAAGCGGTACCGCTACCGCGTGCAGCTGCTGCTAGAGGACCCGAACGCCGATCCGATGGTCAGCATCAACCACCTGGACAAGGAGGCCAAGCAGCGCGTCGAGGAGCAGGCCAAGCAGAAGGGGACCAAGTTCCGCAAGACCGACTGGAGCGAGCCGAGCAAGATTATCTCGATCCCGGCCGCGGGCGAGGTGTACGTGGCCAGCGTGAAGCCCGCGCCCACCCGGACCGCCAACGGCGAGCCATCAGTAGAGCTGCTGGTCAAGTCGTACGACATCGATGAGAACAACCGCGCACGCCAGGCCGAGCACATCATGCCGTTCAACCGCGGCGCGGTGCTCAACCGCACAGTCGACGACATCGAAATCCTCGAGAACGGCGGTCGCACGCTGCTGACCATCGACTCGTTCGACTTCAAGACCAACATGACGCTGCTCGACATCGAGGGCGGCGAGAAGATAGGCCGCGACGCGGCGGCGCCCGGCCGGGTGCTGCTGATGGACGCCAGCGGGCGGCTATTCGTCCAGGACGAGTTCTCGTCGAAGAGCGAGGTCGACATGCACAAGCTGATCTTCGCCGAAGAAGAACGCGGGCCCGGCGGCGGCGAGTTCCGCGGCGGGCGCGGCGGCGGCATGGACTTCGGCCGCGGCTTCGAGGGCATGGACTTCTAGCGGTCGCCTGCGGGTGACTTTCGCACTACACCCCGGCCGCCCCACGGGCGGCCGGCTTTTTTTGCTCTCCGCTGGCGCCGCGGCGAGCTGCTAGCACCGGCATCGCCGCTGAAGAATTCTCGGCCCGCCGTGCAACTGGCCTTGACCGGCCGGCCGGGACTTCGTATTTCTCCCGCCGCTCTTCTACGGACGCCATGACAGCCCTGCTGGGTGGCGTCGGCCAGAGCCCCGGGCCACCCGCCCAGGGAAGTCGCGCAGGCCGACTGCGCGACGCCGATGGCCGTTCCGTGGCGGGGCGACGAGCAAACAATAATTGGAGCGGGGCACGACGCCCCGCCTGCCGCTCCTGCCGGGCGACCGCGCAGGGGGCGATCGTTCGCGATCGGCGATCCAACGCAACAAGGAGAGTTGAGTTGAACGCTCAAGGGAAGCTAAACACCGCCGGGACTATCCTGCTCACCGCGCTGCTCGCGGCCGCGACGCCCACGCCCTCACTGGGCCAGGCGAACCAGCCCCGACAGCTCAGCCGCCAAGACGTCGACGCGCTGCTGACCGACGCCCGCGCCGCCATCGCTAGCGGCGACCTCACTCGGGCCGACGCCCTGGTGCGTCGGGCGGAGTCGTCCGGCGTCCGCTACCCGATGCTGCACTTCGGCGACACGCCGTCGAGCCTGCGTCGCGAACTGACCAAGGCGGTGAAGAACGCCCCCCGGCCCGTGGCCGCCAAGCAGGCCGCCGCGGAAGGCTACGCCCAGACGGGCGCGGACAACACGCCGCCGCTGCCGCTGGTAGTGGACGCCGGCGCCGTCGCTCGGCCACTCCCGAGCGTTGGGCAGGGTCCTGCCCCGGCCGCCGAGGTCGAGGGAACCCCCAAGGAACAGGCGTTGCAATTGATGGCCGCCGCGCGGGCTTCGCTGCGGCTGGGCAACCTGGCTCAGGCCGAGGGCTATGCCGCCCGGGCCAGCAAGCTGAATATCCCCGAGGACCAGTTCGCTCCTGAGGAAGACCGCCCATCGCGTCTGGCGTGGGATCTTCAGCGGGCCCGCTACGAGGCCGACGCCGGCATGCTCACGGCCGGCGCCGCGCAGGGCGACTCGCGCTACGGCGCCCAGCAGGCCCTGCACGTGCAGGAGGACGACAGCACCGCCAACCAGCCCGCCACGCTCGTCATCCCCGACGACGGCGGCCCGCGGCTGGCCCAGAACTCGCGTTACTCGCAGACCCCGGCCGCGCTGCCGGGCCTTCCGACCAGCTCCGCCGGCGACCTGCTGAAGCAGGGCGAAGACGCGCTGCGTCAGGGTGACCGCGACGCCGCGCTCAAGCTCTTCCGCCAGGCCAACGGGCGCAGCTCCGAGCTGGACCCTGTCACCCAAGCACGGGTGCGTGACCACCTGTCGCTCCTTGAGGGCGCCGGTGAGCCCGAGCCGCTGGCGCCGCCCGCGCCGGTCGCGGCCGGCGGCGGCGCGTCGATGATCGACACGGCCGTCGAGGCCCAGCAGGTGCTCGCCCGCCAGCTGGCGACCGACGTCGGCAAGCGTCAGCTGGAGGCCCGCCGCCTCCGCGAGAGCGAGCCGAAGGCCGCACTCGACATGCTGCAGAACACCCGGAAAGAGGTTGAGGCCTCGCAGCTCTCGGACGTGTACCGCCGCCAGCTGATCGGCCGCGTCGACGCTGCGATCGCCGACCTCGAAAAGTACATCGACGACAACCGCGCCCAGATCGAGCTGGACGAGCAGAACGCCGCGGTGCTGGCCGACCTGGACCGCAACCGCGCCGCCAAGCAGAAGCTGCAGGAGAAGATCGCCGAGTCGGTTGACCAGTTCAACAAGCTGCTGGACGAGCAGAACTACATGGCCGCCGAGGTCGTGGCGAAGCGGCTCTACGAGCTGGCGCCGAACGACGCGGTTGTGCAGCAGATCTGGCTCAACGCCAAGATGATCCGCCGCGAGTTCTCCAATCGGACGATGCTTGCTGACAAGGAGGACGCAATCTTTCATCAGCTCGACGATGTTGAGCGTGCCTCGTACGCAGACGTGTTCGAGGGCCAGGAGATGAAGTTCGACCCCAAACGCTGGAAGGACATCGAGAACCGCTTGTCACTCAGCCGGGGTGACGGCGAATTCACCGAGAGCGAGATCGAGATCCGCCGCAAGCTGAAGCAGCCGGTGCAGATGCAGTACCGCGACCGGCCGCTTTCGGAGGTGATCAACAACCTGTCGCAGCTGACCGGCATCAACATCCACCTGGACAGCCGCGGGCTGAGCCAGGAGGGCGTCACGACCGACACGCCGGTCACGCTCGACCTGACCAACCCGATCATGCTCAAGAGCGCCCTGAACCTGATGCTCACCGAGCTGCACCTGGCGTACGTGGTGAAGGACGAGGTGCTGATGATCACCAGCGAGCAGCGCCGCGACGGCGACGTTAAGGTCAAGACCTACTACGTCGCCGACCTGGTGGTGCCGATCCCCAACTTCGTGCCGAACAACAACATCGGCCTGCAAGGCCTGATCAACGACGCCCACGCCGCGCTTGGCTACGGCGCCGGCGGCGGCGCCCCGGGCCCGATGGCCTTCGTGAACCACCAGCCGCAGGTCGGCCCTGACGGGCAGCCGCTGCCTGAGCAGCTGCTGGCCAACCGCATGCAGGCGCCGAGCCTGGGCGGCGGCATGGCCGGTGGGACCGTCCCGCTGGGCGTGGGCCCCGGCGGCATGGGCGGCGGCGCCAACGCCGACTTTGACGGCCTGATCGACCTGATCGTGTCGACTGTCGCGAGCGAGACCTGGGCCGAGAACGGCGGCGGCGAGGCCGAGATCCGCCCGTTTGTCGGCAACCTGAGCCTGATCATCAGCCAGACCCAGGCCGTGCACGAAGAGATTGAGGACCTGCTGGAGCAGCTACGCCGCCTGCAGGACCTGCAGATCACCATCGAGGTCCGCTTCATCCGCCTGAACGACAGCTTCTTCGAGCGGATCGGAATGGACTTCGACATGAACATCAACGACAACACCGTGGGCACCACGGACCTGTTCGCGACCAACCGGATCGGCTCGGGCTTCGAGACGCCGCGTCGGAGCGGCACGGTCGGCCTGGTGCAGTCGGCAAACGAGGCGATGTTCCCCTCGTACTCTTCCGACCTGGACATCCCGTTCCGCCAGGGCGGCTTCGGCGTCGCGGTGCCGCAGTTCGGCGGCTTCGACCCGTCCAGCGCCGCCAGCTTCGGCTTCGCCATCCTCAGCGACATCGAGGCCTACTTCCTGATCAACGCCGCCCAGGGTGACGAGCGCACCAACGTGCTCAACGCCCCCAAGGTGACGCTGTTCAACGGCCAGACCGCCTTCGTGGCGGACACGTCGCAGAGCCCGTTCGTGATCAGCGTGATCCCGGTGGTCGGCGAGTTCGCCGCCGCCCAGCAGCCGGTGATCGTGGTGCTGTCCGAAGGGACGCTGATGAACATCCAGGCGGTCGTGTCCGACGACCGCAGGTACGTCCGCCTGACGGTGGTGCCGTTCTTCAGCCAGATCGGCGACGTCGACACCTTCACGTTCGAGGGCTCCAGCTCGACCTCCAGCTCGAGCAGCTCCACCGACGACGATGGCGACGGAGACGACAACTCCAACGACAACTCGACCGACAACTTCACGGCCGGCACCACGGTGCAGCTCCCGACCTTCAGCTTCGTCAGCGTGTCCACCACCGTCAGCGTGCCCGACGGCGGCACGGTGCTGCTGGGCGGCATCAAGCGGCTGAGCGAGGGCCGCAACGAGGTCGGCGTGCCGCTGCTCTCCAAGCTGCCGTACGTCAACCGGCTGTTCAAGAACGTCGGCATCGGCCGCGAGACCGACAGCCTGATGATGATGGTCACCCCCCGGATCATCATCCAGGAAGAAGAAGAAGAGCGGGCCGGCGTGGCGCTCCCGTAACGCCGGACCCCGATAGCGTCTCCCCCCTTGAAGGGCCGAGGCAGGCTTCCGAGCCTGCTGAGGCCCTTTTATTGTGGGGTCTTCGCCCAACCGCAACCAGGCGCCGCGACTTGACGCCCGCGCGGCCCCGACCTAACCTTGGGCGATCAATCTATCGCCACTCTGGCCCGGACGAGACGCGCCGTACCCGGTTAAGTAAAGACGACGCTCTGTAACAGGAGCATCTTTATGGCTTGGGTACTATTGGTTGTCGCGGGCCTCCTCGAGGCGGGGTGGGCCATTGGCCTGAAGTCCACCGACTGCTTTACAAAGCCGCTGCCGAGTTTGCTCACGGGAGCCGCACTCGTGGCGAGCGTCTACCTGCTGGCGGTCGCCGCGCGGACGCTGCCGATCGGAGCTGCTTATTCCGTGTGGGTAGGAATCGGCGCCGCCGGAGCCGTGCTATTCGGCATGGCGGCCTGGAGCGAACCAGCGACGCCACTGCGGCTCTTCTTCCTGACTCTGCTGTTGGTGTCGTTGATGGGACTGAAGCTGACGGCCCATTGAGCGGTCCGCCGGCGCCGTGGTGCGTGTCGGTGACTCCCATTATCAACCAACTTGGCGCGTCAACTTAACGGTTGGTTGCGCGCCTGATGACTGCATTTTCGGATGCGTGCAACCCTTCGCGGTGATCCGAAGAATTGAGTTGGCAGTCTTTCGACCGGACACCCCGGTGGCTAGAGTAGGCTCACCTCTTCGAGGAGGGTTGGACCTCGAAGACTTTCTCAAGGCGGACAAGCGACTTTGACTTGTGGGTCCTTTCTTCTAGGCCCCGTAAGCTTGCGACTTTCAGGCGGAAAGTCGGATCCAGACGCCCGAGCTGTCACCTTTCAGCCCGGCCGTGCTGATCTGTTACATCGATTCCGCTACCCGAAAGTGCAGGAGCTTTCTACTGGCTCAGCTTTGAGCATCTCTTAACGATGCGGTCTGCGTCGGAGACCTGCCACACCCCCTCCCCACAGGCCACCGCGGCCGGGAATCGGTTTGGTCGCCTGCAGCGTTGCTGTTCCCGCCCTTAGTTTCCCCCCCGAACGCGCGCAGCGGAAACTCTCCGTTCCGCTGGCGCCCACCCTTCCTACCGAAGCCCAACGCGACCTTGTGCCCGGCCGCGCCCCACGAGCCCGCTGGCCTCGTGGAGGCAGCGCGGCCCGCTGGCGATCGCACAGACGTCCCGCCGGCCGCCCGGCGCCCCTCCGATCAACCACCGTCGAAGACTGACCATGGAGCTACCCGTGATGCCACTAGCCGTCTGCCGACCCGCGGCGCTGCTCATCTCGCTCGCTGCCTTCGCCGCAGCGACCACTTCCTCCGCCCAGATCATCTCGCTGAACTTCAGCGAAAACCCGGGGAACCAGGCGTTTGCTGGCGGTGAGCTGATCGGACCGCTGGGGACCGACAGCGCCAACTGGAACAGCACCAGCGACCCGGTCGACGCTGGATCAATCTCCGGCCTTGTCGACTCTGCGGGAGCTTCGACCTCAGCGTCGGTCAGCTGGCTCTCCACCAATGTCTGGTACAACGGCGACGGCACCGGCGACGACCAGCACCGCCTGTCGGTTGGCTACCTGGACGACGGGACCACCTCGGAAGGCGTGGGCGTTGACATCACGTTCAGCAACATCCCGTACACGAACTACCGGGTCTACGGCCTGCTGGCGAGCGACGCGGGCGCCAGCTACACCGCGGCCGACTTCAACGTCAACGGCAGCTGGGTGTTTGGCGACACGGCGGCGGCGACGGCGCCGGCCTACGGGTCGATCAACGCGTCGTTCGACGCGACGGGGTCGTACTGGAGCCCCGCGAACGGCGTCGCGGCCGGCAACTACTGGACGTTCGACACCAGCGGGTCGACGCTCACGATACAGGGGGCCGCCCGCGTGGGCGGCGAGCGCGGGTCGCTTACGGGCGTCGTGATCCGTGACCTCGACGCGGTCATCTACGACCCGGCCCTTAAGCTCGTGGTCGACCGCGACTCGGGAGGCGTGACGATCGAGAACTTCACGGGCGCCGACGTCGACTTCGCGGGACTGGCCGCGCTTTCGGCCTCGGGCGCCCTCACGCCGTCCAACTGGCTGTCGGTGACCGACGACCACGGGCCGAGCCCAGGCGACGGCAGCGTATCGTCGGACGAGTGGCTGAAGATCTCGGCCACCGAGTACGAACTGAGCGAGGCCACTCTCGGCGCCGGATCGATCGAACAAGGGGGCAGCATCGATCTGGGCGTCGGGACGTGGCTGGTTGGACCATACGAGGACCTGCGGTTCGAGTACCTCGACCTGGCCACCGGCACAACCACCACGGGCCTTGTCGAGTTTGTCGGCAACGACGACACGCCGGTCGTGCCGGGGGACTACAACGTCGACGGCGTGATCGACGCGGCCGACTGGCCAACCCAACGGGACGCTTTCGGATCCGACCTGGCCGGGGCGTCCCCCGCACGGTCCTACGCGTCCGGCGACCTGGACGGCGATGGCGACAATGACCTCGACGATCTTCTGCTGTTCAAAGGCCGATTCGAGGCCGCTAATCCGGGCGTGGCGTTCTCCACGCTGACCGGCGTGCCCGAGCCCGCGTCGGCCGGTCTGATGATCGCGTTCGGCGCCGCGTTGGGGCTTCGCCGGCTGCGCCGGGTGGGCGGCCTGACGCTCGCCCTCGCCGCTACGGTGTTGGTGCTCCACGCGGGGCCGCGTTCCGCCAACGCCCAGATTATCGGGGTCTCGTTCTCGGAAGAGTCGGCCGGCGAGCTCCGACCGAATCAGACGATGCTGCCTGCGGACCTGGCCGGCGTGGCCGGATGGCAGGCGCCGAACTGGAACAACGCGTTGCACCTGGCCGCCAACAACGGCGTGCCGCAGACGCTCGCCGGTCTGATTGACGACGGCGGCGGCTCGACCGGGGCCACGCTCACTTGGAGCGCGGCCAATTCTTGGGGCGACGGGACCGCCACCGCCGATGCGGACGCGGGCATCGCGAACGCCAAGCTCATGCGGGGCTACCTCGACGACGGCGCGACCGGCGACTACGGCGTCGACATCGAGGTGACCGGCATCCCCTACGACTCCTACCGGGTCGCGCTCTACTTCACCAGCGACTTCGGCGACCAGCACGGCGCCTACACCGTGAACGGCCAGACCTACGGACCGTTCGGCGAGCTGTTTACCTGGGGCGAGTCGCCCACGCTCGACGCGGGCCGCAACGTCGCGGTGATCGACGGTCTCTCCGGGTCGACGCTCGACATCGAGGGCGCCATCCGCAACGGGAACGTCCGCGGGTCGCTGGCGGGGCTCCAGATCATCGACTCCACGGTCGACGCCGACCTGTACTCGCTCTCGCTGGTCGTCAACACCGACACCGGCATCGCGTCGATCGTCAATAAAGCACCCGGCGGCATCCCATTCGACATCGACTACTTCGAGGTCAGCAGCGAAGCCGGCCTGATCGACGAGTCGGGCTGGGCGCCACTGGGCAGCGGCGGCGACGACGGTTCGGACTGGGAGGCGTTGGGCAACCTGGACGACAGCTTCGTCGCGCAGTTCTACCTGACCGGCAGTGAGACCATCGCCAACCAGTCGCTCGGCAGGCTGTTCAAGACCGGCAGCGCGGACCCCGACCTCGAATTCCGGTTCCACACGGCCGACTCGGGCCTCACGCTCTCCGGCCGGGTGGAGTATGTCACCGGCGGGCTGCCGGGCGACTACAACGGCGACAGCGTCGTCAATGCGGCGGACTACACCGTGTGGCGTGACAACCTCGGCGCGGCGGACGAATCGGCCCTGTACTTCAACGGAGACGGAGGCGGCGTGACTGCATCGGACTACGACTTCTGGAAGGCGAACTACGGATCGACGGCCTCGGTTTCCGCCGCGGACCCGACGCCGGAGCCCGGCGCCGCCGTGCTGGTTGCGGCGGTCGGCCTCATTGGCTTGACCCGCCGCCGCCCGCGGACGGGCGGGGCGACGAAGCCGACGCGGGCGTGGGCGGCCCCGTCACTCGCCGCGTGCGTGCTGCTCGCTGCGTCGGCTACCGCTCATGGGGCCAAGTCCAACGACCGTGAGTACTACTTCGGCGAGGACTCCCTGGAGGGGGCTTCGCAGGGTCAAGAGATCGGTTCTTCCAACTCGGGCGCGCTGCAGTCGGGGCGCACCGCGGACAGCATCGGCCCCTCCGGCGCGTACCTCGACCTGGCCGTGACCGGCGGGTCGCCGAAGTACGAGAACGTCGCCCCCAACGGCCTGGCGCGCCCGGGCGCGGCCGCCGGTGAGTACGGCGCCCGCTTCGACGGAGACGACTACCTGACCGGCGTGCCGCTGAACCGGCCCGACGAGATCTCCAGCCTCGGGTGCTGCGGCAACTACCCGCTGAACTACGACGGCATCACCGGACACGGGCTGCAGCTGTGGGTTTACCCTGAGGCCGCCTCGCTGGGCTCGGCGGAGTCGCCCGCCGAGTTCCAGAGCATCGTCTTCGACACGCTGCTGAGCGGCGGCCCGGCCATCAACGCCCAGGGCCAGTGGACGCAGATCAACTCGGTGCACGGCGACGGCGCCGACGGCGTGGCGCCGGTCCCGGCCACCATCTCCGTGGCGGCGGGAGACACCTGGTACCACGTGATGCACCAGCACTACTACGTCGACGGTGATCAGTTTCTTAGCGTTGTCTACGTCGACGGGGTCGTGGTCTCTGCGAACCTGGACACGATCGGCCTCGGCGGCACCGACAACACCACCGAGCAGCTGGTGGTGGGTGCCGCCCAGATCCCCAGCGACGGCGTCACCCCGGCGTACGACAACTACTTCAACGGCGTAGTTGACGACCTGGAGATGTACGTCTACGGCGACAACTCCGCGCAGGGCGGCGCCAACTACGGAGAGTTCAACCTGTTTGAGGACAACGCCTGGATCGCCGAGCAGATCGCCACCACGGTCCCCGGCGGTGTGTTGGCGATGGGCGACATCAACAAGGACGGCGTCGTCAACGGCGACGGCTCCGGCCCGGCCGACTCGGACGACATCTCCGCGTTCATCGCCGGCTGGCGGTCGGAGCAGGTGCTGCCCGGCGCGCACAGCAACTCGGGCGTCGGCGACTGGCTGACGTGGGAGAAGGGCGACCTCAACCTGGACGGGGTCACGAACTTCGACGACTGGTTCCTCCTGCGGGCCAGCCACCCGGACGCCGCCGCGCTGAGCCTGTCCACGCTGCTGGGTCAGAGCACGGCGCCAGAGCCGGGCGCGCTGCTGCTGGCCGCCTCGGCGGCGCTGGGGATGCTCCCACGCCGCTGGTCGCGGGCATGACGCTCGAGCGGATCAACAACCAGGCGGCCGCTGCGCCGCATCAAACAAGAGCCGACGAGGCTAGACCGGAAAGGTAGGGACGCGATGCTCGTTGTTTTCTCGCGGCGGAGGGAGCTGCGCCGCGGCTTCACCCTGGTGGAGCTGCTTGTGGTCATCGCCATCATCGGCATCCTGATCGCCCTGCTGCTCCCCGCGGTTCAGTCCGCGCGGGAGTCCGCCCGCAACATGCAGTGCCGCAACAACCTCAAGCAGCTCGCCCTGGGCGCGCTGAACCACCACTCGACCGCCGGGCACTTCCCGACCGGCGGGTGGGGCTACTTCTGGGTCGGCGACGCCGACCGGGGCTTCGGCCGCGACCAGCCGGGCGGCTGGGTGTTCAACACGCTGCCCTACATGGAGGAGCAAGCCCTCTACGACCTGGCCGGCGACGGCGCGTCCGGCACGATGAGCCAGGCCCAGCTCGACGGCGCCCGGAACGTGGTCAAGAACCCGCTCAACGCGGTCCGCTGCCCAACGCGGCGGGGCGGGAGCGTGTTCCCCCAGGTGGCCAACGGCACGTTCATCGCGCACAACGCTGCGGACAACCCGGCCGAGGACAACTCCGTGGGACGCAGCGACTACGCCGCCAACACCGGCGACGGCAACGACAACGAGATCAACGGCGGCCCCGCCAGCCTGGCCGCCGCCCAATCGTTCACTTGGTGCAACACCCCCACCGGCAGGAAGATCGCCTGCGGCGGCGGGTTCACCGGATTCACGGGCATCAGCTTCCAGCGGAGCCAGGTCGCGATCAAGCACGTCACCGACGGCACGACCACCACCTACCTGCTGGGCGAGAAGTACCTCGACCCCGACGACTACGAGACCGGCCGGGACGGCGGGGACAACGAGACCTGGTGCACCGGGATCAACAACGACAATTTCCGGACGGGCTACGCCCCCCCGATGAAAGACACGCCCTCGGTCTCCGAGGTCACCCGCTTCGGCAGCGCGCACGTGGCTGGCCTCAACATGGCGTACTGCGACGGCCACGTGGAGCACGTGGTGTTCTCGGTAGACCAGTACGTCCACCGCGGCGCGTCGATCCGGAACGACGGTCAGGTGAACCTTGACGAGTACTACAACCCCAACGAAGGCGACGTGAGGTAGCTCCAGGCACGCTAGCCCCGGCGTTGACTCGGTGACGAGCGGGTCCCACCTCCGTGCCGGGCGTTTGGCAAGTGGTCGGCCGCCCAACGGCTTCGCCCATGGTCGG
Organism: Posidoniimonas corsicana; assembly: GCF_007859765.1. Lineage (NCBI taxonomy): Bacteria > Pseudomonadati > Planctomycetota > Planctomycetia > Pirellulales > Lacipirellulaceae > Posidoniimonas > Posidoniimonas corsicana. The sequence goes on from NZ_SIHJ01000001.1 coordinate 3,698,436, forward strand.
GCGGATACCCCCCCACCCCGCCGCGCGTTACGCTGTTCTTTTCGACAGCACAGCAGCGGAGGAGCGGGATGAACTGGATTGCGGCGGCGGGGGTCTGGGGGGCGTTGGGGATCGCGATCGGGGCGTTCGGCGCCCACGGACTGCCGGCCTACCTCGAGGCCAACGGCTACGACGCCGCGGCTATCGCCCAGCGGCTAGACACGTTCAACACCGGCGCCCAGTACCAGATGTACGCGGCGCTGGCCATGCTGGGGGTGGGCGTCGCACGGCTTTCTGTGCCCAGCAATCTGCTGGGCGCCGCCGGTTGGGCGCTGCTGGCGGGATCACTAGTCTTCAGCGGCCTGCTGTACGCCATCGCCCTCTTGAGCGACGACTTCCGCTGGCTCGGCGCCATCGTGCCGATCGGCGGCCTGTCGATGATCGCGGGATGGGTGCTTATCGCGGTCGCTGGTTTCGCCCGGCGCAGGTTAGGTGTGTCCCAGGACTGACCCGTAGCCCCCGGCTCTGCCGGGGGATGAATTGTGAAGATCGGTTCGGCCGTCCGAGTCGTCACCAACGCAGAGCCGGTTGGTTTGAGTTGTTGGCTTGCGACGCCAGCAGGTAGCCATGTGTGCCGGAGCACATCCGCGGGGCGCCCCCACCCCAACCCTCCCCCAACGGGGGAGGGAGTACGTACAAGAAAAAAGCCGCCGCGTGGGGCCCAGTCCCACGCGGCGGCGTATCGAACAAACAGCGGTTGGCGGCGAGTGGTTGGTGGTTGAAGGCTATCCACAACCCACCTACTACGCACCACCTGCCACTAAACTGCCTGTAGCATCTCGAGCTCGGCTGCGAGCCGCTTCCGCGCGACGTGCAGCCGGCGCTTGATGGTGCCGACCGGCGCCCGGAACGCGACGCTCATCTCGTTGAGCGACTCGCCCCGCACGTAGAACGCGACCAGCGTGCTGCGGTCCATCTCGCCGAGTCGGTCCAGGCCGCCGCGGACCTGCTGGGCCCGCTCGTTGGTGAGCGCGGTGTCCAGCGGGGTGCGGTCCTCGTAGACGGTGGCCTCGAGGGTCTGCGGCTCGGCCGACACAACCGGCTTGCGCCGGACCTGGCGGTTGATGGCCATGCGGACGGTGATCTGCCGCAGCCAGCCGCCGATGGCCGCCGGCTCCTTGAGCTGATCGATCCGCTGCATCGCCTTCATGAACACGTCCTGGGCGAGCTCGAGCGCCTCGGCTTCGTCTCCGAGGCGACGCAGCGCCACGCTCTTGACCATCCCCTCGTAACGCTCGACCAGCTCGCCGAACGCGGCCCGGTCACCCGTCTGGGCGGCGCGGACCAGCGACTCGAGTGGGGTTTCGCTCGACGCGGTTTGGGCTTCTAAGGTTTCGGTAGCGAAAGTCATGTTCTCTCTCCGCGAACTGGCCCGGCGAAACGCCGAGAGCCAAGGGAAGGTCCAGAAAGCGACGGGCCCGAGGAGCCAAGGACCAGAGCTGCGGGTGCGCGGCAGCGGAGGTCGGCGGTCCAGGGGCGGCCGATCGCGTCGGGTTGAGTCGGTGCTGAGGGCCGGGTGGTCCGGCCTGCGGCTGTCGCCGCTCAGGCTTAGCCTCTAACGAGGCCGACTCGTCCGACACGCCCGGGACAGCTTGCAAGGCTGCCCAGGGAACCGGCGTGCCACGAAGCGCGATGCATTGAACGGGAGCGTTCTAGCATCGCCATGCGTGGCGCGACGCCTGGTAGCGTCGCGAAGGCCGGTTTGGCCGTCGCGCAGGCTGCCGCGCGTGCGGCTTGCCAGCGGACAAACTGATAGCCGCGTACAAAGCGTACCGATACAGCGGAGGCGATCGTGCGGACGATGCTCTGCAGACCCCGGACGCCGTTGATGCCGTCGAGATTCGTGATGTTGCAGATAATCGTGACCATGTCGTCCTCGCTGCGCTATCGCGCGGCTAGAGAGAACCGGGGGCACGCCGCAGGACTCGCCGTCCTCGTGCGTGGCTCCCCAAAGGTTGGTGAGGGTTCGCCGGCCAAGCCCTGGTAGGCAGTCCGGCGAGTCAAGCATTTCATGCCGGGCGGTCAGCGTCAAGCTTCTTCCCGGTCGCCGGTCGGCGGGCCCCCCGAAAAGCGGGTTGCCTGCCGGCCAACGCCCCCTAGACATCCGGTTCGGCGGGCTGGTTCACCCGCCGGGAGGATTTTTCCTGAAAAGTTGGTCGCGCCGCCCGCGGGCGTTAGCCGCGGTACAGATCGTGGCAGTCGGAGCACGCCTTGTTCAGGCGGCCGTAGGCGTCGCGGGCGGACTGGTAGTCCCCCTGGTCCGCGGCCCTGGAGATGTCGGCCGCCGCGTCTCGCATGGCCCGCGCGTAGCCGTCGTACTCCTCGTCGCCGGCGTCGATAAACTCTTCCCTGGTAAGCACTTCGCTAAGGAAGGCCAGCACCTGGGCCTCGTGGGCGGCGTCCTCGGCGGAGCGGGAAAAGCTGGCGCTGCTGCCCATCAGTGGGCCCAGTCGCTTCTGCTGGGCGTCCTCGATGCGACGCATGATGGGCGAGCGGTCGGCCAGGTCCGACCACAGCTGATCCGGTTCGCCGGCGGGCGCATCCGGCCGGCCTCCGCGGACCAGGTCGGCCAGGTCCTGGGAGCGGGCGGCGGCTTCGCGGTAGGAACCGTCCGTGCCAACCTTGCAGTTTGCCGCAGCGCGGGCGAAGAGCGAGCTCAGGCCGGGCGCGATGTCCCGCCAGCGGGCGTCGTCGTTGTGCTCGGCGGCCAGTCGGAACGCCAACGCCAGCATGCTGAACGCGTCGCGGGCGTCGCGGTAGCCGCCGCCCTTAAACGCGGTGGCCGTGGCGGTCGCCTGGGCGACCCGCTGGGCCTGACGTTTGATTTCGGTCTCGACCGCGTCGGTCGAGACCAACCGCGACCACTCCTCGCTGGCTTCGCTGGACTCCTGATCAGCGGCCGGGCCGCCCGTCTGAGGCCGGCTGGCGGCAAGCTGGCCGAAGTCCGGGCGGGGGCCGACAAGGACCGACTGCACGTCGCTGAAGAAGATGGCGCGTTGGCTGGCGGAGAAGGTCGGCGGCTTCGCCCGTCGCGTCTGAGGCTCGGCGACTGCGGGCGTTGCGAGCTGACAGGTTAGCCAAGCGGTGACAGTAAGAACCGGGATCGTTTTCATGCGGATGCTAGTTGCGAGGTCAAAGGCTACACCCGGGACGCCTCGGTCAGTCGGCGGACGACTTCCTGGGGCGAATCTGTCTCGTTGAGGATCTCGACCTGGCGTTCGGCGGCGCTCGGCCCTTCGGCCAATTGGATGCAGTGCTGCAGGCGGTCCTTGCAGCCGAGTTCCTCGGCAACGCCGCGGAGCCGGCTTGTGAGTCGGGTCGTGGCGGCGATCACCGGCAGCACCTCATGGGAGTAGCTGTCGACCAGTTGGGCGCGGACCCCGAAACGGGTGGCGCGCCACTTGTTCTGGGCGACCATCATCGGGTGGCAGTCGTGCTGGTAGGTCCCTTCCTCGATCTCGTCCGACAGGCCCTTCACCAGACACTGCACCAGCGCGGCGATCGCCAGCGTGTCCTGAAGGTTGCCCGGCATGTCGCACACGCGGACCTCGACGGTGCCGAAGTTGTGGTGCGGGCGGACGTCCCACCAGATCTCGCGGATCGTGTTGATGAAGCCGGTGTCGATCATGTGGTTCACCAGCCAGACGTACTCGCTCCAGTTGCGCATGAGCGTCGGCAGGCCCGCGGTCGGCAGCCCCTCCATCACCTTGCTGCGGTGCGAGTGCAGGCCGGTGTCGCGTCCCTCCCAAAAAGGGCTGGAGCAGGATAGCGCCAGCAGCGTGGGCAGGTGCCGCATGATGCGGTCGCAGATCATCACCGCCTTGTCGCCCGAGTCGACGCCGACGTGCACGTGCAGCCCGAAGGTCACCAGCCGGCGGGCCATCTCCTGCAGCAGGTGGACCAGGTTGAAGTACCGCTCGTCCTCGGTGACCTGCTGGTCGGCCCACTTGGAGAACGGGTGCGTGGCGCCCCACCACAGCCGCACGCCCTGATTGTCGCACGCCTGCTGCACCGCCCGGAGCTTGGCGGTGAGGTCGCGCTCGGCGTCGTCGATGGTTTCGCAGACGCCGGTGTTGATCTCCAGCACGCTCTGCATGAGCTCGGGCTTGAGGCTGGCGTCGTCGTGCCCGAGCGACTTCAGCTCCTGCGCGACCCGCGAGAACGCGCTGGTGAGGGCCATCGACTGGCCGTCGACCAGACCGAGCTCGAGTTCCACCCCGACCGTAGGCCGCTGGTTCGACGTGAATTCTATCTTGGCCATACGCTGGCGCCTGCGAGGGCACGAGGAGGGAGAACGGATAGGGGGATGCGTCACTCAAGTGTAGCATCATCCCCCGATTTCGCCGCGCCGAGTCGAATCCCAACCCGCAGCGTCAGCGAGGGATCTCCACGCCCCCGCTTGCTTGGCGGCACTGCTGTGACCCCTCGCTGATGCTGCGGGCTAGGATGGGCATCCGATCAGCAGGTAGTGGCGCCCGCTCAGCAGATGTTGATGCCCTGCAAACCCCACATCACGGCCGACCGGGCCAGCACTTTGGCGCCGACCGCCAGGCAACGCTCGTCGATGTCAAAGTGGGGCGTGTGCAGCGCCGGGCCGGGCGGCTTGGCCGCCGCGCCCAGGCGGAACATGGCGATCGGGGCGTGATCGCCATACACCGCAAAGTCCTCGCTCCCCATGCTGGGCGACTCGATCAGCCGCACGCCCGACTGCCCCAGCAGCAGCATCGCCTGCGAGCGGACCATCTCGGAGAGCGCGGCGTCGTTCTCGACGGCCGGGATGCTGACCGGGAACGACACCTCGATCCGCGTGCCGGTGATCTCCTGCACGCCGTGGGCCAGGTGCCGGATGTGCTCCAGCGTGGTCCGCTGCACCCCGCGGTCGAGCGTGCGGACGGTGCCCTCCAGCACGACGCACTCCGGGATCACGTTGGCGCTGTGCCCGCCGTCGACGCGGCCTATCGTGACCACCACCGCCTGGCGGCTGTCGGTCTTGCGGGGAACAAACTGGTACAGCGTACTGATGAGCTGCGCGGCGGCGGCGATCGGGTCGTGCGACTCGTGCGGCCGGGCGGCGTGCCCGCCGGCGCCGTGGACCTCGATCCGCATCATCTCGGCGTTGGCGGTCAGCACGCCGGAGCGGACGCCGACCTGCCCGGTCGGCAGGTTCGGGTCGACGTGCAGCGCGAGCGCCGCGTCGACGCCGTCCATCGCCCCGGCCCGCACCATCTGCTTGGCGCCGGTGGCGGTTTCCTCCGCCGGCTGGAACACCCCCCGCCAGGTCAGCGGCCCGGGCAGCGCGCCCTCCTGCTCCAGACGGTCCATCGCCAACAAGGCGCCGTACAGGCACGCGGTGTGGGCGTCGTGACCGCAGGCGTGCATGACGCCGTCGCACTGGCTGCGGTACGCGACGGACTTCTCGTCCTGAATCGGCAGGGCGTCGATGTCCGCGCGGAGGGCGATCCGCTTGCCGGCGGTCTGCCGCCTGCTCTCAACCAGCAGGCCGTGCCCCTCGGGCCCGATCCGCACGTCCAGGCCGAGGTCCCCCAGCAGCTGGTACAGGTGCACGCTGGTCTGAGACTCGGCGCCGCTGCGTTCCGGGTGGGCGTGCAGGTGCCGCCGCAACGCGGTGATCTGCTCCAGCTCGGCGTCGATGATCGCGTCGATGCGTTTGTGCCAGAGCATCAGGGTTCACCACTGGGTCACGGGGACAGAATGTAGTCGTGGATTACGGGTTCAATCCCGTGCGTTGTTGCCGACGATTGTCAAATGGTTGTCAGACACCCACGATCGTTGTTCGTCGGTGTCTGGCACCGCTATCCTTCGCGCCTCAGATATGCGCGAGAATGCTTCGCTTGGTTCGAATCCAGCGTGCAAGAGAATACCCGCTGAGATGATGCCGCTGCGTCCGATCCCAGCACGACAATGGACCACGGTGTTTTGGCCGCCAGCGATCGATCCGTATAACTCATAGCAGAAGCGCCCGAACTCTTTCGCACAGGCAGGCAAGCCCCGGTCCGCAATCGGATAGGAAACAAACTCCATCCTATTTGACAGACAAAGCTGTGCCTCCCTGGCGAGCCCAAGCTCCTTCGCTTCATCGGGCTCAAGCAGAGACACCACACGGCCTATGCCGAACGCTGCGATGTTCTTGAACTCATCCTCGATCCACTCGCCTGGGACAGGTCGGGCCATTACGGCCAGAAAGCCGCTTCCAATGTGTTCCACGACATAGATGTCAGGCTTAAAGGCCATCGACTAAGAGTGGAACCCTATAGCAAGGAGGTCTCGAAGTTGTGCGCCGGCGCCGGGGGCGGGGGCGGGGGCGGGGGCGTTCCCACCAGGGAAGCCCCGGAGTGGGGTCGAAGCGGGGGCTTCCGCTGTCGCAGAGCGCCCCCGGCACCCACCGTCCCCCACTTCAATATACGCTACCGTCCGACAAACTCAGGCTCGACCAGCTCCGGCAGCACGCCCGCCTCGTGACCCATCTTGAGGAACAGCGCGACGGCCTCGCGGCCCTTGTCGCCGAAGTCGCGGGTCCAGTCGTTCACGTACATGCCGACGAACTTGTCGGCCTTCTGGTTGTCCAGGTCGCGCCCGTACTGCAGGGCGTAGTCGAGGGCCGGCTGGCGGTTGTCCAGGCCGAACACGATGCTCTCCTTGAGCAGCCGCTCGACCTCGACGATGGTCTCTTCGCCGAGGTCCTTGCGGATCGCGTTGGCGCCCAGCGGCAGCGGCAGGCCACCGGTGAGGTCGTGCCACCAGACGCCCATGTCGACGATCAGCTTCAGGTCCTGGTCGCCGTAGGTGAGCTGACCCTCGTGGATAATCAGGCCGGCGTCGACCTTCTTGCCCTCGAACTCGCCGGCCGCCACGGCCGGGATGATCTGGTCGAACGGCACCAGCACGTAGTCGTAATCCTGCCCCAGGCAGAGCCGCAGCGACAGGAACGCACTGGTCAGCTTGCCCGGCACGGCGATGGTGCGGCTCTTGAGGTCGTCGACCGAGCACTCGTCCTTGGCCACGACCATCGGGCCGTAGTTGTCGCCCATGCTGGCGCCGCAGTTGCACAGCATGTATTTGTCGCGCAGGAACGCGTAGGCGTGGATGCTAACGGCGGTCAGCTCCAGCTCGCCGCTGAAAGCCCGCTGGTTGAGGGTCTCGATGTCGACCAGCTCGTGCGTAAACTCGAAGCCGCCGGTGTCCAGTTTGTCCTTCGCCAGGGCGTAGAACATGAAGGCGTCGTCCGGGTCGGGGCTGTGGCCAACGCGGATGAGCTGTTTGGTCGACGACTGGGCGGCGGTGGGCATGGCTGGCAGGGGACGGGGCTCGAGGGCGGATCGGAAACCAGCAATTCTACCGGTTTCCCCCGCCGAGCTCCAGCCGCGCCCGCGGCCCTACGCCTCGAACGAAACGCCCGATTCGATCGGCGCCGAGTTCAGGTGCGGGGTGGGCACGGCCGCCGGCTTGGGTGCCGGAGCGGGCTTCGAGGGCTTTTCTGCGCCGACCAGCTCGCAGGCCTGCCGCCAGGTTTCCCGCTGGTACTGCAGGATGGTGCGGGCGTCATCGATGACGACCCGGTCGGCGTTGACGTACGCCAGGCTGACCTGCGTGAACACGAACTGGTACAGCTGCGCGAGCTTGACGTTGATGTCGTCGTCGGAGTGCCGCACGCCGACGAGCAGCTCCTCCACGATCTCCATCACGCGGACCAGCGCGGCGTTTGCGGCCACCTCCTCCTCGCGGACCAGCGCCTTGTCGGCCTGATCGAGAAACCGCAACGCACCCTCAATCAGCATCAGGTGCAGCTGCGCCGAGTTGGCGGTGTTGACCTTGGCGGCGAGGTACTCGTTCGTTTGGCTCTTGTTCATCGGTATCCGTACGTGAAGCGTTGATGGCGAGAGGTGACTTAAAGGGGTTTAGCTGTTGCTCGATCCCGAAGAGATCAGCTGGATGCTGTCCAGCAGGTCGATGTTCGACTGGAAGCCGGCGAGCGCCTCCTCCAGCGTGTAGAACTCCAGCAGCAGTCGGTCCCGTTGCCGGTCGAGCGACGCGGACATCACGGACAGGCGGTCGTTGTTGCTGTCGATCGTGTCCTGGAGCGACTCCGAGCGGCTGTTCAGCAGCGAGTTGTCGCCCCGGGCGAGCTGATCGATGGCGGTCGTGAAGCGGGCGATGACGCCGGTGTCCTGGTCGGACAGCAGTTGCTCGGCGTCCGCGGCGTTCGCGGCGAGCGCCTCGGTGAGCTTGGCGGTGTCGAGCGACAATTTTCCCTTGTCGTCCAGGCTCACGCCGATCGCCTCGAGCGACTTGAACTCGCCGCTCACGGAGAACGAGCCCGACACGATCCGGCTGAGCGTGGTGTCCACGCGCAGGGCCTCGTTGCGGCCGAACAGGATGCCGGTGGTGTTGGCCTCGGCGTCGAAGTCCGTGACCGCGTCCAGGTTTGTGCGGATCGAGTTGTACGCGGCCACGAAGCTCTGCAGCGCGGTCGTGATCGGCTGGTTGTCCTTGGTCACGTTGACCGTGACCGGGTCGGTGGAGGTCTTCTTCACCGTCAGGCGGAGGCCGTCCACCACCTCGGTGAACTCGTTGGTGGCGGACGAAACGGCGACCCCGGACGAGGTCGCGGACGCGCCGAACAGCAGCACGGCGTCCTTGGGGCGGCTGATCTGGTCAAAGGTGAACAGGCCGGACGAGTCGTCGATCAGAAGCTCGTTGGCGGCGCCCGACTCGTCGGCGTTGATCGCCAGGCGGTAGCCCGTGCCGTCGTTCACCACCGACGCGGTCACGCCGGCCTCGAAGCCGTTGATGCGGTTGGCGACGAGCTCGAGGGCGCTCGCCTCGGCGTCGTCCGCGTCAAACAAACCCACCGACCGGAGCGTCTGGACGCCGTCGGAGTCGGGCGCGCCGGCTTCCTTGACGAGCCCCAGGTCAGCCGCCGGTGTGAGCGAGCCGTTGAGCTCCTCCACCCGCAGGCGGCCGGACCCGCCCTCGCCGTCGAGCAGCTCGATGCCCGTGCCGCCCTCGGTGACCTGCGCCGTGACGTTGATCCCCTTGGCGGCGGCCGCGGAGTTGATCCGCTCCAGCAGGTCGCCCAGCGTGGCGGCGCCCGCCAGGTTAACCGTGAACCGACGGGGCGAATCGTCGGTGTCCGAGGACGCAAACACCTGGAAGACGCCCTCATCAACGCCGGCGCCGTTCTTGAACGACGACAGCGCTATGCCGTCGACGTCGGTCGACAGGTCGTCAAGCGAGACGGTGTAGCTTGTCGATCCGTTAAGCACCTGCTGGCCGCTGCCGTCGGTTTCCGTTGACGAGCCCAGGATGCCCAGCCCGGCGGCGAGGTTGCCGCTCACGTCCGCAACCGTCAGCACGCCATCGCCGCCGGCGGTGTCCGTCAGCAGGATGCCGTCGCCGGCGTCGTTGATCCGCGCCTCGACGCCGTTCCCCAGCGCGTTGATCGCGTCGATCACGTCGCCGATGGTCTCGGCCTCGGCGCCCGCCTTGTTGAGGTCGGCGACCCGCTGCACGCCGTTGGAGTCGGTGATGCGGATGTCGCCCACCCGGGCGCCGGAGCCGCCGTTGAGCGTCGCCAGCAGCGTCGACTCGCTGAGCGTCTGCCGGTTCAGCGTGCCGCTGTTGACCGAGACGACCGCGTCGTCAACCGCGATGCCGAGGTCGTCCGCCGTCGAGCCCGAACCGCCGTTGGCGATTGTGAGGTTGCCGGCGCCGCCCCCGTCGGCCACGCTCCTGTTGACGATCTGGATCCCGTTGCGCGCGTTATTGACGCTGGCCGTGACCTCTAGCCCGGCCGCGTTGATCAGCGAGACCACGTCGCTGAGCGTCTCGGCGGTCGACAGGTCCACATTCGCCGAGGCGCCGGATCGGTCGGTGATGTCGATGTCGCCCAGCTCGAAGCCACGGCCGCCGTTCAGGCTCGACACCAGCGTGTCCCGGAGCCCAGAGATCAACCGCCGCCCGGTGATCGTCGCGCCGTCCGCGTCTGCGGAGAGGCCCAGGTCTTCGGCGGCCGAGCCCAGCCCAACGCTGCTGATAGAGAACGCGCCGCCGCCAGTCGTCTGATCGGTTACCTCAAGCCGGGCGCCGTCCGACGAGATCGAGGCCGTGACCTTGTCTGCCAGGTCTTCGTCGCTGTTAATGGCGTCGATCACGTCCTGCAGGGTCGCCGCGCCCGACAGGTCGACGCCCGCCTCGGTCCCGTCCTGCAGCGTGAACGCCAAGTCATCGATCTCCTCCAGGTCGTTCAGGATCCGCACGCCCGAGCCGTCGTTAAGAGCGGATAGTTTGGTCCCGCCGTGCAACGAGTAGATGTCGGCGCCGGTCGCCTCGTCCGCCGCAACGTTGATCCCCGCCAGCCCTAGGCTGGCGGCGGTCGTCCCCAGGCCCACCTCCTGGACCACGAGGCTGCTCACCGAGCCACCGATGGTGTCGGTTAGCTTGATGGCGTCGCCCTCGACGCTGGCCCGGATGTTGACCTCTTCGTTGGAGTTGATCGCCTCGAGCACGTCGTCGATATTCTGCGCCGCGCGGAGGTCGATCACCGCGCTGCCGCCGCTGCGGTCGGTGATCTTGATCTTACCCGCCTTGAACCCTGCGCCGGCGTTGATCTCGCGCAGCGCCACGCCCTTGTCCACGTGCCCGCCGAAGCGGAAGCTGAGGGCGCCACCGCCGAGCGCCCCCTCCAGGTCGGAGAAGCTGCTGGAGAGCAGGCTGTGCGAGGTCGCGGCCTGCAGCGGGGTAAACGTGTAGGCGCCCGTCTTGGGCGATTTCCCCGCGACCACCGAGGCCGACACCGCCGACGCGTCCGACGAGCTGGCGGTCTTCTTGCTGTACGTCGCAACGCTCTTGAAGCTGTTGAGCGACGACTGCATCCCCAGCACCAGCGTCGCTAGCGTGTCGACGGCGGTGCGCTCCGCCAGCAGGCCCTCGGTGCGCGACGTCAGCCGGTTCAACGGCTGGCTGGCAACCGAGATCAACTGGTCTACGGTCTCCTCAATCGGGATACCGGAGATCAGGCCGACGCTGGTCTGGATGGAGGACACGGCTAAACGAAGCCCCTGGTCACGGTTCTACTCGCGGTCTGCGCACGCGCTTGCAAGCGTAGGTCGCCCGGCGCGCATACACCTACGTAAACCGTATCGGCTGCGGCGAGTCTCCGTCTGGAGCGGTTCTGCCGCCAGCGGCGCCAGCAACGAAAAAAGCCGGTCCGGCCACGGGGGCCGAACCGGCTTGGGTTTTCGCTTTACGCCTCGGCTGACTAACCGAGCAGACCCAGCACGTTCTGCGGGTTCTGGTTGGCGATCGCCAGCACCCGGGTGCCCGACTGGACCAGGATCTGCGAACGGGTGAGGTTCGCGGTCTCCGCGGCGAAGTCGGCGTCGCGGATCGAGCTCTCGGCCTCGGTCAGGTTGCTGAGGGTGTCGTTGAGGGCGTTCTTGTTGGTCTCCAGCGTCGTCCGCTGGAAGGCGCCCAGTCGACCCCGGAGCGAGGTGACCTGGTTGATCGCCTCTTCGACGATGCTGGCGGCCGTGGTCGAGTCGGTCGACAGGTCGGCCGTGCCGCCCGAGCCGAGCTGGTACAGCAGGCCGCTGGTTCCGCCCAGGGCGGCCGTGTTGACGCTGTTGACGCCAAGCCGGGCCTGCTGGTTGGAAACCACGTCCGGGCCCAGCTGGAACAGGGCGCCGCCGCCGGTGATCTCGAAGCTGGCCGTGCCCTCGAAGCCTGCGGTGATGGTCGCCGACAGGTCGAGCGTGGCCGTGTTGATCGACAGGTCGTTGCCTTTGCCATTGGCGGTGATGCCGTTGACCGACGCAACGATGTCCGTTCCCACCTGGCGATCGCCTTGGCCGAGCTCAGTGGTGAACGCACCGCTGGAGCCTTCTTCGATGATCTGCAGGTCGACAAACGCGTTGCTGCCGTAGGCCGACGAGCTGAGGATCAGGCCGTCGCTGGTGCCGTTGGCCTCGGCGGTGACGCCCGTGGCGTCGCTCACCGCGTTGATGCCGTTGACCAGCAGCTCGAGGCTGGTGTTGGCCTCGAAGGTCAGCACCTCCGAGCCGGTGGCGCCGGACAGCTGGAACACCAGGTCCTGGTCGATGCCGTTGACGCCGTTGCCGTTGCCGGCGCCGGTCAGCAGAGTCGGCGGGGTCGGCGGGGTGTCGTTTGTGGCGTCGTAGGTCTGGGAGCCGGCGCCCGTGTTCTCGAACGTGGCCGATCCAACCTCGGCCAGGCTCTCGATCGCCGAACGGATCTCTTCCAGGGTCACCGTGCCGGTGTTGTCGATCTGGATGGTGTAGCCGTTCGTGGCGTCGCCGGTCACGTTCGTGGGCGTGCCCGACAGGTTGGCCTCGGCGAAGCCGATGCTCAGGTTTCCGAGGAACCCGACCGCGGTCGTGATGTTGATGTCCTGGGCGGTGATCACCTGATCAACGCCGTTGGCCAGCGAGATCTGGGACGGCGGCGCCTCGGGGGCGTTGGCGCCGGTCCCATTCGTCTGGATGGAGTTGTAGAACGAACCACTCGAAGTCTCGGTCGTGCCGGTGGTCGCCGGGTTGTCGAACGAGGCTGTGGCCACCTCGTCGATGGACTCGATCGCGGCCCGGATGTCATCGATATCGACGCCGACGCCAATGTCGGTGTTGATCTGCACCGTGTAGCCGGTCGAGGAGTTACCGATCACGTTCGTGCTGGCGCCGCCGCTTCCCAGCGCCGCCTCGGCGAAGCTGATGTCGATGTCGCCATTCGCCCCAGCCGCCAGCGTGCCGGTGATGTAGATGCTCTCGGTGGTGGTCACGGCGTCAGCACCGGCCGTGAAACCGCCCGAGCCGAGCGTGATCTCGCCGGCGCCGGTGAAGTCGAGCTGTCGAGCGAGGGTGCCGGGCGAACCGGTGGCGGCGTCCAGGCCGATGGCGGTCGCGTTGTCGATCGCCGAGACGATGTTCGCAACGGTCGCAACGTCTTCGTTCTGCGTCAGGTTGACCTGCAGCACGCCGCTGCCGGCGTCAACAACGCTCTCGCTGCCGTTGCCGTACGTGACCGAGATGTCGGTGTACGCGCCGTTGGCCGCGACGCCGTCCAGGGCGCCGTCCTCGACCGCGGTCAGCGTGATCAGGTCCGTGGCCGCGGCGCCGCCCGAGAGCGTGATGGCGTTCGTGGGCGAGTCGGACGAAATCGCGACGCTGGAGCCGCCGGTGATCGTGGCGACCAGGTCGTCAGCAGCGATCGTGTCGGTGCTGTTCGCGTAGTCAACGCCGCCCGCCAATGTCCCGTTGAGGGCATTGACGACGTCGGTTGCAGTGACACTTGCTGCGGCGAAGTTGAGGGTAAGAGTGTTCGCCGTGTCGTTGTAGTCAACACCCACCGAGTTGCCGCCGGCGACCGTCTCGCTGACGTTGACGGCAATGTTGGTAATCGCCCCGTTACCGGCCGTCCCGGCAAGGAAGCCGGAATCGACGTTGACGCGGAGCGTTTCGCCGGCAAGCGTAACCGTGCCCTCGGCCTGGGTTGTCAGGTTAATTCCGCCGGTCGCCTGAACGGTGTCCGCGGTGATGATGTCGAAGTCGACCGAGCCGGTGGAGCCCTGGGCGGCGGTAGTCTCGGTGCTGAAGGTGACCGTGCCCTGAGCCGGCGGGGTGACGTCCGGCAGGTTGTTCACCTCGACAGTCGCCTGCGTGGCCGCGGCCGTGACGTTCACGTCGACGCCGACCTGACCCGAGGCGCCCAGGTTGGCCTGGTCGATCTGCAGGGCGTTGATGTTCGAGCTGTTGGCGCCCTGGGTGGTCAGGAAGTCCAGCGAGCCGTCCAGCAGCCGGCGGCCCTGGAAGGTCGTGGTCTGGGCGATCCGGTTGAGGGCCTCGAGCGACGAGTCGACCTGCAGCTGGTTAGCTGCGATCTGCTCTTCGGAGAGGGCGCCCGCGTTGGCCGACTCGGTCACCAGGCCGCGGATGTCGTTCAGCAGCGAGCTGACCTGGCCGAGGGCGGAGTCCGCGGTCGCGATCACCTGGTTGGCGCGGTCGGTGTTGCTGATCGCCTTCTTGATGGCGGTGATGTCGCTGCGGAGGTTCTCGCTGGCGATCAAACCGGCCGGGTCGTCCTTGCCGGTGTTGATACGCAGACCGGTGCTCAACCGGGTGAGCGACTGGGCCAGGCTCGCGTTGGATCGCTGCAGGTTGGTGCGGCCGACCAGCGAAGCGACGTTTGTGTTGATTCGTGTCATCGAAACACCCCTTGAAAAAGGACTCTAGTCCAAGTGCGACCGGCCCGGGTGCGGGCCCTGCCGGTCTTCTGAGTTTTGGCGACCCGCGGGCACACGCCTGCGAGTATCACTGTGTTGCAACGTCCGAGTTGTCGATCCTCGTCTGGCTCCCGAGGCGTCGCCCCCGAAGGGAACAACCTCGACCACGTGGCGGGGGGCTAACCCAGTCCCCCCGGTCCCGCGGCCTGGCGTGGTCGCCGATGACCTGGATCCACCTTTCAAGTCGCTCTGGGGAGCGGCTGTCGAGGTATTCCGATCCTGACCCGCCCGCTGGATACGAACGCGTCTAAGCCAACGTATCGTCTGGTCAAGATGGGGGCGTTAGGTTGTCGCCCGATTTACTCCAGTTGTGGCCCGCCCCCGCCGTAACAACCCGGACAGCCGGCGCCACCGGCCATCTTTACGTGCTTTCGCTAGTCGCACGCCCTAGAAGGCGCTTGAAATCCGACCGATCAGTTCGGCGAACCAGCCGCGCAGCAGCGGCCGTCGTCGCCGAGCCCAGCGGGGAAGCCGTCGGGGCGCGCAGGCGGGGAGGTGGTAGATAAGAGGGAGGCGGCGAGCCGACGCCGGGACGCGGCTACTTGGCCGCTTCGTCCTTGCCGCCGAGCTGGCGGGCGTCCTCGGTGGAGGTCTCCGCGGCGCGGCGGTTCTCGCGCTGGATCGCCTCGTACACCTCGCGGCGGTGCACGGGGATCTCGACGGGGGCCTCGATGCCGAGCCGGACCTTGTCGCCCCTCACGTCGACAACCGTGATGACGACGTTGTCGCCGATGATGATGCTCTCGTCGCGCTGTCTTGATAGGACCAGCATGGGGACTTCCTGTGTTGCGCCAGTCGGCGGTTGGGCTTTCTGAGCGTCCGCGGGTCTGCGCGGCTGTGCTCCGTCACGTTGCTAGCATCGGCGGCGGGGTTCGTGGGACTGGAGCCCAGAGCCCCGGTGGCCGGTTTATTCCGTCGGCCGCGTTGGCAGCGATTGGCCGCAACCGTCCCCGTGTTGCAGCCTATGCCGATTGTCGGAATGGGACCGTCGCGCCCAGCACGTAGTGCACGGAGTGGTCGTCCTTGGCGACCACCTGCCGGCCCCGCCGCGACTCCAGACAGACCACCACCGGCGCCTTGAGGTTCACCACCAGCCCGTCCTCCGAGCGGCTCAGGATCACCAGCACCTGCGGCTGCTCGCCGTCGGCCGCGGCCAGGTCCGCGATATCGCGGGCCGAGACCCGCACCTGGTAGTCCGGCACGAACCTCCGCGGGCTGACCACCGCCAACGCGAGGTCGCGGCGTTCGGCGGACTGCAGCCAGCCGAGGGCGTCGTTCTCGGAGTCCGCGAGCAGCACCCACTCGCGGCAGCCCTCCATGCCAATCAATCCGTGGGGGAAGGTGAGCAGGTCGCTCGCCTGACATTCAACAGGGCCAAAACGGCTGGTGTCTATGACCATTGCTAGCTCCGCGGGGCGGCTGACGGGGATGTGCGTATCTGTCTTCCCTTTTCGGTTGCATCGGCTGTCGCGGTGGAAAGGGATGACGGAAATCTCGGCGCGTCGGGCCCGCGGGGCGGCAATCCCCCCGCCCCGACGCGCAACGCGTCCGGTCAGGGCGACCCTGCGGGCGGGCGGCGCGGCTACAGGAAGTTCAGCACGCTCAGCTGCAGCAGGTTGGCCGTGGTCTGCAGCGAGGCCTGAAGCGAGAACTGCCGGGCGGTGAAGTCCGAGATCACCTCGGCGATGTCGGCGTCAATAGCGTCGGAGAGCGACGACCGGAGCTGCACCTCCTCGTCCTCCAGCCGCACCTCCAGCACGTCCAGGTTCTGCAACCTGGCGCCCACCTCCGACCGGGCGAACGTCGCGCGGTTGAGGTCCTCGTCGAGGTCGGCGAACGCCTCGCCGATCGAGATGGTGTCGTTGTCCTTGAGCGCGTCGCGAAGCCGGATCAGCGTGTTGAAGACGCTCTCCACCGCCTGCGGGTTGCGGTCCTCTGCCGTCACTGAAGCCCCGGTCGAAGTGACCGTGCCCTGCCCCTCCGGCAGGAAGCCGAGCCGGCCGGCGAGCGAGCCGCTGACAGTGAACTCGTCGGCGTCGAACCCGCCGGCGACCGCGACGGCGGTCGGGGCCACCGTGGCGGCCGGCTGCGTGCCGTCGGCCGCCGTGACGCTGTAGCCGCCGACCGCGGCGGAGACCTCCGCCGCGATGGTCGCGGTGGTTTCGCTCGCCGACCCGCCTAGGTCTACCACAATGGTTTTGGGATCGGCGTTCGGGTCGTAGGTGGAGCTCAGACCGCCCGAACCGCTGTCGATCACCTGGAGGGTGAAGTCGTCGTTGCCCAGGGGCCCGGCGGAGTCCGCGGTGAAGGTGAGCGTGTCGCCCGCGTAGGCGACATCGACCGTGGCCGGCGTGGCGGCGTCCACGGCGTCGGCGCGGCTGAGCACCAGGCCGTTCCCGGTGGCGGCCAACGTCGCGACGACCGCGCCGCCGGTCCCCCCCTGCGAGACCGGCGCCGCGATGCGGTCGATCAGGTCCTGCACCGTGGAGAGCCCGATCGGGTCGATCTCGTAGGTGGTCGTGACGCCCTGGTCGCGGACCGTGATGGTGAAGTCGTTGAGGGAGCGGGTTTCGGTGTCGTTGACGCCCTTCTGGATCACCCCGCGGCCGCCGTTGAAGCCGTCCAGCCGCGACGTGTAGGTGTAGGTCCGGATGCCAAGGTCCTCGGCCAGGGTGCCGCCGTTTTCACCGATGGCGAAGTCGGCCCCGGACCGCCGCGACCGGACGTCGATGCCGTCGGCGGTGTCGTTGATCTGAGCGGACAAGCCGAACTCGGGTTGATTGAGGATGTCCACCAGGTCCTCAATCGTCTGGGCGCCGGAGGTGTCGACCGTGACCTCCCCCTCGCCGTTGGTAATCCGCAGGCCGGCGCTGAGGTCGAGCGCCGAGCCGGCGCCGCCGCTGGTGATCGAGGTCTGGCTCTGCAACGCCACGAGCCCCTGCCCCGCCTGGTCGGGCGGGTCGGCGCCGAAGAAGTCGATCGACGCCTCGAACGGCACGGCCGCGTCCGCGTTGATCAGGTCGATCACGTCCTGGGTGGTGGTCGAGTCTTCCGCGACGGTGATGGTGAGCGACGGCGGCGGGCCGGCCGTGTACGCCGCGGACTCGGCGCCCGGCGTAGCGCCGTCCACCACGTTCAGGTCCAGCCCGTTGAAGTCGGCGCCGTTGGCGGTCGCGCGGAGTTTGATCGACGTGTTGGCCGCGCCGAGCGAGATGCGCGCCGTCGCCTTCGTACCGCCCAGGTCGCTCAGGCGGGACGTCTTGCGGAGGCTCGGGTTGACGTCGTCGCCGAACGAGGTGAGCGTTTGTGTGTCCTGGCGGATGCCCAGCTCGCTGGCGGTGCGTCCGCCGGAAACCTCCCTGATGGCCAGCCCGCCCGGTCCGGGGTTCACCCTCAGCCCGTCGCCCTGGACGTCGACCGTGATGCCCGAGCCCGCCGGCGCGCCCTCCTCGATCAGTCGCGCGGCGTCGCCCAGCGTGTGGGCGGCGCTCAGGTCCACAACGTACCGGTTGAGCCCGATCACGAGCTCCACCGCGCCGTTCGGCGACACGCCCTGCCCGCCGTTGAGCTGGCTCAGGTAGGTCCCCTCGGAGGCCTGCAGGTCCAGGTCGACCGACCCGCGGACCGCCTCGGACAGGCCGCCGAAGATCTCGTCGCCGGAGATGTTGGTGTCGAACAGCCGGCCGATCTCGACGTGCGACTGCAGGTTCGCCTCGTTGCCGCGGTACTCGATGTAGTTGCCGGCGTTAACAAACGGCGGCTGCAGAGCGAGCGAGCCCCCGAACAGGTAGGTGTCCTGGTACTGCGAGTTCGCGAAGTGCGCGAGCGAATCGAGCGCCTCGTTCACCTCCTTCAGCACCGCCTGCCGCTGCTCGTCGGTCGAGATCGTGTCGACCACGGCGAGCGTGCTCCCGCGGACGTTGTTGATCACGTCCGACACCTGGGTCAGCGAGCCCTCGGCGACCGTCAGCTTGTTGGCGGCGCTGCTGATGTTGGTCTGCAGCTGGCCCTTGCGTTCCAGCGTCCGCTGCAGCGTGATCGCGCGGACCGCGGCGCCCGGGTCGTCGCTGGGCAGGAAGATGCGCCGCCCGGTGCTGAGCTGCGTCTGCAGCCGGATCAGGTCCACCTGGTCGGACTGGATCTGCTGAACCAGCCGCGTGCGGGCCAGGTAGTCGCTGGTGCGGGTGGTCGGGATGGGGAAGATGGCGGCCATGTGCGGCGCGGGCGGTGTCGGTTGTTGGTCGGCCGTTCGACGCTGCCTGCGGCAGGTCGGACCCGGCGGGGGTTAAAGGTTCACCAGGATGTCCAGCATCTCGCTGATGGCCTGGACCAGCCGGGCGTTGGCCTGGTAGGTGCGTTGGAGCTGGATCATGTTGATCGCTTCTTCGTCGATGTTGACGCCGGAGATCGCCTGCTCCTCGCCCTGCAGCGTGGCCTCGAAGATCTTGAAACCCTCGGTAACGCTCGAGGCGATCGTGGCGCCGGTCACCACCTCGTTGATCATCTGGTCGTACTGGTCGGCCAGCGAGGCGCCGCCCAACGCCTCCAGCTTGCGGTCGAAGAACACGGACAGCTCGAGCGCGTTGGCGTTGGCGTTGGCCTCGGTCTCGGTCTGGCTGGTCCGGGCGGCGGCGAACTTGGCCGCGTTCGAGACGCCCAACAGCTCGCTGTTCACGCCGATGGTGCGGGCGTCGGCGCCGGTGAAGAACGTGTTGAGCCCCAGCGCCGCCAGCGCGCCGCTGTCGTCGCCGTTGAACGCGAAGGTGACGTCCTTCGAGTCGGCCGAGATCGACAGCCGGCCCAGCGTGTCCACACTGGCGGTCACGCCCGACACCGCGTTGATGGCCGCGGCCAGGGTGTTGAGGGTGGTGTCCCCGTCGATGCCGTTGAGGTCGATGTTGATGTCGGTGACGTCGGTCGACCGCGAGCCGTCGGGCCCCTCGGTGAACACCAGCAGCTCGAACGCGCCCTTGTCGGGCGCGAAGTCCAGACCGGCCTCGTCGAGCACCGCGTCCGGGTCGGCGACGCCGTTGACGGAGGTGAGCGAGCTGAACCCTGTCGCCCCCTGGCCCTGCGAGTAGACCTTGTTGAACTCGTTGATCAGCGTGCCGGAGAAGTCGTCCAGCGTCTGGATGAACGTGCCGGCAATGTCGTCGCGGGCGGCCGTCAGCCCGAAGACCTCGCCGCCGGACAGGTTGAGCTCCTTGCCGTTGTCCGCGAACCGGACTGTGGTGGTCGACAGGCCGTCGGTGGTTTGCGTCTCGGTGGCGATGTCACGCCGGAGCCCGTCGAACACCAGGAACTCGCCGCCGACCGAGATGTTCAGCGCGCCGTTGGGTTGTTCGTTGGTGGTTATGTCGACCAGCTCGGCCAGTCGGTTCACGGCCTTGTTCCGCTCCGACCGCAGGCCGCCCGCCTCGCTGGCGGACGCCGATCCGCCCTCGCTGGTGGCAATCCTCAGGTTGAGCACCCGCACCCGCTCGGTCAGCTGGTTGATCTCCTCGACCGCGTCCCCCAGTCGGGTGTCCAGCTCGTTGCTGACGTCCACCGCGCGGGTCGCCAGCCGCCGGATGTCCGCGGCCAGGGTCTGCCCCTTGCCGATCACCAGGTTGCGGGCCGAGATGTCCGCCGGCGCGTCGGCCACGCCGTCGATGGAGTTGAAGAACCCGGTCAGCCCGGTGCTCAGGTCGGTGTCGGTCAGCTCGTTGAGCAGGCTCTCCAGGTCGGCGTAGGCCTTGCTCTGCACCTCGGCGCCCGCCCGGTCGGAGGCGGCGCCGCGGGTCCGCTCCGCCAGGAAGCGGTCGACCTTCTGGACGATCGCGTCGATCTCGACGCCCAGCCCCAGCGTCAGGCGGCCGTACTCCTGCACCGGGGCAGGCGAGTACAGCACCTCCTCGCGGATGTAGCCCGGCGTGTTCGCGTTGGCGATGTTGTTGCCAACGACGTGCAGGCCGATCTGCGTCGCCTGGAGGGCGTTGCTGGCGATCTGTAGTGACCCGAACAGGGACATGGCGACGCGGGCGGTTGGGGTAAGTGGAAGAGCGTTTCGCTGCGGCGCCTAGACCGCCTGGTCGACCAGGGCGCCGCCCCGGGCGGTCGGCGATTCCTTTCCATATGTCGGCCGCATGCGGCCGCCGGTGGCAATAATCTCCATCATCTGGGACAGGTGCAGCAACGACCGCTGCACCAGCACCCAGTTCGCCAGGCTCTGGTGCTGCAGGAGCCGAGACTGCCGCCGCGCGTCGCGGAGGCCGGGCCGCAGACGCTGGCGGCTCTCGCCGGGCAGCGAACCGGCCAGCGACTCGAGCGTGCGCGCGGGCATGCCCACGCCGTCCGCCTCGTCGAGCAGCTGCTGGCGCTGCTGGCAGCAGGCCTGCAAGCGGGCGACCAGCTTCTCCTCGTCCAGGTGCAGCAGGTTGAGCGCGGCGCTGTCGCGGTTGACCACCAGCTCGCGCTTCTTCGCCAGCAGCGAGAGCAGCTCGCGCTGCGTCTGCATCAGCTCCTGCAGCAGCTCGGCGATGCGGTCGCCCCACTCGGGCGGCTGCTGGGCGGGGTCGTCGTGCAGTGTGGCTTCGGTGGTGGAGTCCATGTCGGTCTGTCGGCCTGTGGGCCTCGAGGAGTGGGGTCGTGGTGGAGTTGGCTAGCGTCTGCGGAGCGTTGCAAGCTGGTCGAGGCCGCTGGCGGCCTGCTCGTGCCGACGCAGCACGTCGGCCTCACGTGGGAACTGCTGCTGGAACATGCCCTCGGCCAGGCCGCTTCCCTCGTTCTCGGCCAGGCGGTCGGCGATGGTCTGGTCGAGCTGGCTGCGGAACACCTCCTCGGCGCGGCCGCCGTCGAAGTAGGCCGGCTTGCCGACGGTCTGACGCATCGACTTTAGCAGCTGCCCGTAGAAGGTCTTGCCAACGAACTCGCCGAAGCCCTCGCGGACCTGCTTGGCGTCGGCGACCTGCTCGGCCGTGGGGGGCGCCTGCGTCGCGGCCTGCAGCGGCGCCCTGCCCTGCGTGGCGTGGATCGAGGTCGGCGTTGCGATGGGGGTGCTCATGTCTTCAGTAGCCCTGGCGTTGATAGGCGGCTGGCGGCGTTACTCGATGATCAGCTTGCCGTGCAGCTTGCCGTTGCGTTCGATGCCCTGGATGATCTCGATGATGTCGGCCGCCGGCACCTTGAGGTCGCCCAGCGCCTGGACCAGCGAGTCCAGCTTGGCCGAGGGCGAGCCGCCCTCGGCGTACGAGTTGGGGTCGATCTTGCGGAACTCGGCGGTCAGGCCCTGGTTGGCCTCGATGGTCAGGTTGCGGTGCGTGACGATGACGTCGCCGACGCCGACGTCGCCGCTGATCACGATCGACTCCGCGCGGGGGTTCACCACCACGCGGGCCTCGGGCTCGACGTTGTAGACCTGGACCTCCATCAGCTGCGACACGAAGCCGACCGGGTCGTTCTGGTAGAGCTGCGGGATCTTGATGCGGATGTTGCTGGCGTTCTTCACCTGCACCATGCTCGCCAGCCACTCGTCCTCCTGCTCGGCCTGCGGCTGGAAGAACTGGTTGCGGTACATCTCTTTGATCTGGTCGCCAACGGCCATCGCCACCACGAAGTCGGCGTGGTTCTGGTCGAGCACCACGGTGACGAAGCCGTCCTTCTCGAACTCGGTCTGCACGTCCTGCTGCATCTGGCAGCCGCCGTGGATGCGGGCGACCATTGGCTGGTCGTCGTCGTCGACGACCAGCTGCCCCTGGGCCAGGGCGTACACCTGGTGGTCCTGGGTGTTGGGGCCCTGCAGCGTGGCGAACGCCAGCCGGCCCCCCTTGAGGCTCTTGCCGTTGATGGCGCTGACAAAGCAGTCGAGCTTGTCGCCGCGGCGGGCGCCGGTCGCCGGCACGGTGGCCGTGACGTACACCATCGCCGCGTTCTTGATCTTCTTCAGTTCTTCCAGCGACTCCGCGTCCGCCCGCCCGGTGGTCGACACCGGGCTGCCCATGATCTCCATCGCGCTGGACAGCGCCCGCATGGTCTGCAGGTCGCCCGCGGCGCCGGTGCCGTTGAGGCCGACCACCAGGCCAAGACCCCGCAGCGTGTTCTCCTCCTGCCCCTTCACGTGGCAGATGTTGCGGAGCTCGGTGCGGCCCTGCCCCCACAGAACCTGCGGGGCGGCGAGCAGGACGAGCAGCGGCAGGATCTGAAAGGTCTTGTGATTCATAGGTTTAAACAGGGGCGAGGGGTATGTGATCTTCGGACAGGCTCGGGGGGCTAGATCGCCCGCCCCTTGCTCCACCACCAGCCCAGCCAGCCGGGCGCGTAGGAGTTGCGGACCTGGCCGCGTTCCTTCTTGTCGATCCGCAGGTCGGTGATGGCGTCGCTGCGGACGACGCGGTCGGGGCCGATCGACTGCCGGCTCACCTCGCCGGTCAGCGACGTCATCCAGACCTCGTCGTTGCTGCTGATCTGGCGGTGCGCCTCGATCACCAGGTTGCCGTTGGGGCGGATGTCGACCACCTTGGCGGCGATGCGGAAGGTCATCGAGTCCCGCTGGGTGAGGTCGCCCTCGGCGCGGTAGATGCTGTTGAGCGAGCCCTGGATGGCGGGGTCGCCGCGGGTCTGCGGCCCGCGGAAGATGCTCTTGCCGTCGAACCCGATCCACTCGGCCAGCACCGCGTTCATGCTGGCGGTCTTGCGGCTCTCGGCCTCGCCCTCGCTGTTCATATTCACGCGGTAGTCGACCAGCACCGTGATGATGTCCTCGATCTTCAGCTCGCGGGCGCGGGCCTCGGGGGAGAGGGGCTGGTACATGAACGAGCTGTTCTCGAGCGTCAGGGGCGCCTGCCCCTCGCGGACCAGCGAGCTCTTGTACAGCAGCGTGCCCTCCTGCGCGGCGCAGTCGCCGCCGGCGGCGCCGAACAGCAGGGCGGCCAGAAAGAGCGTCAGCAGGGTGGGCTTGGTCGTGCCGGTCATCGCAGCCTCAGGGTTTCGATGTCTTGGGCCAGCGCGTGCGCCGCGGCGCCGCCGAGGGTCAGCACCGCCAGCTGGTTGCGTCCCACCACGCGGGCCTCGAACAGCTCGCGGCTGTCTACGTTCTCCACCTCGACGATGTCGCCCAGGCGTCCGTCGCGTCGGACCTTGACCTGCGTCCGCACACGGATGCCGCCGCGGCCGGCGGTCGCCCACGCCACGCTGTTCCGCTTGACCATCACCGGCGGCAGGCAGTTGGCGTCGGTCACCACCTCGCCGGGCCGCAGGCCGGAGACCGCCTCCTTGCCGATGACGTCCTCCAGGCTCGTGGCGATGCTCTCCTCGCCACGCGGGCGGTAGTCGGACGGCAGCGGCGCGACGTACACGTCGGCGGCGGTGATGATCGCGCCGCGCGGGGTCTGACGCCGTGCGATCACGGCGGGACGCGCCTCGACGATGTCCGCCATCACCGGGAACTTCACCGGGCCGGCGGTGGTGCTGAACGAAACCACAAACCGCTGACGCCCGACCCGTAACGCGGTGGTGGACGAGATCGACAGTTCCCCGCGGTTGGCGGCCAGCGTTGCGGCGTTGTGCGGCTTCAGCTCCACGCCGACCACCTCCAGCATCCCGTCGGCGGTCTGCATCTGGACGTAGTCGGTCAGGTCCGCGGCGAGCTGTTCCTCCAGCCGCTCACGCCGCTGGGCGGAGAGCTGCACGCGGCGGGGCGCCCGGGGGTACGCCGCGGCGGGCTCGGCGGGGGGCGCTGTGTAGCCCCGGAAACCGGTCTGCTCACGCGGCTCAGCCGCGGGCTCGGCGGCGTCCGGCTCAGATGCGGTTGGCGCCGCTGCGGCCTCGCGGGTGGTCGCCGCCACCGGCGTCAGCACCACGGTCTCGCGGGCCCCGCGGAATCGCAGGCCGCCCAGGTCGACGCCGTGGGCCGCCAGCAGCTCGCGGATGCTCTGCGCCCTGACGGTCTGCTGCTGCCCCGGCGCTGGGCTGGGCATCAGCGGGATCTTGCCGAGGGCGTCGATCTCTTGCGGACCCGCGTTCAGGATGGCCGCCACGTCCGCCAGCCGCACCACGCCCGACCGGCAGTCGACGCGGTCCAGCATCAGCAGGTCGGCCGCGCCGGCCGGGAGGGCCAGCAGCAGAGCCAGGCAGGCGCCGATCGGGTTGCAGGTGCGGAGGATCATGAATCGGTCAGTAGAAGGAGCTTACGGAAACGGTCGCTGAGTTGGTGGCTAGCCCCGACGCAGGTTGGCGACGATCTGCATGATCTGGTCGCCGGCCTGCACGACCTGCGAGTTCAGCTCGAACGCCCGCTGGGTGGTGATCAGGTCGATCAGCTCGGTGACCGGCTCGACGTTCGACGCCTCGAGGGCGCCCTGCCGCAGCTGGCCGACGCCCTGCTGCCCGGGCGTGAGGCCCGTGTTGGCGGCGCCGGAGGCCTCGGTCTCCTTGAAGAGGTTGTCGCCCAGCTTCAGCAGGCCGTCGGGGTTGATGAAGGTGGTGAGCGTGATGTTGCCGGCGGTGGTGAGCGTGGTGGAGCCGGCGGTGCTGTACTGCACGGTGCCGTCGTTCGAGACCACCACGTCAACCGCCTCCTCGGGGATGTTGATCGTGGGGTCGAGCAGGTAGCCGTTGTTGGCCGAGCCGAGCACCAGGTCGCCGTTGGCGTTGATGCCGAAGTTGCCGGCGCGGCTGTACAGGATCTCGCCGTTGGGGCCCTGCACGCCGAAGAAGCCGTTGCCCTCGATCGCGAAGTCGAGCTGGTTGCCGGTCTGCTGGAAGGCGCCCTGGTCGAAGTCGGCCTGCATGCTGCTGACCCGCACGCCGAGGCCGACGTCGATGCCGGTGGACGTGATGTTGCCGTCCGAGTCGGTGGCGCCCGGCAGCTTCTCCTGCCGGTAGAACAGGTCCTCGAAGTTGGCCCGGTCCTTCTTGAAGCCCGTGGTGTTGATGTTCGCCATGTTGTTGGCGATCACGTCGAGCTTCGTCTCGAGGGCTTCCATGCCCGTCGCGGCGGTGTAGAGGGTTTGGACGCTCATGTTCTTGTCGGGAGTTGTGGGGTGCCGGTGTCAGACGGGCGGAGCGCTAGGTCCGCAGCACGCGGCCGATGAGCGAGCTCATCATGCCGTCCTGCGTCTGGATCATCTTGGCGTTCGCCTCGAACGCGCGTGAGGTTTCGATCAGCGACATCATCTCGGTGGTCGAGTTGGCGCCGGACATCTCGAGGTAGCCCGACCGCACCTCGCGGTTGGCGGGCTCGATCGGCGTCGCCCCGCCACGGGAGCGGAACAGGTTGGCGCCCACCTTGGTGAGCTGGTCGAGCGAGGTCGGCTGCACGATCGCCAGCGGGATGAGCGAGCCGTCCTGCTCGATCTCGCCCGCGTTGGTTAGCCGCCAGGGCGTCTGCAGGTCGAGCTCGATCGGCGCGCCGCCCGCGTCGAGCACGGGCTGCTGGCCGTTGGCGGTCACCAGCAGGCCGTCGCGGTTCACCTGGAAGTTGCCGGCCCGCGTGAGCAGCGCCTCGCCGTTGCCGCCGGCGACCTGGAAGAAGCCGTTGCCGATGATCGCCATGTCGGTCTCGGCGCCCGTGTGCTGCAGGCGGCCGGGGGCGAAGCTGGTGATGGTCTCGTTCACCTTCACGCCGCCGCCGATGTCGGTCAGCTCCCGCGAGCCCGGCATGGCCGTGCCCTCTTGAATCGCCTCGGCGAAGCGCGACTGGAAGGTCGCCACGTCGGGCTTGAAGCCGACCGTGTTGACGTTGGCCAGGTTGTTGGCCAGCACCTCGAGGCGCTTGCTCTGGGCCTTGGCGCCCTCAGCGGAGATGTACAGCCCGTAAGGCATGGTGGATGGTTGCTAGCAGGTGTGCCCCCCTGCCAACGGCATCCCCTAAGGCAACCGGCGTGCCAGAACCGGCGGGCGACGATTCCCCGAGGAATCTGGCCATCGCGACCCGAGCCGGCGCCAACCGCCGCGCAGATCCTGCCGCTGGCGCCGGCGGACCGGCAGATTCTGCGCGGGCTAGGCGCGACGCCAGCATGGGATCGTCCAGCAGGCGCCGCTCCGCCAGCCTGCTTCACGTAGCAAGCGAGAACGATCAGTCGCCGCGGTCGGCGATCGAGGCTATGCTCCGCGCCAGTTCGTGGACGCTCACGCCGACGCGAAAAGCGTTGGCGGCTATCGACCGGACTCTGCCGTCCGCGTCCACAATCACGTGCCCCTGCAGAGGGCCGTTGTCGGTTAGCAGGCCGTACCTGGACGCAATCTGGTTATCGGCATCGATGACGACCGGGACGCCCACCTGGCCGGGCCCGCGTTCGGCGATCAGGCCTCGCATCCAGCGCGAGACTTCAATCGCATCGTTGGTGCAGACCACCGCTAGCTTGAACCGCCGCCCCTCGCTCCCGGCGTCCCGCAAGGCCCTAAGAAAACTGCAGCGGCAGTTGCGCACGTCGATTGACTCGAACAGCAACATCAGGGTCTGACCCTCGTGCAGCCGCCGCCAGCCGAGCTGCACAATCTCTCCCTCAACAACAGCCGTCGCGTCGCACTGTGGCGCCGGGTCTCCGATCCTGAGCATTTGACCGCCGCCGTTTGGGTTGTACGCAAGCGGACGAGGTCCACGCCTCACTCGCGACAGAGGTCGAAGCGATCAAGGTTCATCACCTTGTCCCAAGCCGCAACAAAGTCGTGAACGAGTTTCTCCTCGCCGTCCGAGCTCCCGTAGACTTCCGCCAGGGCGCGGAGCTGCGAGTTGGAACCGAACAGCAGGTCGACCCGTGAGGCAGACCACCGGACGTCGCCGCTGGCGCAGTCGCGACCCTCGAACTCGTCCTCTTCGGACGAGCGGGCTCTCCACTCGGTCCCCATGTCGAGAAGGTTAACGAAAAAGTCGTTGGTCAACGCCTCCGGCCGATCCGTCAGGACGCCGAGGCCACTGCGCCCGGCGTTCGTGTTCAGGACGCGCATGCCGCCTACCAGCGCGGTCATCTCGGGCGCGGTGAGCGTCAGCAGCTGCGCCCGATCGATCAGCAGCGCCTCGGCCGGCACGGCGTACCGGCCCATCAGGTAGTTGCGGAACCCATCGGCGATCGGCTCGAGCGGCTCGAAGGACTCCACATCGGTCTGCTCTTGCGAGGCGTCCATGCGTCCAGGGGTGAACGGGACGGTTGCGTCGTGGCCGGCGTTCTTGATCGCTTGCTCAACCGCCGCGCATCCGGCCAGGACGATCAGGTCGGCCAGGGACACCTTCTTGCCGCCGGACGCGGCGCTGTTGAACTCGCTCTGGACGCCCTCGAGGGTCGCCAGCACCTTGGACAGCTTGGCGGGCTCGTTGACCTCCCAGTCTTTCTGCGGCGCCAGGCGGATGCGGGCCCCGTTTGCGCCGCCCCGTTTGTCGGACCCGCGGAACGTTGACGCCGACGCCCAGGCGGTTGAAACCAAGTCGGAGATGGGGATCCCCGCCGCTAGGATCTTTTCCTTGAGCGCGGCGACGTCCGCTTCATCGATTGTCGGGTGATCCACCGCTGGGATCGGGTCCTGCCAGATGAGCTCTTCCGCGGGTACTTCAGGTCCGAGGTAGCGGGCGCGGGGGCCCATGTCGCGGTGCGTCAGCTTGAACCACGCCCGAGAGAACGCGTCGGCCAGCTGGTCGGGGTTCTCCAGGAAACGCCGCGATATCACCTCGTAGGCCGGGTCGAACCGCATGGAGAGGTCGGTAGTCAGCATCGTGGGGAGGCGCTTCTTCGACGGGTCGTGCGCATCGGGGATCGACATCTCGGCCCCCTTGGCGACCCATTGCTGCGCGCCGGCCGGGCTCTTCTCAAGCTCCCACTCGTAACCGAACAGGTTTTCGAGGAAGTTGTTGCTCCACCTGGTGGGAGTCTTGGTCCAGGTCACTTCCAGGCCACTGGTGATAGTGTCGCCGCCCTTGCCGGAGCCGAAGCTGTTCTTCCAGCCGAACCCCATCTCGTCCAGGTCGGCGGCCTCCGGATCGGGGCCCACGTTGTCGGCTGGGCCGGCGCCGTGGGTCTTGCCGAAGGAATGACCGCCGACGATCAGCGCCACGGTCTCCTCGTCGTTCATGGCCATCCGCCGGAAGGTCACGCGGATGTCGTGGGCCGCGGCGAGCGGGTCGGGGTTGCCGTCGGGCCCCTCCGGGTTGACGTAGATCAGCCCCATCTGCACAGCGGCGAGCGGGTTTTCGAGGCTCTCTGAGTGGGTCTTGCCGTCCGCGTCGTCATCGGAGACCAGCGCCGAGTGCGCCTTGTCGACGCCCTCGGAGCCGTGGGCGTACCGCTTGTCCCCGCCGAGCCAGGTCGTCTCGGCGCCCCAGTAGACGTCCTGATCAGGCTCCCAAACGTCCTCTCGGCCGCCGGCGAAGCCGAAGGTCTTGAATCCCATCGTCTCAAGCGCGACGTTGCCGGCCAGGATCATCAGGTCGGCCCAGGAGATCTTCCGCCCGTACTTCTGCTTGACCGGCCACAGCAGCCTGCGCGCCTTGTCCAGGCTGACGTTGTCGGGCCAGCTGTTCAGCGGCGCGAACCGTTGCTGCCCCCGCCCCCCGCCCCCGCGGCCGTCGGCGATCCGGTAGGTGCCGGCGCTGTGCCACGCCATGCGTATGAACAGGGGCCCGTAATGGCCAAAGTCGGCGGGCCACCAGTCCTGCGAGTCGGTCATCACGGCGGCCAGGTCCTGCTTCACCGCGGCCAGGTCGAGGCTCTCAAACTCTTCCGCGTAGTTGAACTCCTCGCCCATGGGGTTGGACTTGGACGAGTGTTGGCTCAGCAACTCGAGCTTCAACCGGTTGGGCCACCAGTCGCTGTTCGAGGCGCCGCCGCCAGCGGCTTGAGAAGAAGGGACTTGGGTCTCGCTTGCCATAGAAGAACTCCTTGCAACGGCGTCGATCCTGAAGTCGGTCAGCGGTAACGGTTACTTAAGGTAACGGTATGCAGCTGCCACAGCAATTAACGATGAGTCGCGGCGGACCGGTTCGAGCGCCTGGCCTTAAGACATCTTGCACTTCGCAACACGTGCGGCGCTACGCCCGAAAGACTACCGCCGCTCTAGCCTTTGGTAGCGGAATCAGACTGCACTATCCGTTGTGGTTCATCGAGCACGAGGCGTGCCCTGGTCGACCTGCTCAAGAGCGTCTTCGGATGAACGTTGATTAGAAGCGTCTCGCGGTACGTAATCGCCGGGCGGCGCATCCGGTCCGGTTGAACAGTTCACCACTAAGTCGAATACCTCTTTGGATTTGAGTAGAAACCAGGCCACTCGGTCGGTTCCAATAGGGGCAGCGCACCGTTCTAGCTGTGCGCAGCTAGGGGCAATCCGTCGACGAGAGTTTTGTCCCCTCCGCGCGTGAAATCGGACAAAACCCCTGTTGGCCACCTGACTCACCGAACCCGCAAACCACTTGCCGCAAACGACTTAGGGGGATCGCTCGGGCAGCCTGGGACGTGCCGCTTGGGATCGATGCGGCCCAAAACGGACAATACCCTGGCTAGAGAGCATCGAGAAGAGCCCCAGCAGGGCCGACGTCAGCGAGTGCGGAGCAATTCGCCGGCGCCCTGATCGAGCAGGCGGGCGGCGGCGGCGCGCCCTACCTCGGCCGCGGCGTCGAGGGGCCCCTGCTCTTCGACCACCACGCGGCTGGCGCCGTCCTCGCTGAGCACGATGGTGCGGAGCTGGAGCTCGCTGCCCACCGGCTGGGCGTATGCGCCCATGGCGGCCAGGCAGCCCCCCTCCAGCTTGCGGAGCGCGGTCCGCTCGGCGGTGACCGACGCACGGGTGGCCGGGTGCTCGAGCGGCGCCAGCGCGGCGAGCGTGGGCGCGTCGGACGTGCGGCACTCAATCGCCAACGCGCCCTGGGCCGGGGCCGGGGTCATGAGGTCGGTGGGGAGGAGTTGCGTGATGCGGTCTCCGAGTTCCAGCCGGCGGAGCCCCGCGGCGGCCAGGATGATGGCGTCGTAGTCGCCGGCGTCGAGCTTGGCGAGCCGCGTGTCCACGTTGCCCCGGATGTCACGCACGTCGAGGTCGGGCCGGGCGGCCAGCAGCTGCGCGCGCCGGCGGGCGCTGCCGGTGCCGACGCGGGCGGCGTGCGGCAGCTCGGCGACGGTGGCGGCCGCGGGGGAGACCAGCGCGTCGTGGTGGTCCTCGCGGTCGGGAACGGCGGCGACCGTAAGGCCGTCGACCGGTTCGGTCGGCAGGTCCTTCATGCTGTGCACAGCCAGGTCGATCTGGCAGTCGAGCAGCGCCCGCTGCAGCTCCTTGGTGAACACGCCCTGCGTTCCGATCGCGGCGATCGGGCCGGACTGGCGGGCGTCGCCCTGGGTGCGGAGCAGCACGAGCTCGACCTCGTGGCCCAGCGTGCGGAGGCGGGCCGCGATGTGCTCGGCCTGCCAGCGGGCGAGCTGGCTGGCGCGCGTGCCCAGTCGGAGGGGGCGGCCGGCGTGCTCCGTCATAGGTCGTCTAGGAGTTGCCGCCCTGACGGGGCGTGGAGGGGAGGGTTGGTTGAGCGGCGCCGGGTCCCGCCGCGCCGTTCAGCCGCTTCGCGGCGGCCGTGACCTGCTGGGGGGAGACCACCACGCCGCAGCTGATGACAAACTGGAACGCCTGATCGATGGAGAGGTTCAGATCGACCGTCTCGCTCTTTTTGACCGTGATCGTGAAGCCGGTGAACGGCATCGGCGAGGTCGGTATCAGCACCGACATCACCGGCTCGTTCGCCGCGCTCTCGATGTCGAGCATGCTGTCGCCGGTGACGAACGCCACGGTCCAGATGCCCTTGCGTGGGTACTCGACCGCCACCACACGGGTGAACTCGAGGTCGGGGTCGGTGAACAAGAAGTCGGTGACCTGCTTGACCGACGAGTAGACGTTGCGCACCACCGGCAGGCGGTGGATGAGGGTCTCGAACTGGATCCAGAAGAAGCGGCCGATGCCCGCCGCCAGGAACTTGCCGAGCAGGTACACCACCAGGATGAACAGCGCGCCGAAGAACGTGATCACGTACTCCGGCCGCAGCGTTTTCGAGTCATGGTAGAGGGCGTAGACCTCGCGTGCGGAGGGCGGCATGGCCCTGCCGTCGCGGAGCTCCTCGACGTGCGCGTAGACGTTGTCCGGGACGTACTTCCCATCGGCCGTGCGGCGGTAGTTCTTGTCGACGCCCGAAGCGGTGGACCTGTCGAACTTCGTTGGATCCTCGCTGTCGCGGGGAAAGGCAGACTCCGGGAAGCTGCCCGCCGTGCGGATGTCGGACCCGTACTCCAGAAGCACCCACCGCGTGGCGTCTTCGAGGGGGGTGAGGATGTACTTGTTGACGGTCGCGCCGACCCACAGAAAGATGACGATCGTCAGCAGCGGCGGCAGCAGGATGCCGAAGCCACGCAGCACCGCGCGACGGAACGGGTCCATCGGGCGTTTCTTGGGCGGCGCAGGAGTGGCGTGCGGGTGGCTCATCGGCTCTCGTGGTGGGCCCGTGGCGGGCGTGCCGTGTCGGCGGGGGGCGGCTTCGCCGGGCGCGTGGACCGGCGCCGCCTGTGGGTATTGTTCCCAATCGGCGACCGTCGGCAACCGCCAGCAGCAAACCCCGCCTGGCCCGCCGGACCCGTAAAACCGCGGCTTCTAGAGGCTCCTGGCCGCGACAACCGCCACGACCCTCACCGCCCCCGCCTGCCGCAGGGCCCTGGCCGCCTCGCTGCACGTGGCGCCGGTCGTCAGGATGTCGTCGACAACCATAACGCGGGCGCCGGCGATGCGGAAGCCGGGCCGCAGCCGCAATGCCTGGCGCACGTTGCGGCGGCGATCGGTCTGCGAAAGGTCCGCCTGCTTGCGGACACCCCTCCGCCAGGCCAGCAGACGCGGTTCGAACGGCAAACCGAGTTTGCGGCTCAGAACCTCGCCCATCACCTCCGGCGGGTTGTGCCGGCGGGCCAGTCGGCGCCGCCAGTGCATGGGCACACAAGTGACCAGGTCGGCCACCTCGTGCTCGCTGCCTGCCACGCTTCGCGCGGCCAGCCGGCCGAGCGCGGCCGCGACCCCCTCGCCGGTCGGCTGCTTCGCCGCGAGCACGAGCCGCCGCCACAGGCCGTCGTACACGCCCACCGCCAGGGCGTGGTCGAATCGCATGGGGTGGCCCTGGCAGTGCACGCAGCGACCGTCGGGTCGCGGCAGAGCCGACGGCGCGCCGCACTTCGCGCACGCGGCGCCGGTGATCAACGCCAGCTCGGCCGCGCACCCGTGGCAGAACTCTTCCGGCGGCCCGCCTGCGGGCGAGTCAGGCAGGGCCGCGCCGCAGCCGCAGCAGCAGGGCGGGAACAGCACCCCCGCGCAGCCGCGACGCAGCGATCGGAAGAACGGCTTCAGCGCGGGGCGGTTCACAATGCGGAGAGTTCCGGCGGGGGGGGACACCCCTCCTATGCTAGCAGACGCAACAGGCGTTGACCCGAATCCGCGCCCACGCGTACAGTCCGGGCGACTATCCCCGCCCCCCACGCCTCGCCCGGCCATGCTACGCACCATCGACCGCTACCTGCTGAAGCAGTACCTGCAGGTCCTTGTGATTTGCTTTGTAAGCTTCACGGGGCTGTTCATCGTGATCGACGCGTTTGGGCACCTCGACCACTTCGTGGACTACTCGGCCGAGTCCGGCGAGGGGCTGTTCAGCACGCTGCTGAACTACTACTCGTACCGCTCGTTGATGATCTTCGACATGCTGTGCGGGATGCTGGCGCTGACGTCGGCGATGTTCACGATCACCTGGATCCAGCGTCACAACGAGATGACCGCCCTCCTGGCCGCCGGCATCCCGCGACTGCGGGTGCTGCGGCCGATCATCGTGGCGGCGCTGGCGATCAGCGTTGTCGCGGTGGTGTTCCGCGAAACGGTGATCCCACGCGTCCGCAACGAGCTGGCGACCGACACGCGCAACCTCTCAGGCGATCGGGAGCTGCCCCTGCAGCCACGCTACGACAACCTGACCGACATCAGGCTCGGCGGCGAAGCGGTGGTGATGAGCACGTCGACCATCCGCAATGTGAACTTCCTGCTTCCGCAGCCGCTGGACCGGTACGGCAAGCAGCTTACCGCCGCGGAGGCCGCCTACCTGCCGCCCGAGGGCGAGCGGCCGGGCGGCTACCTGCTGAAGGGGGTGACGGCGCCGGCGTCGCTGCTGACGCAGTCGTCGCTGCGGCTCGCCAACGAGGAACCGGTCGTCGTGACGCCCGCCGACGCGCCGTGGCTGGGCGCCGACGAGGTGTTTGTGGTGAGCGGCGTGTCGTTTGAACTGCTGGCCGGCGGCGCCGCTTGGAAAGACTACGCCTCGACGCCCGAGTTGGTTGAGGAGCTATCGAACCCGAGCGTGGAACTCGGCGCCGGCGTGCGGGTCGCCCTGCACCAGCGGCTGCTCAACCCGTTCAAAGACGCGACGCTCCTGTTCCTGGGGCTGCCGCTGGTTGTGTCGGGAGTTAACCGCAACCCGTTCATCGCGATCGGCATGTGCCTGGCGGTAACCTCGGCGTTCTACGTCGCGACGCTCGGCGCCCAGTCACTCGGGTCGAGCGGCTGGATCCGTCCGGCATTGGCGGCCTGGGCGCCGCTGCTGATCTTTGTGCCGATCGCTGCCGCGATCAGCGACCCGTTGCGGCGCTGACAGCCGAGGCCGCCTTGCGGGTGATGTCGTCCCAGCGGTGGGACGTGATGTCGTCCCGCGTAGCGATCCACGAACCGCCCACGGCTACAACGCCCGGCACCGCGTGGTACGCCGCCAGGTCGGACTCGGCGACGCCGCCGGTGGGGCAGTACTCGATGCCGAGGTGGGCGAATGGCGCGCTGATGCCCTTGAGCGCCGCCGGGCCGCCGAGCACGCCGGCGGGGAAAAACTTCAATCGCTTGCAGCCCAGGCCGATGGCGCGTTCGATCTCGGTCGGGGTCGCGACACCGGGCATGAACGGGACGCTCCGCTCCTGGAACACGGTGACGACTTCCGGGTTCGTGCCGGGCGAAACGGCGCCCTGGGCGCCGGCCTCGATCGCCTGCACCGCCTGGTCGGTAGTTAGCACCGTGCCGGCCAGCACCAACGCGTCGGGCGCCTCGGCGCGGATGGCGCGGATGGCGTCGGCCGCGGCCGGGGTGCGGAAGGTGACCTCGACCACCGGCAGCCCGCCGGCGATGAGCGCTTTGGCCAGCGGCACGGCGTCCGCGGCGTTCTCGACCACAGCCACTGGGATCACGGGGGGGAGCTTGAGGGGGGCGTCACTCATGGGGGAGCACCTTGGTATGAGTTGAGGGTTACCGGTCGACGCGGGCGCCGCCGCCGCGGGCCAGCTTGTCGACCTCGGCGAGCCGGGCGGTCGACGTGTCGCCGGGGGTGGTCATAGCGAGCGCGCCGTGGGCGGCGCCGTACTCGACCGCCAGCTGAGGGTCGCCCAGCTCCATCAGGCCGTAGATGAAACCGGAAGCGAAGCTGTCGCCGCCGCCGACGCGGTCCAATATCTCCAGGTCGACCCGGTTGGTCGCCTCGTAGAACTTGCCGTCGACCCACGCCAGGGCGCCCCAGTCGTTGCGGGTGGCGGTGCGGACCGAACGGAGCGTAGTGCCGGTCGCTTTGAGGTTGGGGAACTGCTCGACGGCCGTATCGATCATCCGCTGGAACGACTCTACCGGCAGCACCTCGAGGTTGTCGTCCACGCCGGCGATCTCCAACCCAAGGCACGCCGAGAAGTCTTCCTCGTTGCCCAGCATCACATCGACATGGTTGGCGATCTCGCGGTTGACCTCCTGGGCCTTGGCCTGCCCGCCGATCGCCTTCCACAACGACGGGCGGTAGTTGAGATCGTACGACACGACTGTCCCGTGCCGCTGGGCCGCCTTGGTGGCTTCGATCACCACCTCGGGGGTGGTTTCCGAGAGCGCGGCGTAGATGCCGCCGGTGTGCAGCCATCGAACCCCCTGGCGTCCGAACAGGTCGTCCCAGTCAACTTCGCCCGCTTTTAACTGCGACGCCGCGGTGTTGCCCCGGTCGGAGCAGCCAACCGCGCCCCGCACGCCGAAGCCGCGTTCGGTGAAGTTCAACCCGTTGCGGACCGTGCGGCCGATGCCGTCGGACTCACGCCACACCAACATCGATGTGTCGACGCCGCCCTGCAGAATCAGGTCTTCCAGCAGCAGACCCACTTCGTCTCGCACAAACGCCGACACAAGCCCCGCCCTCAGACCGAAGCAGCGGCGCAGCCCGCGGGCGACGTTGTACTCGCCCCCGCCCTCCCACACGTTAAACTGCCGCGCCGTGCGGACCCGTCCCTCGCCAGGGTCCAGGCGGAGCATCACCTCGCCGAGGGAGACAATATCGTAGCGGCACTCCGCCGCGGGGCGGGTAGCAGGAAGAGGCATCTTGGACCAGGAACCAGGAATGCGGATGGGGCCTTCAAAGCCCCTAATTTAGGCGGTGAGACGGGCGGCGCTAATAGCCCGCCCAGGCAGTGCGTCTGCCTACACCGCCACGCCCGCGGGCCGGAAAGGAAGGTCCAGCGTAAACCGGGCGCCCCTGCCCGGCCCATCGCTGGCGACCGTGAGCGAACCGTCCATCTCGGTCGCGGAGTTCGCACAGCTGTGCAGCCCGAACCCGTGGCCCGACTTCTTCGTGGTGAAGCCGTGGGAGAAGATCCGTGTGAGGTTCTCAGGCGACACCCCCGTGCCGTTGTCCTCCACCTGCAGAATCAGCCGGTCGTCCCGCTTCAGGGTCCTCAATGTGAGCTGCTTGCTCTGCCCCTCCCGCTCGACAAGCGACTCCTTGGCGTTCTTGACGAGGTTGATCACGATCTGGAGCACGCGCTGCCGATCCAGCAGGACCTCGGGCAGCGGCTCCAACTCCCGAACTACATCGATGCCGTGCCGTCCGAACGATGCGGAGTTCAAGCGCACAGCGTCTTCGACGATCGCCGCGAGGTCGGTCGTCTCGACGTGGCCACCCGAGTTGGCGTAGGACTGCTGCGTGGAGACGATGGTTTTGATGTGCTCGATGTTCGAGATCAGCGACCGCGCCTCGTCCAGCAGCGCCTGCTCGTCCGACGCCAGGTGGTTGCTCAGCACACGGAGGAACCGTGGCACCTGCCGGCCCCTCTCGTCCTGCGTGACGAACTCGCCCAGGTCGTCCTGGTGCTCGTCGATCAGGTCGATCACCTTAGCAAGCTGGTCGACCTTGGACGCGCCAAGCTGGTTGCTGATCATGGTCGCCGAGATGTTGACGCTGTTCAGCACGTTCCCGACGTTGTGCAGCACGCCGGTGGCAACCTCGGCCATGCCGGCGCGGCGCGCCGACTCGACCAACTCACGGTGCATTTGTTCGAGCTTCTCCTCGGTCTTCTGGCGTTCTGCGATCTCGTTGTTCAGCTCCGCGTTGG
This sequence comes from Posidoniimonas corsicana, assembly GCF_007859765.1. Lineage (NCBI taxonomy): Bacteria > Pseudomonadati > Planctomycetota > Planctomycetia > Pirellulales > Lacipirellulaceae > Posidoniimonas > Posidoniimonas corsicana. The sequence continues at coordinate 3,735,147 of NZ_SIHJ01000001.1, forward strand.
TCTTGGAGAGCTGCTGGGTGCGCTGCATCACGCGCGCCTCGAGGTCGCTGTGCGCCAGCACGAGGGCCTCGCTGCTCTCCTCAACCTGGTCGAGCATGTGATTGAACGCGGCGCACAGGTCGCCCAGTTCATCATTGCCGGGCCGAGAGACGCGGACCGAGTAATCGCTGTTCTCCGACACCCGCTGAGCGGCCGCGGTCAGGCCGCTAATCGGCCCGGAAATCACCCGCTGGAGCCGCGAGGCGAGCAGGTAGGCCGCGGCGAACGAGACCACCAGCACCACCGCCACGATGTAGGAGTAGTTCAGCAGCTGCTCGTGCAGCAGACGCAGATCGCCGCGGACGACAATGGTCCCCACCGTCTCGCCGTCCTCGACGATCGGCGAGCAGGCGATCATCTTGGAATTCTGGCTCCGCAGGACCTTCATTTCGGCGGGCAGCGATTCCTCCTGCCTGCCTGGGGGGTAGGTCGCGAACACATTCCCATCGCTGTCGTACAGCACCGCGCTGGTGACCAACGGCTGCATCCGCAAAGACGCCAGCAGCTGCTCTGCCGCATCGGTGTCCATGAACTTCAGCGCCGCAGTCGTGTTGGCGCCGAGGACGTTCGCCAGCGCCGAAACCTGCTGAGCCATGTCCTGCCGGATCAATCTTGCGTCGTTCGCGACAAACGCAGTGCACGCAACCGACATTGCGGTCGTCACCGCCAGCATCGCCAGCAGCATCAGCTTGGTCTTGATCGACATATCGGATAGAGGTCGCATCAGGATCCCGCCTCCCTACTTGCTGGCCTGTTTGGAGGTGACAATCTTCGCCAGCGAGAGCAGCTTGGAGCTGACCTTCAGCTCCCTCTCGTCAACGACATCGGTGTTGAACGCGAACCGGACGCGGTTCCCCTCGACGTAGAACTCCGCGGCGCCGCCCCGGTCGACAAACCCATCGGCCTCGCCCACCAAGAGCACAGGCAGGCCTCGCACCGCGGCGAATACGGCCCCGAGCTCTTCGTGCGCGACGGCGCCCGGCACAAACAGCAGGTGACACGGGTTGGCGTCAGCCGGGTCGGCGATCCGCCGGACTTCGATTGGGCGGTTGTTCACTGTCTTGGTCGCGGCGATCTTATCCAGCACCGCGCCGAACGGGTCCGGCCCGTAGACCGCAACAATCAGCGGCGCCTCAACACCTGCGCGAGAATCGGGCCACTCGGTGTAGGTGAGAAAGTGGTAGAGGAACGCCGCCTTGATGGTGTACTCGCGATTCACCACCACCGATGGGGGCGACTGCGCCTTTGCAGCGTGTGTCAGGCACGTAAGCAGGACCAACGCGAGGACCATAGTTCCCTGGGGCCGGATCCTGCGACGGATCGGCGCCCGGCTGTGGCAGAGACGACCCGATCGAGAGTCGGCGCCCGCCAGAGCGGAGGCTAGCGTCGGGTTGCGACTGGTCTTACCCATGCTTCGGGCCACGCCCTTACCGTCATCCCTGCCTGGATGGCAGACCGGGCGACTCACCCGGCCCGCGAGCGACGCATCTGCGTCGAGGTTGACTCGACGGGCGTCGTGGGGCGCAACCAACGGCGGTTCACCCCTCGGGGTGATCGTCCGGCGGACGAACTGGCGCCCCAACAGCTTGCCGCCACGAGTGCGCTCTGCGGCAATCACTCCGCGCTAGGCCCGCACGTCTGGACTGACCCGCAAACCCGATACGGCGTCAAGCTCTTGTCGCAGCACCTCGAGCGACCGCCTCGCGGCAGCGATGATCGAAACTGCGTCTTCCGACGGAGCTACAGGGGTATCCGTTTCAACTCGTCCCGGCTGAACAAGGCTGGCGAGATCGTTTGCCAAGTCGAGGGCATCGCTCAGCTGACCGAACACAGGCGCAATACTGTCCAACGCCATCCTGAGGTCGGCCAGCGAACGCTCCGCCGCGCGGCCTAAGGACCACTTCATTGTGAGCGCGAGCGCAAGCTGCGACACCTCGGCGCCGTCAAACGGCTTACGCAAGAGCAGCCACTGGTCCTCGTTGGCGAGTTCCTCGACAAGTTCATCCCAACTGCGATCAGAGTAGGCCGAGCAGATTACCATCTGGAGATGGGGGTCAACCTCCCACAACCGCTTGATCGTTTCCAGACCGTCCCAGCCGGGCGGCATCCGCATGTCGACGAACGCCATCGCGAATGGACATCCGGCGCGGAGCGACTGTTCGACCAGCCCCAACGCTTCCTGGCCCTGATAGGCCGAGCTGGTTTGGAACACGACCGACGGTCCGCGGTCGGGCGTGGCCGCGTCGAACAGTAGCGATCCCAACGCGTCCAGCTCGCTGCTGTCGCTCGGCGGCGAGAGGATCTTGTTGTAGTCGTCGTGGATAGCGTGGTTGTCATCGATCAGCAGCACCCGGCGGTTGCACTCCTCCGGTCCGCTGGGATCCGATCCTGCGGCCTTCGCCTTTGCCTGCGCGTGCATAGAAGTTCGCCTCGAATCGGTGTGCGTGGTTGACGCGGCCTGTCCCGCGGATGGCGAGGCAGGACGGAGGGCGCCCCTGCAACTCAGGCCGTAGGACTACATCGTCCACCACGGTTTGCTGGCTCAACGCACTGATCTCTGGAACAGGTTCGGGTTTCACTCCGCATGCCGCACCGCCCGGAGTGACCACTGGAGGCTCTCCAATGCCATCAACCGGTGCGACCGTGCCCCCCCAACTGGGTTGCGGCATTTCCTTTCGGTTCACCGGGGGTGGGACGCCGCAGCCGGCCTAGATTTCGGAAAGGGCCAACCGTGTTGTCCCAGGCGTCGGTACGCACCTTGAACTAGAGTCCGCCGGCAACCCTCGCGTGCTTCCACCCAATGCAGAGCGAACACAAGAACCGACGGATCTTGGTTGTCGACGACAATCAGGCAATCCACGACGACATCCTCAGCATCCTCCAAGCGAGGAGTGCTGACCCCGAACTGCAGAGCCTGGCTGCCGCCGTACTGGACGCGCCCGAAGCGCAGCTCAGCGTCGACCAAAAGTACGAGATCGAGTCCGCCTACCAAGGGGAAGACGGGCTCAGACTGGTCCAGCAGGCCAAGGACCGCGGCGCCCCGTTCGCCCTCGCCTTCGTCGACATGCGGATGCCGCCCGGCTGGGACGGCCTACGCACAGTCGTCGAGTGCCGCAAGTCCGACCCCCACCTGCAGGTGGTAATCTGCACCGCATACTCAGACTACTCCTGGCAGAACATCCAGAGTGAGGTCGGCGCCGGCGACTGGCTGCTGATCCTTAAGAAGCCGTTCGACGTTATCGAGGTGCAGCAGCTCGCCTGCTCACTCACCGAGAAGTGGAACCTAGCAAGGATCGCGGCCGACAAGACGAATGTGCTTGAGCAGGACATCCGCGACCGCTCAATCAAGCTCCAGCATGCCAACGAGCGTCTGCAGGATCAGGTGGAGTCGCTAGCCGAGGCAAACGCGCGACTCGCCCGCGAGGTCGCTGCCCGGCATATGGCCGATCAGCAGATCCGCCACCTCGCGTTCCACGACGCGTTGACGGACCTCCCCAATCGGCTGCTGCTTATTGAGCGCATTGAGGGCTGCATTGAGCGCAGCAAGCGGAACCCCGATCACCGATTCGCCGTCCTGTACTGCGACCTGGACAACTTTAAGCTGATCAACGACAGCCTCGGCCACCGGGTCGGCGACCAGTGCCTGATCCAGACCGCCCGCCGTCTGACCGGCACTCTGCGGGGCGCCGACGATTGCCCTCAGGCCGGTTACGACACGGTAGCCCGCCTCGGGGGCGATGAGTTCGTCATCCTGCTGGACGACATCCCCGACGCCGATCACGCCGGGGTCATTGCACAACGCATCCGCGAGGCGGTGTCTCGCGTGATGACAATCGAGCACAGCCAGCTCGCCCTCGGCGTCAGCATCGGCATCGCGGTGAGCTGTGGGGAGTACGACGACCCGGCGGAAATCCTGCGAGACGCCGACACCGCCCTTTACCACGCTAAAGACTCGGGCAAGGGTTGTGGCGCAACGTTCGACCAGGCAATGCGGGACCGGGTAACCGAGCGACTCGACCTGGAGTTCGACCTGCGGAGGGCCGTCGAGGAGGGCGAATTCGAGGTCTTCTACCAGCCGATCATGTCGCTGTCGGACAACCGGGTCGCGAAAGCCGAGGCCCTGGTCCGGTGGAACCATCCCACCCGCGGCATCCTGCCCCCCACCTTGTTCATACCGGTCGCCGAAGAAACCGGCGCCATCGAGGAAGTGGGCGCCCAGGTTCTGGACGAAGCCGTGCGGCAGGCGGCCCACTGGCGGCGGAATGATCGGACCCTTTCCGAGCTAAAGATCAGCGTCAACCTGTCGCCCCGCCAGCTCACGAGCGAGGGAATCGTCGACCAGGTAGCCCGCACGCTTCACAAGCACCAGCTGCCCCCCGAGGCGCTCGCCCTGGAGATCACCGAGTCGGCCTCGATGGACAACGTCGGCCTGGTCCAAGAAATCATGGACGGGTTTGCGGAGCTGGGCGTCTCGGTGCACCTGGACGACTTTGGCACCGGGTACTCGTCGCTGAGCATCCTGCACTCGCTGCCGTTCAGCACCATCAAGCTCGACCGCAGCTTTATCAACAACCTGGTGGAGGAGGTGGAGAGCGCCACCACCATCTGGGCGGTGGTGATGATCGCCCAGGCCGGCCGCCTGGAGGTGGTGGCCGAGGGCATCGAAACCCACGATCAGCTCGCCAAGATACGCGAGCTGGGCTGTGACTACGGGCAGGGGTACTACATCTCGCGTCCGCTCCCGCCCCACGAATTCGAGGCGTTCTGCCGCACGAAGCTCGACGAGGGCGCCCGCTTTGCCATCCCCGCCACCGACCACGCCTGCCCCGGCTAGTCGCGCTGGCTCAGCGTTTCCGGCGCCCTGCTCAAGCGCGGGGCGAGTCGGTATCATGGCCTCCGGCGGGGCGTTTCGATCGCCGGGCAAGGGTCCCCGGCGCACTCAGGCACGGACGGCACCAGGGCACCTCTATGGCTAAGCATATTTTCGTCACCGGCGGCGTGGTCAGCTCGCTCGGCAAGGGACTCACCAGCGCATCGATCGGCATGCTGCTGGAAAAGCGTGGCCTGTCGGTGCGGATGCAGAAGCTGGACCCGTACATCAACGTCGACCCGGGCACGATGAGCCCCTACCAGCACGGCGAAGTCTACGTCCTGGACGACGGCAGCGAGACCGACCTCGACCTCGGCCACTACGAGCGGTTCACCAACAGCCCGCTGACCCGGGACTCGAACTACACCACGGGACAGATCTACCAGTCGGTCATCAATAAGGAGCGGCGGGGAGAGTTCCTGGGCAAGACGGTCCAGGTAATCCCCCACATCACCAACGAGATCAAAGGCGTCATCGAGCGGGTTGCCGAAACCAAGGCCACCAACGACCCGACCGAGCCCCCGGTAGACGTCGTCATCACCGAGATCGGCGGCACGGTCGGCGATATTGAGAGCCTGCCCTTCATGGAGGCGATCCGCCAGTTCGCCATTGAGAAGGGCAAGCAGGAGTGCTTGTTTATCCACCTTACGTTGGTGCCGTACCTGAAGGCCGCCCGCGAGCTCAAGACCAAGCCAACCCAGCACTCCGTGGGGCTCTTGCGGCAGATTGGCATCCAACCCGACGTGCTGGTCTGCCGGACCGAGCAGCCAATCAGCCGCGAGGACCGCGAGAAGATCGCCCTGTTTTGCAACGTCTCGCTCGACGCGGTCATCGAAGAACGCGACAAGGACTTCTCCATCTACGAGGTCCCGCTGAGCCTGCTGGACAACCGCCTGGACGCCCTGATCTGCGACCGCCTCGGCCTGAAAACGCCGGACCCCAACCTGGAGGACTGGCATGAGCTACTCCAGCGGCTGCGGAATCCGAATCACGAGGTTTCGATTGCGGTTGTCGGCAAGTACGCCGAGCACCGCGACGCCTACAAGTCGATCTACGAGGCGATCGACCACGCCGGCATCGCCAACCGGGCACAGATCCGCGTCAGCCGCATCCGCAGCGAGGACGTGGAAGCCGAAGGCCCCGAGCGGCTCCTCTCAGGCTACGACGGCATCCTAATCCCCGGCGGGTTCGGCGAGCGGGGCATCGAGGGCAAGGTGCAGGCCATCCGCTTCGCCCGCGAAAAGGGCGTGCCGTTCTTCGGGATCTGCCTGGGGATGCAGTGCGCCGTGGTTGAGTTCGCCCGGCACGTGATGGGCCTGGAGGACGCCCACTCGACCGAGTTCGACAAAGACACCCCCGACCCCGTGATCTGCCTGCTGGACGAGCAACGCAACGTCACGGACAAGGGCGGCACGATGCGGCTCGGCTCGCAGCCCACCAGCCTGGAGCCCGGCAGCAAGGCGGCCCAGTGCTACGGGATCGCCGACGTGAACGAACGCCACCGGCACCGCTACGAGTTCAACAACTGTTACCGCAGCCGCTTCGACGCCAACGGCATGCGGATCACCGGCACCAGCCCGGACGGCACGCTGGTCGAGGTGGTGGAAGTCCCCGACCACCCGTGGTTCCTAGCGGTGCAGTACCACCCTGAATTCAAGAGCAAGCCGATCGCCGCCCAGCCGCTGTTCGCCGGATTCGTCGGGGCGGCCGTGCAGCACCGCATGAAGAAGCGGGCCAACGCCGCCGCCGACTCGCAGCAGGCCGAAACCGCCCCGGGACAGCCCGCCCAGGGCTAGCGCGGCGGGCGCTCCCCTCCAAGGTTCTCCTCCTCCAACTGCCAGATCCGATGGAAGACCAGCCGCAGGGCGAAAAGCCCAAGATCATCATCGACGAGGACTGGAAGACCCAAGTCCAGGCCGAAAAGGAAGCCGCCAAGTCTGGCAGCCCCGATGGCGACGCCCCGGCCGACACTCCTGCGGCCGAGCCGGTCGACGCCGCCGCCGATCAGCCGTTCCCGGACGACCCGGAGATGCCGCCCGCGTCATTCGAGATGTTGATCACCGGGCTCGCCACCGAGGCGATGATGGCCCTCGGGCAGATCCCGCACCCCGTCACCGGCGAGGCGAAGCCCCGACGCAATCAGGCCAAGTACCTGATCGACACCATCGGCGTGCTGCAGGATAAGACCAAGGGCAACCTGGCGCCCGAAGAGGCCGAGGCCGTTGAGGGCCTGCTGCACCAGCTGCGGATGGCGTTCGTCCACTCCGCTCCGAGCTGACCGAGAGGGCGATCGCCCCGCTGTCGGCAGAAGAAAAAACCACGCCCAGCGATGGCCCGTTAGGCGTCCCATGCCTAAACGACCCGATCCATGGTGACTTGCATCCCGCGCCGGGTGACAACGGTCGGGAATATCGGGCGGATGCCTCGCTGGGCGTGGTTTCCGTTTCCTGGCCTGAGGTCGCGTGCTCGGCGGCCTAGGCGGTGAGCTCCTCAAACAGCTTTCCAAACTCGGGCATCTGCTGGCCGATGGTCTGGGACCAAGCCTCTGGTCGCCACAGCTCGACGCACACCGCGGCGCCGACCACAACGACCGTGCCCCCCGGCTCGACGCCGAGGAACTCGCGAAAGCCCTCTGGTATGACCAGCCGGCCGCGGCCGGCTAGCTGCACGCCCCGGTGGCGGGTCGACAGCAGGCGGCCGAGCGATTGCACCTCGGCCAGCCTCCCCTCGAGCCTCCCCGCGGCGATCTTTGATTCGAGTATCTTCCGGCCCTGCTCGAGCCGTTCCTTCATCTGAGCCGGGCGCCACAGCCCCAGGCAGCCGGGCTGCTCTTTGGCCAGCAGGCACTCGCCGTCCTCGGCCGCCAGCTCCTCGCACATCTCGGGCGGCAGCGTCAGACGGTAACGATCGTCCAGGCTCCGGATCGACTCACCAAGTAGCACGAATGCTCACCCAAACTGCCGTGGCATCCGCTGCCGTGGGAAATCTGCCCAATACTGACTTCTTAAAACCCCTCTCGTGGGTTTGCCGCCCACAGCGGAGGATTTTACCAGCACATACCGACAGAGCAAGCACCCGAATGGAGAAAAATCCATGCCAGCAACGCCGCCATCGCCCGCCAACGGCAGGCAACGCAGGCCTACCCAAAGAAGCGGCCGCTGCCGGGCGGCTCGAACGCGTTCTCGATGTGCTGCACCGACTCGGGCCTGGCCGCTCCCTTGGGCCACACCAGGGCGATCACGTCGAACCGGGCGGGCTGCTCGAGCAGCCCGTGGGACTTGAGGAACCCCAGGGCCGAGTTGGCGATCCGCCGCTGCTTCTCACGATCGACCGCCTCGGCCGGGCTGCCGGCCCGTTGCGAGGGGCGGGCCTTTACCTCGACAAACACCACGGTGCGGCGGTCCTGGACGGCGATCAGGTCGATCTCGCCGAACCGGTTCCGACGCCCGCCTGCGACCACGATGTAGCCCTGGCGGCGGAGCAGCTGGGCGGCAAACGCCTCGCCGCGGTGGCCGAGGGTCCGCGGGCGGCGAGCGGGGACTAGCCGGCGGAGCCAGGAGGGCATGGGCATCGCAGCAGCTCCCTGTTACGAAAAAAGCCGCGCACGGCGGGCCCGTGCGCGGCTTTCGTTGTTCGAATAGCCGTGTGTGTTTGCTGAACTACTTGCCGTCGGTGCGACGCTCGCGGAGGCGGGTCGCCTTGCCGGTGCGGTCACGCAGGTAGTACAGCTTGGCGCGACGCACGCGGGCGGAACGCTTCACGTCAATTTTGGCGATGCGGGGCGAGTGCACGGGGAACTTCCGCTCCACACCCTCGTTGTTCACGATCCGGCGGACGGTGAACATCTCGTTCACGCCCTTGCCGCTCATCGCGATCACCACGCCGGTAAAGACCTGGATGCGTTCCTTGTTGCCTTCCAGGATCTTGTTGTGCACGTCGACGGTGTCGCCGACCTCGAACTGCGGCTTGTCTTCCTTCAGGCTCGCCTTCTCGACGAGGTCAATGATCTGCTGGCTCATCTGCTTCGTTTCCTTGTTTGATCCGCTAGGGTCAGCGGGCAACCGGGCCCTGCGTCATCCACGCTACTCTGGTTATCTAGTCTTGCGGCGGGTCGGGCCGGCGGTCGTCGTCGCCCAACTCCAGCAGGTCCTGGCGGCGGGCCCTGGTGCGATCCAGGCTGTCCCGCTGACGCCAATCTGCGATGTCGGGGTGGTTGCCGCCGAGCAGCACCTCCGGGACGGCCAACCCCCGGTACTCTCGTGGCCTGGTGTATTGGGCGTGCTCCAGCAGCCGGTTGCCGCGGGAGAACGAGTCCTCGATGCTGCTGTTCTCGTCGCCCAGCACGCCGGGCAACAGCCGCACCACCGCATCAATTATTGTCATCGCGGCCACCTCGCCCCCGTTGAGGACAAAGTCGCCGACGGATAGCTCCTCGGGCGACAGCAGATCGTAGATCCGCTGGTCGAACCCCTCGTACCGCCCGCACAGCAGGAGCAGCCGGTCGCTTACCGCCAGCTCCTCCGCCACGCGTTGGTCGAAGCGTCTGCCCTGCGGGGTCAGCAGGATCAGCCGCCCTGGCGACGCGGGCCCGGGCTCGCCACCGGCGCCCATCGCCTGCACCGCCTCGACGCACTCAACCACGGGCTCGGGCTTGAGCACCATGCCGGGGCCGCCCCCGAAGGGGCGGTCGTCCACGGGCCGGTGCTTGCCTTTGGCCCAGTCGCGGATGTTGTGCAGGTCGACCCTGACCAGGCCACGGTCGATCGCCAGCTTGAGCAGGCTCTGACTCAGGTAGCCGGAGAAGATCTCCGGGAACAGAGTCAGCACGTCGAACCGCATGCCTCACTCCACCGCCACTTCGCTCAAAACGACTCACCCAACCGAGGCTACTCGGCCGGCTTTTCCTCGCTCGACTCCTCGGCCGCGGCGGGCTCTTCGGCCTTCGCCTCTTCGGCCGGGGCCTCCTCAGCCTTGGCCTCTTCGGCGGGCGCCTCAGCGGCAGCGGCGTCGTCGGCCGGGGCCTCCGCCTCGGCTGGCGCGGCGGCCTCTGCCGGCTGCTCGGGCTCCGGCGCCTTGGGCAGCGACGCGGGCTCGCCCGGATCGGGCACTTCACGCCCCATGGCCAGGCGGTCGAGGGCCTCCTTCTGGGCATCCAGGTGGGTGCCGTTGGGGCCGTATTTCTTGATCAACACCGCCACCTTCTCCGACGGCTGGGCGCCAACGCTCAGCCAGTACTCCACGCGCTCGTTCTTGAACCGGGCGCGGGCGTCGGTCTCGGAGACCATCGGGTCGTACGTGCCGAGTTCCTCGAGCACCTTGCCGTCGCGGGGGGCCCGCTTGTCGGTGGCGCAGATGCGGAAAAACGGTCGATGGGTCCGGCCCATCTTCTTCATGCGGATACGTACGGACACGCGGGACTCCCGGGGGGTGTTGATTGGCCGCCGCTCAATAGTCGTTCAGGGGCGGGCAGGTTGTTTTGTTTGCCAGAGAAAACTGGAATCCGGGATTGTGGGCGATTTTGCCCGGCGTGGCAAGGCCCAGCGGCCGTTCACGGCGCCGGTAAAGCCACGCGGCACGCGCGACCCGGCCAGCCGCCGTCCAGCCTCCCCCGGAACCCATTCCCTCGGGGCCCGAGCCCCGCCGGGATGAGCTGAAACTGGGCCCGGCGGCGGAGAATTGACCGAATCGTTTTGTCCAAGAACACGAGCGAAGGGGACAAAACCCCCGCCGCACCTCCTCCGCCGAACCCGTCCGAGGCTGGTATAGCAGTGTTTCCGGCTCTCAGGGCGGATGGGCCGACTGGGTTTTGTCCGTTTTTGTGCGCGCAGGGGACATAACCCGCCGGGCCCTTCTTCCGCCCCACCACTGCGCAGCACAAAGAGCCCTACGCGACGGCCGTCGCGCGGACGCTGACCCAACGTGTATACATACGAACACCCACTATTTGACCACACGAGGTGGCCGGTTTCAGCCAAGAAGCCCCGAGAAGCACCACTGGTTCTCCGAATCAGGAGATGCGCAACGCAGCCACCGACAAAAATAAACGCCCCGCCCGGGAGGCCTCCCGGGCGGGGCGTTGGAATCTGCCAGTCAATTGCGGAGCGGGCTAGTGGCTGTGCTCGACGCCGCCCTCGTGGCTGTGCAGCGACACCGTCGCGGCTGGCGTCTTGGCGGGCGTGAGCGTCCGGAGCTCGGCGATCGGCTCCTTGCCCTCGTAGGCGCGGTACAGGTCCTCGACCGCCTTCTTCAGGTCGTCGGCAGTCTTCGGGTCGGCGGCCTGCTTGGTCTTCATCGCGGCGACAATCACCGTGTGGGCGGCCTTCAGCTGCTCGACGTACTTCGGGTTGTCGCTCTTGATGCGCTGCGCCAAGAAGTACTCGCCGATGATCGACTGGATGTTCGACGCGTGCGCCTCTTTGGTCGTGACCCAGCGGACCAGCTGGTTGTGGCCGGTGGCGTCGTGGGTGGCGGCCAGGTCGCCGATCTGGGTGATCGCCTTGGCGATGGTCTCGGTGTCCTCGAGCATCTCCTCGAAGCGGCGCTGGTCGCCGTAGATGCCGCACGGCACCTGGCAGTGGGCCGCGGCGATCTGCGGCGTCGCGAAAGCGAACGTAAGGATGCAAGCGTTGATGATGCGGTTCATAGCTGCCTTTGTGTGTTGAGGTGGGTAAGGCGGGGAGTCTGTGGCTGCCACTACTCTAAGACGTGCGAAAGCGTACGGCAAATCGTAGCAGGGATGACCGTAAATCTCGCCCAGCGTTGGTCGTCGGCGATTGAACTGGGGGCAGTACGCAGTAGGATGCCGGATAGTTCACAGGCGAACTGGCATTTTTGCCCCACCTCGCGTTTCCCACCCGCGCTAGCCATGATCGCCCCCCTGGTGCGACGCCCGACCGGCGTCGCTTGGGTCTGCCTGACCCTGTGCGTCCCGCCTGCTTCGGCGGCCAACGATCAAGCCCAGACAGCATCACCCGACAGCCGCGGCGCGTCGGCGGCCAGCGACCGCGCGGCCGATCCGGCGCTCGGCGTCGACCTGCCGGAGCTCGAGACCCGCGGAGCGCGGCCCTGGCTGCTGGCCAGCCAGTGCGTCAGCGGCGACTACTACACGCAGATCCGCGGCTCGATCCCGACCGCCGCAATGCGCGTTGAACGCCTCACGCCGAGCAGCGACCAAGGCCCGCTGGGCGGCGCCCAGGCAATGGCGATCCTAAGCCCGCTTCCGACCGACGAGCTGCTGCCGGCGCGCATCGACTTCACCTCGCTGGTCGCCCGCGGCTTCACTCCGGAGCCACTGCGACTCCCGCTGCCCAACCTGAGGGACTCTACATCCCGGCAGGTCGGCGTCCTCGTTGACGAGCTGGGGAGCCCCTGAGGCGATCGGTGTGTCCTCAGCGGCAGCGCCCACTACGGCGAGAGGACCATCACCTCGATCTTCCGGAAGTCGTACGGTGCGCTCTCCGCCTGAATCGAGATCAGGCCCTTGGTCAGCTCCTTGGGCGAGCCGCCGTCGAGCAGACGCTGGGCGTTCTTGTCCGCCGGGTCGAGTTGAGGGCGGCTGTACTCCATCACCTGCTCGCCGTTGACGAAGTGCTTGACGGTCTCGCCGCCGAGCACCTCGGCCTCGATGGTGGCCCACTCGCCGTCGGGGATGGTCTTGCTGGTTGAGCTGGTGCAGTGCGGCGTGTGCAGCTTGCCGTCCAGGAACACGTTGGTTCCGGGCGTGCAGAGGTTGGCGGTGCTGCGGGGCTTGCCATCCTCCAGCTGGGTGAGGATCTGAAGCTCAAGCGAAACCGGGAACTCCTGGTCCAGCACCATCGTCTGCGGGCTCTGGGCGTGCAGCATCAGGCCGTTGTTGCGCCGCGCCCAGCCCGGGCCTCCCTGCACCTGATCGCCGATGGAGCGGCACTCGACGCGGATCCGGTAGTGGGAGAACGGCTCGTTGTAGAACAGGTGTCCGTACCGGCCGCGGTACGGCCCCTCGTACTTGTCGAACCGCACCTTCAGCAGCCCGTCCTCGACCCGGAAGGTGTCGGCAAAGTTCTCGCCCGCCTCGTGGCCGCGGATCTTGGGGGTCCACCCCTTCAGGTCCTTGCCGTTGAACAGCGGCTTCCACTCCTCGGCGGCGGCGGCCTGCGCGACCAAGAACAATCCAACGACAACGATCAGACGGGCGGGCATGCGGGGCGACTCTCCGGAAGAGGGGGTTCGGGGTTCGCCACAAGTATACCCACCCGCCGGGGCCGGACGCCAACTCGGGCCGCTCAGACGCTCTCGCCCGCCAGCCACCCCGTGCTGAAGGCGGCCTGAAAGTTGTAACCGCCGATCGGCCCGTCGAGGTCCAGCACCTCGCCCGCCAGGAACAGGCCCGGCGAGACGCGGCTCTGCATGTCCTGCGATGAGACCTCCTTCAGCGCCACGCCGCCGGCGGTCACCTCCGCCTTCTTGAACCCGAGCGTACCCGACAGCGGCGCCCGCCGCCGTTTCAGCGCGTCGACCAGGCGGGACAGCTCGGCCTTGCTGAACTCGGCCGTGCGGCGTTCGGGGGGCGCGCCGGCCACGACAAGCAGCTCTTCCGCCAGGCTTTTGGGGACCAGCTCGGTCAGCACGCTCAGCACCGCCCGGTTGGGGCCGCGGAACCGGGACCGCAGCGTCTGCTCGTCGGTGTCGGGCGTGAAGTCGAAGACCGCCTGCCAGTCGGCTGAGGGCCGGTCGGTGATCGCGCGGCTGATGTCCATCGCCACCGGGCCGGACAGACCGAAGTGGGTGAACAGCAGCGATCCGCGGCGGGTGTCGGCCGGTTTCCTCCCCTCCTCCACGACGCTCAGTCGCACGTCGGGCAAGGTGACGCCCTGCAGGCGGTGGACCCAATCAGCCGTGCTGGTAAGCGGCGCGAGCGCCGGCCGCGGGGGGACGATCTTGTGCCCCAGCTGCTTGGCCCACGCGTAGCCATCGCCGGTGGTGCCGCAGCCGGGGTACGAACGGCCGCCGGTGGCCAGCACCAGCCGCTGGCAGTCGACGCGGCGGCGGTCGGTCAGCACGGAGTAGCCCTGCTCCGAGCGTTCGACGCTAACGACCGGCTCGCCGAGCGCGAGCTCGGCGCCCGACTCCTGCACCATTGCGATGCACGCCCGTGCTACGTCGAGCGCACGGTTGCTGACCGGGAAGACTTTGCCGGTCGCTTCGACCTTGGTGCGGACGCCACGCGCGTGGAACAACTCGATCAGCTCTTCCGGCCCCAACGCGGCCAGCGGCGCGTGCAGGAACCGCTCGCCCTGCCGGCCGAAAGCGGCGGCGATGGCGCGGCGGTCGGCGGCGTGCGTCAGGTTGCAGCGGGTCCCGCCGGACATCAGGATCTTGACGCCCGCCTTGCGGTTTTTCTCCAGCAGGACCACGCTCCGGCCGCGCGCAGCCGCCCGCGCCGCGGCGAACATGCCCGCCGCGCCCGCGCCGATCACCGCCACGTCGCACTCCTGTTTCATGACGCTAAAGCGTAGCGTGCCCGGCCCGGCGCCGTAACGGCCGGGCTTAGGCGGCGTAGGAGAAGAGGAATCCCGCCGCCATTGGTTGGCCGCGTCCTCCCGCAGCGTGGTACACTGGACATGGACACCCGCCCCCCCCTCCCATCGCCCTGTCATGCGAACCGCCATGCTGAGCGTCTCGCCGCTGGAATTCGCGCTGGCCGCCCTGGTCTGGGCGCTGGTCCTGGGCGCAGCGGCCCTGGGCGCTCCGCAGGCCGACGAGGCCCCGGAGACCGGCGCCGTCGCTCCCGACCAGCCGGCAGCGGCGGCAGACCCCGCCGCTGGCGACGCGCCGCCCGCGGTCGACCCGGTCGACGCCGAGCGCCGCGCCGTGTGGGAAAGCCCCGAGATGCGGTTCGCCCGCGCGTGGCTCGAAGAGTATTTCCGCACTTCGCGCCAATCGCCACCGGCGGTAGAGCGGGCCTACCTGGACCGGCTGTCACGGTTGTCGGCCGACGAGATGCGGGCGTGGCTGCAGCAGATGTCGATGCAGCACCGGCAGATCGCCCAGGAGAACCGCCGCTTCGCCGCCGCCCGCCGCCAGGTGGTGGAGAACGCCGCCTCGCAGCGCACCCCAGCGCCGGTCTCGCCGCGCGTCCCGTCGAGTGGTGGGTACAACTACGTGCAGCCGCTCGCGGTGCAGCGGCCGTTCAGCGGGCCGGCTTACGACCCGCGGTACAACACGCTGCGGTCGTTCGAGATCGTGCACTACCTCGACACGCTGCAGATCCGCGAGGACCTGTACGACCTGCGGAACTCTAGCAGGTAGGCGCCCCGCGTACCCCTGACGTCCGGCCACGGGCTGCGGCTATGCTGGCCGCATGACGGTGCCTGAATGGAAACTCCCGCCCGGCGTCTCGCGGGGCACGTGGGACTACGCCCAGTCGACCTCGGTCGCCGAGGACTACGACGACTACCACGCGCTCAACCCGCTGTTCGACTTCGAGGAGTCGGTGCTGCGTGAGGAGTTCGCGCGGCCCGGACGGGTGGCGGACCTCGGCTGCGGGACCGGACGCGCGCTCGTGCCGCTGGTCCGCGCGGGCCACCGCGGCCTGGCCGTGGACCTGTCGGAGAAGATGCTGGGCGTGGTCCGCGAGAAGGCCGCGCTGGAGAATCTCGACATCGAGTGCCTGCAGGCCAACCTGGCGGAGCTCGACGCCGTGGCGGACGAGAGCGTCGACAACGCGATGTGCCTGTTCAGCACGCTGGGGATGATCCGCGGCCGGGCCGTGCGGCGGCGGGCGCTGGGGCACATGCGGCGGGTCCTCCGCCCGGGCGGGCGGCTGGTGCTGCACGTGCACAACTTCTGGTTCAACGTGTGGGACCCGGGCGGGCCGTGGTGGGTCGTCAGGAGCCTGCTCGCCGCGTCGGCGCCGTCCGCCCGCCGCCGCGAAGATTGGGACCTCGGCGACAAGTACTACCCGTACCGCGGCGTGCCGAACTTCTACCTGCACGTGTTCCGCAACCGCGAGCTGCGCGCCGACCTGCGGTCGGCGGGCCTGCGGGTTCGTCGATGGATCCCGCTGGACGTCCGCCGGCGCCACGCGCTTCGGGCGGGGTGGCTGCTGCCGGCGCTGCGCGCCAACGGCTGGATCGTGGTCTGCGAGCGGTAGCGGGCGGCTACGGCGAGGCCGCCTCGAAGCTGAACGTGACGCCGACGCTGTCGCTGATCGCGGGGATCGAGTTGTTCATGCCGTAGTCGCTCCGCTTGATCGGCAGGTCGCAGTGGAAGCCGACGCGGGCCTTGCCTTGCTGGTCTTCCCCCGCGTGCAGCAGGCGGACCGGCAGCGTCACCTCTTTCGAGACGCCGTGCATCGTCAGCTTGCCCTTCACCTGGTAGACGTCGCGGCCCTTGTCGTCGCGCGTCACGCCCTGCGTCTGGCCCGCGAAGGTGATCTCCGGGAACTTCGCTGCGTCGAAGAAGTCGGCGTTCATGAGGTGCTTGTCACGCGCCTCGTTGCCGGTGCTGATGCTGGCGACCTTCACCGCCAACTCGAACCGGCTGCCCTCGGGGTTGGCCGGGTCAAGCGTGACCCTGCCGGACGCCTCCTTGAACATGCCGTAGGTGAAGCTGTACCCCAGGTGACCGACGCTGAACACCACCGAGGTGTGCGCGCCGTCCACCACGTACTGGGCGGGCGCGGCCTGCGCCTGGTTGGAGGCCAACAGCGCGAGGGCGACAAGCAGCGGAAACGGGCGGGGCATAGCGGTGCTCCTGGTGGGGGATCGCTTGCGGTTGGGGGGCGGCGGCCCTGCGGTTACGCCCGACGAATCCCCGTTGGTGCGGCAAGAACGTGGGGCGCTCGTCGAATCTATTCCCAACGGGCCTAATCGACTATTATCAGAATGCGAGCGGATTGCCTACTCCCCAGGACGACCAGATGACCTCTCCCATCCTCCTGCAGCTCGACGGCCTGAGCGGCCTGATGCCGATCATCGTCACCTTCATGGTGATCGTGCTCTTGATCGGCGGCGCCATCTTCATCTTCAGCTACGGAAAGCTGTGGCTGCAGGCGTGGTCGTCAAACGTGTGGATGAACCCGTTCGACCTGGTGTTCATGAGCCTCCGCCAGGTGCACGCGCGGACTATTGTCGACGGCCGGATCATGGCCACGCAGGCCGGCGTGGGCAACGACCCCAACACCGGCATCACCACCCGCCGCCTCGAGGCGCACTACCTGGCGGGCGGCAACGTGCCGCGGGTGATTAACGCGTTGATCGCCGCACACCGCGCCGACATCGACCTCGACTTCGACCGCGCCGCGGCGATCGACTTGGCCGGCCGCGACGTGCTGGACGCCGTGAAGACGAGCGTCTACCCGAAGGTGATCGACTGCCCCGACCCGGAGAAGTCGCCCAAGACCACGCTCAGCGCGGTCGCGAAGAGCGGCGTCGAGCTTAAGATCCGGGCCCGGGTGACCGTCCGCACCAACCTGAAGCAGCTGATCGGCGGCGCCACCGAAGAAACAATCGTCGCCCGCGTCGGCGAGGGAATCATCACCGCCATCGGCTCGGCCGAAGACCACCAGGCGGTGATGGAGAACCCGGACCGCATCTCCAAGGCGGTGCTGGAGCGCGGGCTCGACGCGCACACCGCGTTCGAGATCGTGTCGATCGACATCGCCGACATCGACATCGGAGAGAACATCGGCGCCCGGCTGCAGGCGGACCAGGCGGAGGCCGACACACGCAAGGCCCAGGCCTACGCCGAGAAGCGCCGCGCGGACGCCATCGCGCGCGAGCAGGAGATGAAGGCGGACGTGGCCGCCAACCGGGCCGGCGTGCTGCTGGCCCAGGCCGAGGTGCCGATGGCCATGGCCGAGGCGTTCCGCAAGGGCACGCTCGAAACCTCCCAGAACGGCTCGTCCTAGACCGCTATGCTACTGGCGCCGCAGGGCGTAGTCGAAGGCGGACTTGATGGACATCTCGGTGTCCGGGTCGGGGTCGGTGAGCAGACGCCACGAGCCGTCGATGTACTCCAGCTCAAAGTCCCGGACCGACTCGCCTTCGCGGGTCTTCATGGGCGAGCCGCTGGTGAGCGGTGACGAGAGCCCGCCGGTCGACGCCTCGCCGGACTGCATCGGGTCGCCACCCTCCATCGCGGCGGCGTCGTCAACGGGCTCGTCAGTCCGCTGCTGATCATTGCTGCTGGACGACTCGTTGTCACGGTTGAAGGTGAACATGGTGACCGTGTACCGCCGCGTGATGGTGATCGTGCCGCGGTAGCTGTCACCCTCGTTGACCGGCGGGTGCAGCTGGTGCTCGACGGTCTGCGTCGACTCGGTGTTGGCGCCGCCGGTGGGGCCGGGGTCGCGGGCCGTGCCTGCGCCTGCGGTGCCCACGAGGCGGTTCACGTCCTCGAAGATGTGCTCAAACTTCACCTCCGCCTCGGGGCGTGGCGAGGTCGCGGGCGTGGGGGGCGCGGGGGTTTCTGGCTCGCAGCCAATCACCAGCAGCGGGACGCAGCCGAGCAGGCCGAGCGCCGCCGCCACGGCCGGCGCCTTGGTCCGGCGGGTCGGGGCAGAGGGGGGAAGCGACAGCATCGTCATTGCTAGCGACGGCCTCGTAATAAGCTGGTTGAGAACGGCGATGGTCACCGTCGGGGCCTCGGCCGCGTCGGTTCTTTCAGGATAGCATTTGCCCCCGGCCCGGGCCAACCGACGTCGCGCGGCCCGCAGCGCAACCGGACTAATCCCCCCAGCCGGGCTATCCCCACGCGATCGCCGTAGCGCGGTGGTCAGTTCGCCGCCGCGGTCGGCTCCGGCCCGTAGTAGAGAACCGCAAATGCCACGGCCAGCACCGCCAGGTAGATGTACACGTTCGCCACGCCGACCCAGTGCGTCCAGTGACGCTGGGCGCCCCTCCGGCGGTCGCTCCACACTCCCAGCGTCACGAACGCGATCGCGATCAGCTGGGGCACGATCGCCGCCAGGTAGGCGGCGACCACGGCGTCTTGGTAGGCAGCGCCCACGCGGCTGTAAAAGTACGACCGCAGCATGTATCCCACAATCGGCTCGGCCGCCATCCAGAGGAACGTGACACGCCACGCCGCGAACTTCGATGTGCGGGCCAGGCCCAGGCTGACGGCGAACAACGCGACGCCGCGCAGCAGCACGTAGAGTTCAAATGCGGTCGCCATCCGCCAGCCGTCGAACGCCACTCCCGCCCACAACGCGATGTGCAGCGCGACAGACAGCGAGGACAACAGCAGCAGCCCGTGCCCCGGCTGCCACACGGCGACGCCGGAGCGGCGGGCCGACAGCACTACACAAAGCGCCGACATCTCGGCAGACGCGGGCAAGAACCAGAGCAGGTTCAGCACCCCGCCCGAGTCGTCCAGAGCCGGCGAGTTGCGGATCGCGGAGAACACCACCGCGAACAACGCCGAGGCGACCGCCATCCACAGCAGCAGGTGGTGCACGCGTAGCGGCGGCAGCGAGTCGCCCCCGCCATTCCCGAGCGGCACCCTGGCGTCGAACGGCGGTGGTTCGTCGATGGGCTGGTGGTGTCCCGCGTCTTCCGCCATGCGTGACCCCGGCTGGTAGGTGGGCAGGATCGCGGTTTGCGGACCGAGCCTACAGCCCGAACCGCTCCTGCAGGCTCTCGACCTGGATCTCTTCTACGCGGAGCGCCTCCATGGCCCGGGTCGCGGCCTCGCACGCCTCGAGCGTGGTCAGGCACGGCACGCCGGCCGCCACCGCGGCGGCGCGGATGCGGCCCTCGTCGGTGCGGGCGCCCTTGCCGACCGGGGTGTTCATCACCAGCGCCACGTTCTCGTCGGCCAGGTAGTCCAACAGGTTGGGGTGGCCCTGCTGGATCTTCTTCACCTCGCCGCACTCGACGCCCGCCTCCCGCAGCACCTTGCCGGTGCCCGGCGTGCAAAGGATCGAGAAGCCCAGTGCGGCCAGCCGCCGGGCGAGCCCGACCGCCGCCGGCTTGTCCCGCGGCGCCACGCTCAGGAAGATGTTCCCCGACTCCGGCAGCACGGTGCCGGCCGCCAGCTGGCTCTTGGCGAACGCCAGGCTGAACCGCGGGCTGATGCCCATCACCTCGCCGGTGCTGCGCATCTCGGGGCCCAGCACGATGTCCACGCCCTTGAACTTGTTGAACGGGAAGACGGCCTCCTTCACCGACACGTGCGCCGGGATCGGGTCCTTGGTGACGCCCTGCTCCACGAGCGACACGCCCGCCATCACCTTCGCGGCGACCTTTGCCGCCGGCAGGCCGGTCGCCTTTGACACGAACGGCACGGTGCGGCTGGCGCGGGGGTTCACCTCGATCACGTACAGCACCGGACGCGACTCGCCGCCCTGCTCGCCCTCCCAACGCACCGCGTACTGCACGTTCATCAGGCCCTTGACGTCCAGCTCCTTGGCCAGGGCCACGGTCGCCTCGCGGATCTCCTGCAGAACGGGGCCGGGCAGGCTGTAGGCGGGGATCGAGCAGGCCGAGTCGCCCGAGTGCACGCCCGCCTCCTCGATGTGCTCCATGATGCCCGGCACGACAACGGTCTGGCCGTCGCCGATGGCGTCGACGTCCACCTCGGTGGCGCCCTCCAGGAACTTGTCGATCAGCACCGGCTGCCCCTGGGCGGCGATGAACGCCGCGGCCACAAACCGCTCGAGCTGCGCGTTGTCGTAGCAGATCTCCATCGCGCGGCCGCCCAGCACAAAGCTCGGGCGGACCAGCACCGGGAAGCCGATCTCGCCGGCGATGCGGCGGGCCTCGTCCATCGTACGGGCGATGCCGTTGGGCGGCTGCCGCAGGCCGAGCCGCTCGAGCAGCGCGGCGAACTTCTCGCGGTCCTCGGCGTCCTCGATCGCGTCGACGCTGGTGCCGATGATCGGCACGCCCGCCTCCTGCAGCGCGCGGGCCAGGTTGAGCGGGGTCTGGCCGCCGAACTGCACGATCACCCCGTCCGGCTGCACGCGGTCGCAGATGTTCAGCACGTCCTCGACCGTCAGCGGCTCAAAGAACAGCAGGTCAGACGTGTCGTAGTCGGTGCTGACGGTCTCCGGGTTGGAGTTAACCATGATCGACTCGATGCCGAGCTCACGCAGCGCGAAGCTGGCGTGGCAGCAGCAGTAGTCGAACTCGATGCCCTGGCCAATGCGGTTGGGCCCGCCGCCCAGGATCATGATCCGCTTCTTGTCGCCGTCGGGCTTGGGCGGGGTCTCGTCCTCGTCCTCGTAGGTCGAGTAGAAGTAGGGGGTGTAGGCCTCGAACTCGGCGGCGCAGGTGTCGACCGACTTGAACGCGGTCTGGATGCCCCGCTTGATACGCTCGGCCCGCACCTCCAGCTCGCCGCGGCCGAAGATGGCCGAGAGCTGACGGTCGGAGAACCCAAACCGCTTCGCGGTGCGGAGCTGGGCGTCGGTGATCGATTCCCATGTGAACCCGTCCTCGGCCAGGGCCCGCAGCTCGTCCTCGGTCTCGACGATCTCGTGCAGGTTGTCGAGGAACCAGGGGTCGATGCCGGTGATCTCGAACACCTCGGCCGCCGACAGGCCCAGCTTGAACGCGTAGCGGACGTGCCAGATGCGGTCGGGGCCGGCCGAGGCGAGCTGCGCGCGGATCTCTTCCTCGTCGGGCCGCTGGTCGCCCGGCTCGCCGTTGGGTCCGTACCACAGGTCGTTCTTGTCGCAGCCGAAGCCGAACGCGCCGACCTCCAGCCCGCGGAGCGCCTTCTGGAAGCTCTCCTTAAACGTGCTGCCGATGGCCATGGTCTCGCCGACGCTCTTCATCTGCGTGGTGAGCTTGTCGTCGGCGTCGGGGAACTTCTCGAACGCAAACCGCGGGATCTTAGTCACCACGTAGTCGATCGACGGCTCGAAGCACGCGGTGGTCTCGCGCGTGATGTCGTTGGGCAGCTCGTGCAGGCGGTAGCCCACGGCCAGCTTGGCGGCGATCTTGGCGATCGGGAAGCCGGTCGCCTTGCTGGCCAGCGCGCTGGAGCGGCTGACGCGGGGGTTCATCTCGATGACGATCATCCGCCCGTCGGCCGGGTTGATCGCGAACTGGATGTTGGAGCCGCCGGTCTCGACTCCGATCTCGCGGATCACCGCCAGCGACGCGTCGCGCATCCGCTGGTACTCCTTGTCGGTGAGCGTCTGGGCCGGGGCGACGGTGATCGAGTCGCCGGTATGGATCCCCATCGCGTCAAAATTCTCGATCGAGCAGATGATCACGACGTTGTCGTCCGCGTCGCGCATCACCTCCATCTCGTACTCTTTCCAGCCGAGGATCGACTCCTCGATCAGCACCTCGGTGGTCGGCGACAGGTCCAGGCCGTGCCGCACCATCTGGTCGAACTCTTGGCGGTTGTAGGCGATGCCGCCGCCGGAGCCGCCCATGGTAAAGCTGGGCCGGATAATCGCCGGCAGGCTGATGTGCTCAATCCACTCGCGGGCCGCTTCGAGCGTCTGGACCGTCTTGCCCTTGCAGACGCCCAGGCCGAGTTTGTCCATCGCGGCCTTGAACCGCTCACGGTTCTCCGCCTTGTCGATCACGTCCGCGTTGGCGGCGATCATCTCGACGCCGTACTTCTCCAGCACCCCGTGCTTGTCGAGGTCCATCGCCAGGTTGAGCGCGGTCTGGCCGCCGAGCGTGGGCAGCAGCGCGTCGGGACGCTCCTTGGCGATCACCTTCTCCACCACCTGCCAGGTCAGCGGCTCGATGTACGTCCGGTCTGCCGTGGCCGGGTCGGTCATGATGGTGGCCGGGTTCGAGTTGACCAGCACCACCTCGTAGCCCTCTTCGCGGAGGGCCTTGCACGCCTGGGTGCCGGAGTAGTCAAACTCGCAGGCCTGGCCGATCACAATCGGGCCGCTGCCGAGGAGCAGAATCTTGTGGATATCGTCGCGTCGAGGCACGTCGGGGCGGGGGGAAGGCGGTCGTGCGGCGGGGGGAGGCGGGGCGACGCAGCCCGACCTTGTCCTGCCGGAGCGGGTAAAATCGCTCCAAGGTAGCACGCCGGTAGCCGGCCCGACAACCGGCTGAATCCCGCGGTCAGGAGTTGTCCGATTCGTCGCCCGCGGCCGGTGCGGGATTCTCCGCCCCGGCCCCACGCCCCTGCTCGTTTTTCCGCTGCTCTTTCAGCATCTCGGCCTGCCGCTGGAGCTCCTTCCGTTGTTGGTCGAGTTGCTCCCGCACCCGCGCGACCTCCTGCATCGCCTGTTGGGCCTGCTGCATCGCTATGGCGCGCTGCTTCGCGGCCTCTTCCCGCGCTTGCTGGACCTGCTGCTTGGCGGCCTCGACCTGCTCGCGGAGCTGATCGCGTTGCTCGGTGAGCTGGGTGGCCTGCTCCCGGAGTTGCGAGAGCTGCTGGCGGTTGTCCCGCGGTTTATAGAGAACTTGCATCGCTTCCTCGACACTCGGCACGGCCGCGTCGAGCTCTTCGTCAGTGCGTCCTTGTACGCAGCGAAGCAGGATCAGTGTGGAACCTGGCGCCCGGCCCGGACCGAGCTCGCGGAGTTCGAACAACTGGCCGCGCACTTCGACCTGACTCGCGGGGCCCCCCGAGCCACGCAGGGTTGCGGCAAGGGCGTCAGATTCTCGTCCGGGATCCACCACCGCCATGAGGCCTGTCGCTTCGCCTGCCAAGCCATCTTTCTTCGCAGCACGGACGAGCCTTAGGTGCGGTCGCGGCCGCGGGTCGCCCGGAAACAACACCGGCATGTGCGCACCAACGCTGAGATCCGCGATAACGGCCCACCCCATCGGGTCGATCGCTGACGGCTCGTGCTCTGCATTCCAGCTCCCCTGCTTCATCGTCGACTCGGGGCCATACTGTGAACCGCCTGACGTCTGCAATCTCTGCTGCAGCTCCTCAATCACCCTGCCCTGCACCTCGAGCCGCCGCCGCATGGCGTCGAGCTGATCGTTGACGCCCGGCGAAGCCGATACGAGCGGGCTGGCGAGTCCGCTCGCTGAATCGCTATCGGAGAACTTCTTCACCGATTCGAAGCGTGGGTCGTGCTCCTGCAGCAACTGCGTCGCCTCAGCGACGGTGCGGCCCGTGAGTGGGATGGCCTTGTCGATGCCCGGCAGATTCAGATTGCCTTCCGCGTCGGTGACCGCCACTTGTTGCTCATGCACTTCACGGGGAACCCTCTGGCGTTCACCCTCGGGCGACATGCGTTCTTCGAACACCGTGTGTGAGCGGCTGATCACGATCCGATCGCCCGGCTCGACGGTGTCACGGCTCGACTCAGCCGAGGGCGACATAGCCGCCACCGGAGGCGTCGGGGGCCCTGGCGGCAACGCCGCGTCTGGGGGCACAGGAGCAGTCGGAGGGAACGGCGCAGTGATGTTGAGCGACGGCGATGGCGGTGGGGTTGGGGCGCCGCCATTGGCTGCGGAACGCTGCAACTGCTCGGCGTGCTTCTGCAGCATCGCCATCTCTCGCTGCAGCTCTAACGCCCTGGCCTGGGCCTGCATTGCCTCGGCCTGCATCACCGGAGCTCGAGAGCGCTCGTTGCGACGCGCTGCCGATTCCTCCCCTCCACCTTCCGCGCGGCGTAACTGGACGCCGGCCTCCTGCTGCGCCGCAACGAGCGCCTGCTTCGCCCGGGCGAGCTGCTCGGCGGCGTCGAACATCTCGTCGACGGACGCCGGCGTGCCTTCCTCCATCGCCATCTGCAAGTGCAAGAACCGCGTGCGTTTCAGTGCTCCGTCGACGGCGGCCTGCAACTGACGCACCGCCTCGTCCCGCTCGCCGCGGAGCAGGTGCAGCTCGGCCAGCGCCGACGCGTACCGGCTCTCGGCGGCGGCCAGCGGCGTGGCGTTGATCGTCCCCTGCTCGTGCCGCATCCGGATCATTTGAACCAAACGTCGATACGCGTCGACTAGCTCTTGCTGCGGTTCGGCTCTTGCCGGGTCCGGCTTCGCGTCGACCAGATCGAGCTGCACGTGTTCGACCTCTACTTCCACGGGCAACTCGATCGCATTGTCTGTAGCTTTCTGTTTGTCGGCATCCGTCGACCGTTCGCTGAGTTCGGCCGCGACCAGATCAAACCGCTTGTCGAGCGTCCCTTCAGCCCGGTGCTTCTTCGACGCAAACAGGCTGAGGAAGTCTTGGCCAGGCGAGGCGGCCTCCAGCTTGTCAATCAACCTCCGGCGAGGATCGGCCGGGTCGCCGAACCCGGTTGCGACCAGCCAATCCGCCTCCTCGCGGGTGAGCCTGGGTCCGTGCGGGTCCTTCATCAGCCCCTCGACAAGCATCGCCTGATTGAGGGGATTGGCGACCTCGGGTTGGCTGTTGGGCACGCCACGGTCGGCGGCGATCGAGATGGCGATAGCGCCTGCTTCCTCGGACTGCGCCGGAGTGGAGTCGAGCGTCAGCGGAGGACCAGACGCGAGCGTCGATGCGGCGCGGGGCGACGCACTTGTCGTGGCGAGCACGGCGGCCATGGTTAGGACAACGGCGACAATGGCCGGCTTGGCGTAGGCGGCGATGAGCATCGTGTGGACTCCGCTGGCGGTGAGTTGTTGAACGACCGGAGAGAACGCCGCGGCGGCGCCGCCCGAGTTGATCACGGGGGCTACCGGCGCGGCCTCAGTCGGCCGGCCGCCGGCCACCACGCCCATCGCGACCGACAGCGACACGCCCCGCCGCACCAACCGGGAGCGGAGCTGACGCTTGCCCCGCACCAGGCAGCCCTGCACGCCGGCCACGGTGGTGTCGAGCTGGTCGGCGATCTGGCTGCGGCTCAGGCCCTCCAGGTACCGCAGCACCAGCGGCACTTGGTACTTGTCCGGCAACGCCCGCAGCTCTTCCATCAGGGCCGCGGCGAGCTGCCGCCGCTCGATGTCGGGGAACGCGGGCTCGGGCTGCGGGGGCTCGGCGTCGAGCGGCTCCTCGCGGCGACGCAGCCTCGTGCGGCGGACGTCGCACGCCGCGCGGAGCGCCACGCGGTACAGCCAACCGGCGGCCGAGTCGTTGGCGCGGATGCTGTCGGCGCGACGCAGCAGGATCAGGAAGGTCGCCTGGAAGGCGTCCTGCGCGTCCTGCTCGCGGTGCAGCACGTTGCGGCAGACGCCCCACACCATCGACGCGTGTCGGTCGAGGATCTGGGCCAGGGCTTCCCGGTCGCCGGACCGGCGGAACCGCATCAGCAGCTCTCCGTCGGTCGGGGCGATGGCCTCGCCGCCGCGGTGGGCGCGGGCCGAGCTCAGCAGGCGTTTGGCGGTGGTCGGCATCGGGCACTCCAGGGGCGTCGAAGCAAGTCGGCTTGCTGCCGCTACCTGTATTGAGGCCGATTATGCCCTGGGCGAACCCCGAAAAGTGAAGAAAAACTCCCCGCCGCGCCCGCTAGCGCCGCCGGCGGTCCGCCATCCGCTCGAGGAAGTCGGTCGGCTTGCTGGCCTTGATGACGGTCTCAATCTCGTCGGCCGTCATGCCGCGGTCCAGCATCTCGCGCTTAAGGTCGTTCTCCATCCGGCTGCGGTGCAGCGACGACGCCATGCCGGCGCAGATGCTGAACACCGTGATCAGCAGCGCTGTCAGGCAGCCGATCGCGATAATGACCAGCACGAAGAACTGGTCCGAGTTGATGTTCATCGACGGGTACGAGGCGTCTTGAGCCAGTAGGAGTAGCATTGCGGTCGCCTTGCGGCTGGCTGGGAGGTTGGGGCCGGGAAAAGCGTCGACCGGCGTATTGTCCAGGAATTCGCACGCGGTGGGCAGATCTTTGCCGGCCAGTGGAAGAAATAGCGCAATCGCTTCGCGGCGAGTGCGGTGGGGCACGAACGCTTATGCGGAATGTGCCTGTTAATTAGGCTTCGGCTGCCCGCCGCTCGTTGACTTACTCACGTAAGCCGTTTACCGTAAACGAGTTGACGCGTCACGCGACGCTGCCCACCAGATTGCCGCCCGCCCGCCACCCTCGCTGCCCACTGCCTGCCGTGTCCGATAAGCCCTGGGGCGGAGTTTTCGAGTCCGCCACCGACGAACGCGTTGAGGAGTTCACCGAGAGCGTGAGCTTCGACCGCCGGCTCTACGAGCACGACATCCGCGGCTCCATCGCCCACGCACGGATGCTGGCGGAGGTAGGCGTCCTGACGGCGGACGAGCGGAAGCAGATCGTGTCGGGACTGACCGCCATCGGCGACGCGATCGCCGCCGGCAAGTTCCCCTTCAAGCGGGAGCTGGAAGATGTCCACATGAACATCGAGCGGGCGCTGGTCGAGCGGATCGGCGACATCGGCCGCAAGCTCCACACCGGCCGCAGCCGCAACGACCAGGTCAGCACCGACTTCCGGCTGTGGGTCCGCGACGAGATCGACGCCATCGACCGCCGCCTGAAGGGCCTGCAGCACGCGTTCCTCACCCGCACGGAAAAGGACAGCGGCGTCATCCTGCCGGGCTACACCCACCTGCAGCGGGCCCAGCCCGTGCTGGCCAATCACTACTGGCTGGCCTACTGCGAGAAGTTCGACCGCGACCGCCAGCGGCTGGCCGACTGCCGCAAGCGGGTCAACCAGCTGCCGCTGGGCACCGCCGCGATGGCCGGCACCACCGTGCCGATCAACCGCGAGCTGGTGGCCAAGGAGCTGGCGTTCGAGGGGCTGGTGGCCAACAGCCTCGACTCGTCCAGCGACCGCGACTTCGCCATTGAGTTCGCGTTCTGCCTGTCGATGATCGCCACCCACCTGAGCGGCTGGGCGGAGGAGTGGATCCTGTGGGCAACCACGGAGTTCAACTTCATCAAGCTGCCCCAGCAGTTCTGCACCGGCAGCTCGATCATGCCGCAGAAGATCAACCCCGACGTGCTGGAGCTGATCCGCGGCAAGACCGCCCGCGTCGACGGCAACCTGACGTCGCTGCTGGTGCTGGTGAAGTCGCTGCCGCTGGCCTACAACCGCGACCTGCAGGAAGACAAGGAGCGGGTGTTCGACTCGGCCGACACCGTGCGGGCGTGCCTGGAGCTGGCGGCGCCGCTGGTGGCGGACGCGGAGCTCAAGCGGGAGTCGATCGAGGCCCGCCTCGAGGACGGCTACCTCGACGCCACCACGCTGATGGAGCACCTGATCCACAAGGGCGTTCCGCAGCGGACCGCCCACGAGCTGATCGGCAAGCTGGTCGGCGCCGCGATGAAGCGCGGCGAGCGGCTGTCGGACCTGCCGGTCGACTTCTTCACGTCTGCGCACGAGTCGCTCGACGAATCGGTCTACGACGTCCTGGGCGTCGAGAACGCCGTGAAAGCGTTTTGCAGCACTGGAAGCACCAACCCAGCGAAGGTTGAGGAGCAGATTGCCGTTTGGAAGGATCGCCTGAGAGATTAGCACGCATCCCGAGTCACAACGCATGAACGTCCGGCTTCCTATCCTCGCGTCCGCGCTGCTCGCAGCGTCCCTGTGCGTCCCCGCCCGGGCGCAGGTCGACCAAGACGCGCCCGCTCCTCCCGCTACCGACAACGATCCCGCCGGCGCCGAACTGGAGCCCGCCGCGCCGGGACGCGTCGCGTCGATTGTGTTGGCGAACGACCGCCAGGCGCCTGCGGACTACGTGCGCGACATCCTGGTGCTGCTCAACCTGGGCGAGGGGCAGTTCGCCAGGCCGCTGATGGACGAGCTGGCCGGGCTGCAGCTTACCGACGAGCAGCGTGCCGGGCTGGTGGCCCGCGTCGGCACGGCCAAGATCCACAAGCTGGCCCGCTCGCCCGAGCTGGGCCCCGAGGCCCGCGAGTTCGTCGTGGCGTGCGTCACGGCCGCCGGCGCCGCGTCTACCTCTCCCGAGAAGCTTGCCGCCGTGATCGAGCAGCTCGGCTCGAACGACGCGGCGACACGCCGCGCCGGGCTGGTCGGCCTGCGCGCCGCCGGCGAGCAGGGCGTGGTTGCGGCTCTAGGGGCGCTGGCCGCCAGCGACGACGCCACGCGGCAGAACCGCCTCCGCGAGGCGCTGGTGCGGATGACGCCGCTGGCCAACCCGATTGTGGCCGCCGCGCTCGACGCACCGAGCGACGACACCCGCCGGCAGGCCGCCTGGGCGCTCGGCCAGATGGACGACCGGCCCTCGCTGCCGCGGCTGGCGGCCATCGCCGGCGGCCCCGACTACGACCAGCCGCTCGGCAAGGCGGCCCGCTGGTCGCTCGAGAAGCTCGCCGGCGCCGATTTCTCCCCCGCGGCCGCCGCGCCGCTGCTTGAGGCGGCCATCGACCAGTCCACCGGCGGCGTGCCCGCCCGCCGGGCCGACAACCAGGACGCCATCGCGGTCTGGGGCTGGGACGCCGAGGCCAACGCCCCGGCCAAAACCCTCCTGCCCCGCGAGCTGGCCGGCCAGGTCCGCACCGCGCGGCTGACCAGCGACCTGTGGCGGCTCAACCAGGGCGACGCCGCCAGCAACGCCCGGGCGCTCGCCTACCGGCTGCAGGCCGAGTGGCTGCAGTCCGACGGCGGCCGCGTCACACTGCCCGGCCCGGCGGTCGATGACGCCGACGCCACTACCCTCATCGCAGCGCTCGACCTGGCGCTCAGCGAAGGCCTGACCGGCGCCGCGATCTTGGCGTCCGACGCGATGGGCGAGCGCCGCGACCCCGCGGTGCTGATGTCGGTTTACGCCCAACCGACCCCGCTCGCCGCCGCCCTGACGGCCGACCACCCGGCGGTCCGCTTCGCCGCGCTGCGGGCCGTGATGGCGATCAACCCATCCAGCCCGTTCCCCGGGAGCAGCCGCGTGGCCGCCGCGCTGATGTACTTCGCCAGCAGCGACGGCGAGTCCGCCGCCGTGATTGCGATGCCCAAGACGGTCGACGCCGCCACCTTCAGCGGCCGGCTCGCCGGCGCCGGCATCCAGGGCCTCGCCACCAACGTCGGAGCCCAGGTGGTCTGCCAGGCGGTCGACCACCCGGACATCGAATTCGTGGTGCTCGACATGGGCATCCTGCGGCCGGTCCTCCGCGAAACGCTTTTCCGCGTACGGCGGCAGACCTCCACCGCGATGCTGCCGGTCGTGCTGCTGGCGGCCGACGGCCAGTTGGACCACGCCAAGCAGGTCGCGCGGGAGCACGACCGCGTGCTCACGTTCCCCCGCCCCCACAGCAGTGAGGACACCGTGTCGATCGCCGCCGCCGCCCGCGCGGCGGCCCCACGGGGGATGCCGTCCGCCGACGAGCGCGCCGAGCAGGCCGCCGTGGCCGCGGGCTGGATCGAGGACCTCCTGTCGGAGGGCCCGTCGTTCTACAACCTGCGGGGCCGCTCGGACGAGCTGCTCGCGGCCGTGAACCGCTCGTCG
The DNA here is from genome assembly GCF_007859765.1 of Posidoniimonas corsicana. Lineage (NCBI taxonomy): Bacteria > Pseudomonadati > Planctomycetota > Planctomycetia > Pirellulales > Lacipirellulaceae > Posidoniimonas > Posidoniimonas corsicana. The sequence goes on from NZ_SIHJ01000001.1 coordinate 3,765,307, forward strand.
GACATCGCGTCGACGCTTCCTTCGCTGGCGCTGGTCGGCACGCCGGACAGCCAGCGCACGCTGGCCAACCTGGCCAGCCAGGACGTGCTGCCGATCGCCACCCGCGACGCCGCGGCCGCCGCCTTCGACAAGAGCGTCCAGCAGCACGGGCTGCTGCTGACCAGTCAGGAAATCGTCGACCAGTACGACCGCTACAACGCCAGCGAGCAGTCGGACGCGCAGACCCAGCGGGTGCTGGGCGCCGTGCTGGACACGATCGAATCCCTCCGCGACGACCCCGTGCAACAAGGGTCATGACCCCCCCGAACCCACAGCGTATCGCCGAACCGCCGCTGCCGAGCATCATCGGCGCCAGCGCCGCCATGCAGGAGGTGTACCGCATCACCCGGCAGGTGGCCTCGCGCAAGGCGTCGGTGCTGCTACTCGGCGAGACCGGCACCGGCAAGGAGCTGATCGCCCGCGCCATCCACGAGCTGAGCGACCGCAAGAAGAAGCCCTTCGTGCGGGTGAACTGCGGCGCCCTGAGCGAGAGCCTGCTGGAGAGCGAGCTGTTCGGCCACGTGCGAGGCGCGTTCACCGGCGCCATCGAGAACCGCACCGGCCGCTTTGAGGCCGCCCACACCGGCACCATCTTCCTCGACGAGATCAACAGCACCACGCTGCACCTGCAGGTGAAGCTGCTGCGGGTGTTGCAGGAGCGGGAGTTCGAGCGCGTCGGCGACACCCAGACCATCCGCGTCGACACGCGGGTGATCGCCGCCAGCAACCGCGACCTGCTGGAGGAGAGCACCGAGGGCCGGTTCCGCGAGGACCTGTACTACCGCCTGAACGTGGTGCCGGTGTACCTGCCGTCGCTGCGCGAACGGCGGGAGGACATCCCCGCGCTCGTCGGACACTTCCTCAACTACTACAATGAGGAAAACGACACCTACGTCGCGCACATCTCGCCGCAGGCGCTCGAGGCGCTGCAGGACTACCACTGGCCCGGCAACGTGCGGGAGCTGCAGAACTACGTCGAGCGGGCCGTGGTAATGGCCGCGGGCGACGAGCTGACGCTCGAGCTGCTGCCGGCGGTCGTGCGCGGCGAGAGCGAGCCGCACAGCATGGCCATCCGCCGCTTCGACTTCGACTCGCTGGCCGAGCAGCTCGTGGTCGAGGGCCTGAGCCAGGCCGACGAGAAGAGCGAGGACCTGCACAGCCGCATTGTCGACCGCGTCGAGCGGGAGGTGATCTCCCAGGTGCTGGGGCAGTGCGAGGGCGTGCAGATCAAGGCGGCGCAGCGGTTGGGGATCAACCGCAACACGCTGCACAAGAAGATCAAGGACTACGGCCTGGAGCAGCCGGCCGCGGGCAACAAGACCGCCTAGCCCGTTCCTCCGACGGCCGCCTGCTGCGGGCGTTTCCGCCATGAACCTCTCCGAGACCACCACCTTCTGCTTTGTCGCGAGCTACGCGGTCGCGCTGTCGCTGGAGGTCGTTAGCCTGGCCCGACGGTTCGGCTGGCACCGGCTGGTGCTGCTGGGGTTCGCCGTGGCGGGCGTGTTCGCACACGTCACGTACCTGACGGTTCAGTCCCGCGGCGCCGAGACGCCGCTCTCCAGCCCCTCGGACTGGGCCTCGGTGTCGGCGTTGGCGTTGGCGTGCGTGTACCTGTTCGCAACGTTCACCGCGCCGCGGCAGAGCATCGGGCTGTTCCTGCTGCCGCTGGTGCTGGCGCTGATCGGGGTGGCCGGCGTGGCGAGCGACCGGCCCATCTCGGCCGACCGCGCGACCGACTTCTGGGGGAGCGCGCACGGGCTGCTGCTCGTGCTCGCGACCGTCGCGGTGATTGTCGGGTTCCTGGCCGGGGTGATGTACCTAATCCAGAGCTGGCGGCTGAAGCACAACCTGCCGTCCCGGGGCGCGTTCCGGCTGCCGTCGCTCGAGGTGCTCGAGCACCTCAACGCGCGGGCGCTGGGGGTCAGCGCGGTGCTGGTCGCCGGCGGCTTCGGGTCGGGGCTGGTGCTGGCGCGGCTGCGGCTCGCTGGCAACGGCGGATCTATCTGGACCGACCCCCTCGTAATCAGCCTAACCGTCATGCTGCTGTGGCTAATAGCCGCAGAACTATTCCGCTGGCTGTACCCCTCGGCGCGGCAGGGTCGAAAAGTCGCCTACCTGACCGTGGCGTCGTTCGGGTTCCTGTTGATCGTGCTGGCCTCGCTGCTGTGGACCGGCAGCTCGCACGCCGCGCAGGGCGAGGCGCCCCAACCGCCGCGGCAGACGCTATGAAACTCCGCATGATAGGCTGTTCGCACCACCGCTCCGGGGTGGCGGTGCGCGAGCGTCTGGCGTTCACGCCGGACCAGGCGGCCCTGGCGCTGGAGGGCTGGCGCGTCGACCGGCCGACCAACGAGGCGGTGCTGCTTTCGACCTGCAACCGGGTGGAGTTCTACGTGGCGTCCGGCGAGGACGACCTGCCCCCCTGCCCCAGCCTGATGGCGCGGCACCTGGCCGATGCGCACAACGTGCCCGTGGACGAGGTGCGGTCCGACCTGGTCACGCTGCGTGACGAGGAGGTGGTGGACCACCTGTTCCACGTCGCCGCCAGCCTGGACAGCATGGTGCTGGGCGAGCCGCAGATCCTGGCGCAAGTGAAAGAGGCCTACGACCTCGCGCAGCGGCTCGGCGTGGCGGGCCCGATGACCCACGGCTGCTTCCAGTCCGCCCTGCGTGTGGGCCGCCGCATCGCCAGCGAGACCGCCCTGCACCGCTGCCGCGTGAGCATCCCCAGCGTGGCGATCGCGGACTTCGCCGGCAGCATCTTCGAGCGTTTCGACGACAAGCGGGTGCTGGTGGTCGGCGCCGGCGAGATGGCCGACGAGACCCTCCGCTACCTCACCGACCAGGGCGCCAAGCACATCACCATCGTCAACCGCGACCCGCTGCGCGCGGCGCAGCTTGCCAGCCAGTGGGACGGCGAGTCGGCGTCCTTCGCCGACCTGTTCCCCCAGGCCGCGCGGGCCGACATGATCATCAGCACCACCGGCGCGCCCGAGGCGATCGTCACCCTCGAGCAGTTCCGCGACCGCATCGCGCCGCAGCGGCACCAGCGGCCGCTGTTCATCCTCGACCTGGCGATGCCGCGCGACTTCGACCCCCGCATCGCCGACGAGATCGGCGCCTACCTCTACTCCATCGACGACCTGCAGCAGGCGTGCGAGGCCAACCGCCAGGCCCGCGAGCGCGAGCTGCCGCTGGCCGAGCGGATCATCCACGAGGAGCGCGAGAAGTTCTTCGTCGACACCCGCCACCGGATCTCGGCGCCGGTGATCGCGCAGCTCCGCAGCGGGCTGGAGGAGCCGAAGCAGGCCGAATTGGAGCGGCTGTTCAACAAGCTCCCGCAGTTGGACGGCGCCGCGCAGGACGAGATCCGGCGGTTCGCCGACCGGCTGGTCAACAAGATGCTGCACGCTCCGATGGAGTCGCTGCGCGACGAGTCCCGCTACGGCTCGCCCCGCAAGCTGCTGGACGCGCTCAGCCGGCTGTTCCAGCTCAAGGAATAGCCGGGGGCTGCAACCGTCAGCCTATCCCGTGCGGACCGTGGCGGCTAAAGTGGGGCGATCCCCCGGGGCGACCCAGCCGACCGGCTCCCTACAGAGTCGCCCCCGCACCCACCGCTTCGAGAGTCCTGCCGATGCCGTTCCGCGCCGCCGCTCTGTTCCTGCTCGTCTTTTGCGCACCGCTCGCCGCCCACGAAGGGCACGACCACGCCGAACACTCGACCGACGCCAAGGCGCCGGCCGGAGCCGCGCCGCCGGCCGACGCGATCACCGGGTCGGGCGCCTTCCGGTTCCGTTACAACGCCGAGCTGAGCAAGCTGCCGAAGGAGATCACCGAGCACATCGAGAAGGCGCACGGCGGATTCGCCAAGGGCCCCGCCGGCGAGGTCTACTTTGGTCTCAAGAACGTCGGGCCGGTGCGGATCTCGCCCGACCTGCGGACCAAGACCGTCATCCCGTCGTCCGAAGGGGTGCGGACGGGCGGCCTGCACAACACCACCTACGTCGACCGTGACGGCGGCCTGCTGGTCCTGCCGGACAACGAGCACGCCGAGATCCACATCCTTACCGTCAAGGGCGAGGAGGCCGGCCGGCTCGGCCGCCCGGACGTCAACGAGTACTACGAGGACGAGTCCCACCCCTACCGCCCGACCGACGTTGAGGTGGCCGGCAACGGCACGCTGTACGTCTGCGACGGGTACTCGCCCGGCAAGTACGTGCTGACCGCTTCGCTGGAGGGGCCGTCGTACGGCTCGTTCTGGTTCGGCGGCCCGGTCCCCGGCAAGGGTCGCACGCCCGGCAAGTTTTCCACCAACCACGGCGTCACGCTCGACCCGCAGGACGGGACCCTGGTGATCGCCGACCGCGAGCGGCAGTGGACGCAGCGGTTCGACCTCGCGGGTAAGTTCATCGACTCGGTCGACGTCGGCGACGCGGACCCGTGCGACGTCGACTTTGTCGAGTGGAAGGGCGAGCAGCTGATGGTGGTGGGCTGCCTGCGGAGCGCCGGCAAGCAGCCGGGCGTGGTGAAGATCGTCAAGGAGGGCGAGGTTGTCGCGACACTGCGTCCGAAGCAGGACCTGGGGATCGCCGAGTTCGACCACATCCACAACGCCGCCGGCGTGGTGGTCGACGGCAAGCTGTACGTGCTATGCTACGGCTGGAACCCCGGCTGCTACGCGGTGCTGGAGCACGTGGCGGGCGACTAGCCAGCCCGCCCCACAGGGCGCCGCGGTGGGGTTCGGATCACCTACCCTCCTCCCCGCCGTGAGCCTCTTCATGAAACGCCCCGCCGCGCTCTGCTGCCTGTTGCTGCTGACCGCCTGCGCCCCGCTGTGCGCGCAGCCGATCCCGCCCGAGACGCCCGCCCAACGCGATGCGCGCATGGAGTGGTGGCGTGACGCCCGGTTCGGGATGTTCATCCACTGGGGAGTGTACGCGATCCCCGGCGGCGAGTGGGAGGGGAAGCAGTACGGCGGCATCGCCGAGTGGATCATGAACTCCGCCGACATCCCGGTGGACGACTACGAGCGGCTGGCGTCGCGCTTCAACCCCGCCAAGTACGCCCCGGCCGCCTGGGCGAAGGCCGCCAAGCAGGCGGGCATGAAGTACGTGGTGATCACCTCTAAGCACCACGACGGCTTCTGCCTGTTCGACACGGAGACCACCGAGTGGGACGTGGTCGACGCCACGCCCTACGGCAGGGACCTGCTGAAACCGCTGGCGGCGGCGTGCCGCGCCGAGGGGCTGAAGTTCTGCACGTACTACTCCATCATGGACTGGCATCACCCCGCGCAGGGCAAGAGCGACGGCGGCCGCTACAACCCGTCAACCATCAAGCCCGACCGGAAGCAGGAGTACATCAAGTACATGGAGCAGCAACTCGCGGAGCTGCTCGACTCATGCGACCCGGAGGTCTTGTGGTTTGATGGAGAGTGGCCCGACTGGTGGACCGAGCCCGACGGCCGCCGCCTGTACGCGTACCTCCGCGAACTGAAGCCGACGCTGATCATCAACAACCGGGTCGGCAAAGGCCGCAAAGGAATGGAGGGGCTCAACAAGGGCGATCAGGAGTACGTCGGCGACTTCGGCACCCCCGAGCAGCAGATCCCCGCGACCGGCCTGCCCGGCGTCGACTGGGAGTCCTGCATGACGATGAACGACAGCTGGGGCTTCCGCCGCGACGACGACAACTGGAAGCCGACCGAGACCCTGATCCGGAACCTCGTCGACATCGCGTCCAAGGGCGGCAACTACCTGCTGAACGTTGGGCCGACCGCCGACGGCGAGATCCCCAAGGCAAGCCTCGAGCGGCTCCAGGAGATCGGCCACTGGATGGCGAAGAACGGCGAGTCGATCTACGGGACGACCTCCAGCCCATTCCCCGTCGAGTGGGGACGCTGCACCCAGCGACAGGAAGACGGGAAGACCGTGCTGTACCTGCACGTGTTCGACTGGCCCGCGGATGGCCAGTTAACCTCGCCCGTGGTCGCACTCGGGAAGGGACCCGTCACTGCGAGTCTGCTCGCCACCGGCGACCCCGTGCAGGTGCAGGCGTCCGACGAGGGCTTGCTGCTCCGTTTGCCCGCCAAGGCGCCCGACAAGGTGGATTCGGTCATCAAGGTGACGCTGCCCTAGCAGTACCGCGGGAGGAGCTGGCCAGGGCGCTGGATTCTGGAGTTGCGGAGCCGAATGTCTCGATCGGCCCCGCACGACGGCCAGCCGGGCCGCTGCACGGTTTCGTCTACGCGGGGCACTCGCGTCGCGCGCCCGATCAGCTACATTGCAGGAGAGTCCTGCCCCGCCTCCCCTCCCCCGCCCGAGCCATGCCCCGCCTCCCCTCCCCCGCCGCGGCCGCGCTGCTGTTTGCGTCGGCCTGCCTGCTGCCGCCCGCCTGCGCGGCCGACCCTCCCCCCTCGGCGGACGACGCCATCCGGCTGCTCCAGCAGGGCAACGCCCGGTTTGTCGCCGGCAAGTCGCAGCACCCGCACGAGAAGGCGGACCACCGCCTGGCGCTCGAAGCGGGCCAGCACCCGTTCGCGGTGGTGATTGGCTGCAGCGACTCCCGCGTGCCGCCCGAGTTGATCTTCGACCAGGGACTGGGCGACCTGTTCGTGGTCCGCGTCGCCGGCAACGTGGTCGACACCGACGTCGCGGCCAGCGTTGAGTACGCGGTCGCGCACCTCAAGACCAAGCTGGTTGTCGTGGTTGGCCACACCCACTGCGGCGCCGTCACCGCGACGCTCGACCACCTGACCGACGCCGAGGGCGAGCCGGCGGAGGTAGTGTCGCTGCTGTTCCAGATCGAGCCCGCCACCATGGGCCTGCCCGCCGGCCTGTCCAACGAACAGCGGATCGAGCACGCGGTCCGCAGGAACATTGAGCTGGCCGTCCGCCGGCTGACGCGGATCCCGTCACTGCACCGGTGTGTCCGGTCTGAGAACGTACGGATTGTCGGCGCCGTGTACGACATGCACACCGGCAAGGTCGGCTTCCTGCCAACCGAGCCGAGCGGCGCCATGGAGCCAGCCCAAAGAGCGGGTGCGATAGCCGGCGAGTAGCCGGCTAACGCTCACCGAGTCGATCGGGCTACTTCTTCTTCGCCACGCTCCGCCAGCCGGTCGGCAGCGGCGGCGCCCCGTTGACGTCCCAGTTGGACTCGCGTACCGAGTCGACGGCGTAGTACAGGTCGGGGTCGACCTCCTGCGCCTGCCGGATCAGGCGGCGGGCGTCGCGGCGCCGGGCCGGCACGTAGATCAGCGTCACGGGCGAGTCGTGCTCGCGCCCCTCGAATTGAAACACCTTCGGCGAGCGGGCCTTCAGCGCGTCGGCCACCCGGCGGCCCGCCGACTGCGACACCAGCCGCAGGATCACCGCGCCCAACGCCAGGCGTTTTTCCACCAGGATGCCTGCCGCATTGCCCGCCGCGAAGCCGCCCGCGTACGCCAGCAGCAGCAGCGGATTGCCGGTCGCCTTCTGCACGACGTGCGTCACCGTGGTGACCCACACCAGCACCTCAATAAACCCCAGCGCGACCGACACGCCGGTCCTGCCCTGCACCACCGCGATCGTCCTCACCGTGCCGAGCGACACGTCGAAGATCCTCAGCAGGAAGATCACCAGCGCGAGCGCCCACACCGGCAGCGAATCAAGCACCTCCACTAACAGCCTCCTCGTCCTCCGCCCGCGGGGCGGCGTGCGTCAAAAAACCAGACTCGCCATCGCTAGCGTGAGGGCCAGATTGAGCGACTGCCCGCACACGTACAGCAGCAGGGGTTTGCCGCCCTCGATTGCGCCGGCCAGCTCGCGGAAGTTGCTCTCCAGCCCGATGCTGACAAACGCCAGGCAGAAGAACCACGACCGGAGCGGCTCGGTCCCTTGCTTCAGCGCCGCGTCGACCATCAACTCGCCGCCGGGCGCCCAGGCCTGGACCGCCGAGAACACGACCGACGCGCCTAAGAACCCAATGACGAACTTCGGGAACCGGGTCCAGACCTCCCACAGGCTGGGCTTCGCGCCGGAGTCGCGGTCGACGTACCGAACCCAGTACAGCGCCACCCCGAACGCGGTGACCCCGATCAGCAGATTCTGGATCAGCTTGATCGTGATCGCGACCGTCGCGGCCCGCTCGCCCAATGCCTGCCCAGACGCGACCACCGCGCCGGTCGAGTCGATGGTGCCGCCGATCCAGGCGCCGCCGACCTCCTCGCTGAGGCCGAGCGCCACGGCGGCCATCGGCAGCAGGATCATCATGACCACGGTGAACATCAGCGAGATGCTGATCGCCAGCGTCAGCTCGCGCTGCTTGGCGCGGCACGCGCTGGCGGTGGCGATCGCCGCCGACACGCCGCACACCGACATGTCGGCCGAGATCACCATGTTGAGCGTCCGCGACTCGATGCCCAGCACCTTCTGCCCAAACCAGTAGGTCGAGACCAGCACGACCGGTGTCACGACCCACGCCACCGCCAAGCCGGGGCCGCCGAGCTGGTAGAGCGTGCCGATCAGCACCTTCGCGCCGTACAGCACCAGGCCGGTCTTGATGTACAGCTCGGTGCGGGTCGCCGGCTTGAGCCACCCCGGCAGGCCCACGGTGTTGCTGATGGCAAGGCCGATCACCAGCGCCCACAGCGCGTACTCCAGGTTGTACGCCTTGATGGTCGACTGGGCCGTAACTACCAACGCCAACAGCGCGAGGGCGAACAACCCGACGAAGGCCTTGGCGAACGCGGCGACCGATTCTCCCCGGGCGGCCACAACCGCTCCAAACAATACCAGCCCCGCCGTCAGCGTGCCCAGCACGCCGACGGCCTGGTTCTCCGTTGCCGATCGCCAGACCGAGTGGAGCGGGTTGCTATCCCACTTGCCCGGCTTGCCGAACCAGCCGTCGAGTGGGTTTGAGGCGGCCGGTGCGTCGGCTACCCCGTCAGCGTGCGCAGCGGCAAACCCCGTGGGCAGCGTCACCGCGACCAGCGTCAGCGACGCCGCCAGCAGCCCCCCGCCGATCACCACAGCCGCCCAGTCGTCACTCGCCAGCGCTGCGCGCACCGTTCCCACCAACCGACTCTCCCCGTGTCATAGAACTTGTGTCAACGAGCGAGATCCACCACGACCGGCGACCCCGCTCGACTGGGCTACAGCCCCTCGTTGAGACCCTTGAGGTCGTCGACGACGAAGAAGCCGTCCTTGCGGATCAGCTCGCCGTCGAAGTAGATCTCGCCGCCGCAGTAGTCCTCGCGCTGGATCAGCACCAGGTCCCAGTGGATGCGGCTGCGGTTGCCGTTGTCGGCGTCCTCGTACGCCTGGCCAGGCGTGAGGTGCAGGCTGCCGCCGATCTTCTCGTCGAACAGCGTGTCGAGCATCGGGTGGCGGACGTAGTTGTTGCAGCCGATGGCGAACTCGCCGACGTAGCGGGCGCCGTCGTCCGAGTCGAGCAGCGTGTTGATGCGCTCGGTGTTGTTGGCCGTGGCGTCGACGATCTTGCCGTCCTTGAACTCGAAGCGGATGTCACTGAACACCGTGCCCTGGTAGCGGCTCTGGGTGTTGTACTGGATCACGCCGTTCAAGCTGTCGCGGACCGGGGCGGTGAAGACCTCGCCGTCCGGGATGTTCCGCTGGCCGGCGCACGGCCGCACCGGGATGCCCTTGATGGAGAACTCCAGGTCGGTCCCCGGCCCGACGATCCGAACCTTGTCCGCGTCCTCCATCCGCTTGATCAGCGGCTTCTGGTTCTCGGCCATCTGGGCGTAGTCGGCCGTGCAGACGTCGAAGTAGAAGTCGGTGAAGGCCTCGGTGCTCATCCCGGCCGCCTGCGCGAACGAGTCGGTCGGGTACCGCAGCACCACCCACTTGGTCTTGGGCACGCGGTAGTCGTTCACCCGCCGCAGCCAGTGCTCCTGGTACAGGTCCATCTTCTCCGAAGGCACATCGGCGTGCTGGCTGCTGTTGCCCGACCCGCGCACGCCGATGTACGCCTGCACCTTCTCCATCCGCGTGCGTTCCAGCTCGCCGGCCAGCTTCATGCTCTCGGGCGTGGCGGTGCGGTACAGCGAGCGGAGCACGTGGAGGTCCTTGGTGGTGACCAGCGGCGTAGCGCCCCGCGCCGCGGCGCCCTCGATCAGGGCGCAGGTGAGGTTCTGCTCCGGCAGGTCGATCGCCTCGATAAGGATGGTCTCGCCGCTCTGCAGCTCGCAGCTGTGGTCCAGGAGCAGGTCGGCCAGCTTGGTGATTCGTGGGTCGTGCATGACTTGCGGCGCTTCCGTGTGCGGTAGTGGGATAGAGCCCGGCCGGGCGGAGCTGTTATCATCCAAGGAGCCCGCCGGCAGTGACAAGGGGGCGCCGCACCGATCACGCCCCCGGTTGTCCGCCCCAGCCCCGCCCCATGGACCCGCCGCCCGAACAAGCCGCCCTCCAGTGGCTCAGCGACCACGGCGACCTGCTCTATTCCTACGCGCTGCCACGCGTCGGGGGCGACGCCGCCACGGCCGAGGACCTGGTGCAGGAAACCCTCCTGGCGGCCCTCAAGGCCGACCAATCATTCAAGGGCGAGTCCTCCCGTGGCACCTGGCTGGTCGGCATCCTGCGGCACAAGATCATCGACCACTACCGCCGGGCGGGCCGGCGGCCCGAGATGACTTCCGGCTGGTCCGACAACGACGCCCTCGAGGATCTGCTCGCCGAGGGCGGCCGGCACGACTGGCGTCGGGCGTCCGCAGGCGGGGTGGAATCGCAGGAATTCGCCGAGGTATTGGCCAAATGCCTGGAAAACATCAACCCGGCGCTGGCCCAGACGTTTATCCTGGTGGTCATGGACGGCCTGACTACCGAAGAAGCGTGTAGTGTTCTGGAGATCACGCCGACTAACCTTTCGGTACGGCTCTGCCGCGCTCGGCTGGAGCTGCGCCGCGAGCTGAATTCCCGCTGGTTCGACGAGTAACCGCCGTGAGCTACCTGCGCGCCATCAAGATGCTGCTGACGCTCCGCTGCCAGGAGTCGGCGCGGCTGCTGTCGGACGCTAGCTACCGCGAGCTGAGCGCGGTCGAGCGGTGGTCGGTCCGCCTGCACCAGGTGGGCTGCGGCCCGTGCCGCAAGCTGGCGGACCAGCTCAAGCAGATCGACCAGGCGGCCCGCACGCGCGTCGCCCAGTCGCAGCAGATGCCCGAGGAGATGCGGCGGCGGATCGCGGCCGCGGTCGCCAAACCGGGTGCTGCAGACGACGCCTGAGCGTCTTCGCTGTGCGCCATAGTGTGAGCCAGCCCACACTCGGGCCCGCCGCCAACTTTTTCTCCGATCTTCGTGTAGTAGCCGCGCACGCCCGGCGACTAACCGGTCGAATCCGCCGACGGCACTCGGCCGCGGCGGGCCTGATCAACGGACGCCAAGACGCGCCGGGCGCGTCCCGCTGGGCGTCCGCCCCACCCGATGTCGGCCGCGCCGCCGGTGCGCGCGGCCCTCAACCCCAGGAGCTTACGACATGCTACGCACCACCCTCGCCGCCCTCGCCCTCGCCGCAGCGGCGTCCAACGCCGCCGCGGTGAACGTCCGTGTCACGGTCGAGAACCTCTCGCCGGAAAACAGCGTCACGCTCGCGCCCTTCCGGTTCGGTTTCGGACAGGGCCTGTTCGACTCGTTCAACAACCAGGAAACCGCGCCCCTCCTCGGCCAGTCGGACATCGCCGACGCGCCGATCGTGACCATCGCCGAAGGCGGTTCGGGGTCGAATTGGTTCCCCGCCTTTGAGGCCGCCGAACCCGACGCCGACCTCGGCAGCGTGCTCGGCCCGGCGATCAACCCGTTCCTGCCCGGCCAGTCGTCTTCGACCGTAATCGACATCGATCCGACGAACCGCTACTTCACGTTCGCTACCATGGTGGTGCCAAGCAACGACCATTTCCTGGGCAATGACAATCCGATGGCCTACGAGGTGTTCGACACGAACGGCAACCTGATCCTCGACCAGATCACCCAGAACGCCAGCGCCATCTGGGACGCCGGCTCGGAGACCCAGGACCCGGCGAACGCGGCCTTCCTGGCGGTTGGGACCAACGCCAACAGGGTCGACGAGAACGACGTCGTCCGCTTCGACTTCGCGGGCCTGTCCGCCTTCGACGGGCTGGAAACCGCCGCCGGCTACAACTTCGACCACGACCTGCTGAGCTCCGACACGCCGGTGCTGAGGGTGTCGTTCTCGGTGGTTCCCGAACCGGCCACGCTGGCCCTCGGCGTGCTCGGCGTCGCGGTGCTGGCCGGGCGTCGGCGTCGGTAGCGGCGCGACTTACAAGCTTTCTCCCCCTGGGTCCACGCTGCGGCGTGGGCCCTTTTTCGTGCGCTGGTGCGCCGTGCCGCGTCGGATTGGGAGCGTCGTGCGGGCTGCGCCCGTTGTCCGATTCCGTGACGACACAACGACTTGCAGCGATTGCCGTGCCCCGCAGGGCTGCAGACGCGTATAGTTAACAGACGGCAGTTCGCTGAGGTGGGCGCCCAACGGGAGACGCGTCCCACGGGGAATTAGGAAGGAACAGGCATGGCAACGGACCTCAAAGACCACGGCACGGACCACAACGCAAACGCGGCGGAGCGCGTCGAGTCTTTCGCCGAGACCGCGCTGAAGCTGGGCGGCAAGTCCGAGGACGAGGCCCGCCGCACCGGCGCCATCGACATGGCCGACGACCAGGTCGAGCAGCTCTTCGCGGCCCAGTACCAGACCATCAACAGCCCGGCCCACCGGGCCGTGTGGGACCGGGGCGTGCCGACCGACGAGTTCCTCAGCACCCCGCCGAAGACCTCACCCGAGGTGCAGAAGGTGATGGACGACTCCATCGCCGTGGTCCGCCGCCACAAACAGGCCGGCACGCTGCACAACGAAGAGGGCAAGACCCGCGAGGAGGTGCTGCAAGAACTGGCCGCGGTCGGCTACTGGGGACTGCTGGTCGGCGAGGAGTACGGCGGCAGCGACTGCTCATTCAGCAGCTTCGCCGCGTTCCTCGCCCGCATGGCGACCCTCGACGGCACCATCGCTGGGCTGGCCTCGATCCACGGCTGCATCGGCGCGGTCGACCCGGTTAAGACCTTCGGCAACGCGGCCCAGAAGCAGGAATTCCTGCCCGGCCTGGCCGACGGATCCCGCCTGAGCGCGTTCGCGCTTACCGAGCCCTGCGCCGGCAGCGACCTCACCGCGCTCCGCACCACGGCCGTGCTCGACGGCGACGACTATGTCGTTAACGGCGAAAAGCTGTTCATCTCGAACGTGGTGCCGGGCCGGACCATCGGGCTGGTTTGCCTGATCGACGGCAAGCCGGCGGTGCTGGTGGTGGAGCTCCCGACCGAGGAGAACGAGAATTTCCAGCTCAAGAAGTACGGCATCCACGCGCTGTCGCGGCTGTACAACCGCGGCATCATCTTCAACAGCTTCCGCGTGCCCGCGCGGAACCTGCTGACCCCCACCAGGGGCGATGGCCTCACCATCGCGTACCACGGGCTGAACCTGGGCCGGGTGGCGCTGTGCGCCAACGCGGCGGGCACGATGCGGCAGATGATGGCCGACATGATCCCCTGGGCCCACTTCCGCGTCACCTACAGCGAGCCGATCGCTCAGCGCGAGCTGGTGCAGCGCCGCCTGGGCGAGATGGCGGGCCTGATCGTCGGCTGCGATGCGCTGGTGGCCTGGTGCAGCGACCTGCTGGACCGTGGCTACCGCGGCGAGATGGAGTGCATCATCGCCAAGATCTTCGGCAGCGAGGCGCTCAAGCACGCCGCCGTCGAGCTGTACATGAAGACCCACGGCGGCCGCTCGTTCCTGCACGGCCACGCCTTCGGCGACAACGTGCACGACTTCCTCGCGCCCTGCATCTACGAGGGCGAGGGCGAGATGCTCGGCATGGCGTTCTTCAAGTCGCTGGTGAAGCACCACGGCAAGACCTACTTCGAGCCGGTCGGCAAGGCGCTGGCCGCGGCCGGCATCCAGCGGCCTAATCCGCTGAACCCCATGCACGCCATGAAGCTGGCGCCGGTCGCGATGCCGTACCTGAAGTGGTTGATCGGTCGGAAGCTGATGTGGGGCGCCGCGCCCCGTCTGCCGGCGATGCCGACCAACCTCCGCGAGCACGCCGAGTACGCGTCGCGGAAGCTAACGGCCACGGCGCTGGAGATCGACGGCGCCATGCAGAAGTTCCAGCTCAAGCTGGCCGACCGCCAGTGCCGCATGGCCGAGCTGAGCGGCCGCTGCCAGGACCTGATCACCATCCTCTGCGCCAGCATGTATGCGGCGCGGCAGGAGGACGAAGTCGTACGGGCCTCGGCCGACCTCTTGTGCCAGAAGCTGCGTCAGAAGCTGACCGGCGCCCGGCCGAGCAACAAGTACTTCAAGCAGATCACCACGCTCGGCGCCCAGATCGCGGACGGCGCCTTCCCCGGGCTCGACGAGATCCCCGCCGGAGAGATCCAGCAGCCGTACGAGCGTGAGGCGGAATAGCCCCGCTGCTTGGTCGGGGACCCCACATCGGGCCCCTGGCCTCTCCGACGCACCCTAATGCTGCGTCCCGTAACCACCCTAGCTACAGGTGGTTGCGTCTATTCCGATTGGTGCGGCCCGCGACGATATTCCGGCGCAAGCCGCCGCAACTACTCGACGCGAGACGCGTCAGGCGATACAACGCGGTTGCTCTTCAATCGCTTCTACCCTCGTGTCGCGCCGCCTAGCCTTCCGGGACACACTCCGTTCCCGCATCCGGTTGCGCGCCTCCGGATCTGCCTCAACTTCCACCCGGAGTTGCCTTCTCCTCGACGCCAGCCCCCTATCACGGAGACTCGGACCATGACACGCATTGCCGCCACGGCCACCATGCTGCTGGGAGTCTGCCTCACGATCGAAAAGGTGCGGTCGGCGCCGCTGAACCCCAACGACTTCGTGTCACTGGGCGGGATGCCTTCGGGCGGGTTTGTTATCGACACAGACGCATTGACATTCGCCGGCTCGCCCGGCGGGGTGCTCCACGCCCAAGGCGGCGGCGCGCCGGACGTGGCGGTGTTCGTGTTCGACGGCGGCGGCTCGCTCGCGTCCGGTGAGGCCGTCACGGTCACCGGCGGGAACGCGTTGGCGTTGCTGTTCCGCGGATCGGCCACGCTGGCGGGGACAATCGACGTCAGCGGCGCCGATGGCGTCGACGCGGTGCAGAACGTCGTGACCGGTATCGGCGGCGCCGGCGTGGCGGGGGGCGGACGCGGCGGCAACGGCGGCCCATTCAGCGCCAACCAGGACGGGGTGGGACCGGGCCACGGTGTGGTCGGTTCGAACAGCGCGTCAGTTAGTGGCGTGGGCTCCGGATCGGGCGGCGGGTTTGGCACGATGGGCGGGCGGGGCGGCGTCGCCGTGACGTTTCGACCGGGGGGCCCGGCCTACGGAGAGCCCCTCCGCGACCTGCTGCACGCGGGCAGCGGTGGCGGGGGCGGCGGCGGGCAAGGGGTTTCGCGGCTAGGCGGCGGGGGAGGCGCCGGCGGCGGGGCGTTGGAGATCGGCGCCACAATGTCGCTCACGTTTGCGGGCGCCTCGATCCTGGCGAACGGCGGCGATGGCGCCGAGGGGTTTGCCGACGGCGGCGCCGGAAGCGGCGGTGGGATCCTGCTGCATGCTCGGGACATCCACTTCGACGCCAGTACGCTGATCCAAGCCAACGGCGGCGATGGCGGCGGCGGCGTCAACCTTGGCGGTTGCGGCGGCGGTGGCCGCGTTGAGATCGTCTACCAGCAAGGGGGCGGCTTCAGCAACCTGGCCACGATCGAAGCCAACGCCGGAGCATTTGGCGGCGACTGCACCGACGGCGAGCCCGTGGTGACCGAGGTCGCCGTTCCCGAACCCGCAGGGCTGCCCCTGCTCGCCCTCGCCAGCATAGCGGCGTCTCGCCGAGGCCCGAGGCGGGTTCATGCGGTCGCTACGCTCTAGCAACCGGCAAGGCGTACGGACGCCAGCGTCCGCTCATGTCCAACGAGTTACAGGAGCGCAGGCACGGGCTGCGACGTATTGAGACGCCCCCGTCAGCTGATCTGGGCGCTTTCGATCTCGTCGAGCGCCAAGTAGGCGTTGGCGATGCTCTTGCCCGCGAGCTGCCGCCTGGAGGCTTCCCCAGTCTCTCCGCCAGGCTTCAGGGCCCGCCTAAACAACCAGACTGAGGCGCCCAACCCCACCACGCCGATGGCCAACGAGGGGTAGAGCGAGTTCGGGTGGAGCACCACGTCGAAGCCCAGGGCGACCGCCACCGGGATCCACATCAACCACCACACGAACCCAATGATCACGGCGGCACGCAGGTAGCCGGACCGCAGGCTGTCGAGCCTGCCGCGGATGTCGGCGACCGGCTTGGAGTAATCGATCCGTCGGATTCGAGTGCACACCAGCATCGACTGGGCGATGACGACTACCCCATACACGTGCAGCATTAACCCACTGGCTAGGCGGTGCGGCGTCTGCGTATTGCGGGCCCAGCACTGGGCCCCCAGCACGATCAGCGCGACGCCGACCAGCACCTGCAGCACTTGTCCGCGGAAGAGCGGCCGCAGCGAGTTCTCCACCCGCGCCAGCAGCTGGCGCCGCGTCAGCAGCATCCGGCCCGCCAGTTCCTGCTCCGCCAGGGTGGACGGCGGCGGGGAGTCCGCAGACGGGGCGTGGTAGGCGACGGTGCGCTCCGGCGACGGAGCGGTGGACGACGTGATGGTCTGCACGTCGGACTTCACCTCGCTGGCGTGCTGGTAGCGGCGTTGCGGCTCCTTCTCGAGCGTCCGCAGCACCACCTCGTCGAGCCGCGCGTCGATCTGCACCTTTGTAGACGGGGCCGAAAAACGGCCCATCGGCAGCTCCCCGGTCAGCATCTCGTAGAAGACCACGCCCAGCGAGTAGATGTCCGCACGGTGGTCAACTCCCCGCGAGCCCTCAAACTGCTCGGGCGCCATGTACCGCGGCGTGCCCATCACCTGGTGCGTGCCGGTGAGCGACTCGACGTGGCTCTCGGCGCCCAGGATCCGCGACAAGCCAAAGTCGGCGATCTTTACCACCCCGTCGGCCGAGATGAGGATGTTTTCCGGCTTGATGTCACGGTGGATGACGCCCTTGTCGTGGGCGTACTGCAGCGCATCGCACAGGTGCGGCACGATGGTCAACGCGTGCTCGGGAGACAGCTGCCCCGCCCGCACCACATCGCGGAGCGTAGATCCGTCGACATACTCCATGAGGAAGTAGTAGGTGTCCTCGGCCTTGCCGAACTCGAACACGGACACAATGTTGGCGTGGCTCAGTTTCGCCAGCGTCCGCGCTTCCCGCGTAAACCGCAGGGCGAATTTGACGTCGTGGTCGAACTCTCCGGGCAAGACCTTCAGCGCGACCAGGCGGTCGAGCCCCGGCTGACGGGCCTTGTACACGGCGCCCATTCCGCCGGCGCCGATCAACTCGATGACCTCCAGCGAGGGGAACAACTCGGCCAGCCGGTCGACGGCCGGCGGCTCGAACGCGCCGGACCGTTGGGGCGCGTCGTCGAGGGCGTCGCTGATGACGCCTGCGCTCTCCGGAAACCGCCCGAGGTAGTCCTGTATGGACGGCCTCTCGCCGCGGCGGCGGCGGTAGTCCACGTCGAGGGCGATCAGTTCCGCCAGCAGCACGTCGCGTTCCATCGGCGGGACGTCACCCGGCAGGACCGACTCGATGGCGGGCGGGTCGTCGTTCTGCCACCTCTGCTCGAACTCGGCACAGAGGTCATCGATTCGTTCCAGGGCCGCGATCGGCAGTTTTTCCTGACGGATGCTCATCAAAATCAACCAATTCCTGCTGGCATTTCTCGCGAATTAGGTGCAGACGTCGCTCGATCGTCCGTTCGGAGCAGCCCAAACGCAGGGCGATTTCCGCGTTGGTGTACCCCTCTAACTTGGCAACCGCCAAATCGCCAAGCCGCCCGACACCCAAATGAGAAAAAAGTTGCTCCATCGATTCCTGAACCATTAGCACCATCTCTGGCGAGGGCTCGCTGCCGATAGCCTGGATGACCGCCTCGTCCTCGCCGCCGTTGTCCAAGGAGTGGAGCTGGACGTCGCCGCCGCGCCGCTGCCGCTGGTCGTGCCTCCGCTTGTCGACCACCTTCCTGGCCGCCATCCGCAGGAGGAGCCGCCAGAGGTCGTCCCGATCGGCCAGGTCGGGAAAACGGCCCCCCTCAGCCGCCCCGTAGAAGCTGTCGAACACGCTGAGCACGATGTCCTCCTCGTCTGAAACCGCACGGTTCTGCCCGTGCAGCCGGGCCCGCACGGCCCGCACGAGCCGGTCAAAGTAGTGCTGCCAGATGCGGTTCGCTGCAACCGAATCACCGTCCTTGACCAGGCGGATCCAGTGGCTGACGTTCGAGTGATCCGACATACGGTGGAGACGAACCAAGCAAACGGACGGTAAGACAAGTGGAGGGCATAATGGTACCACATCCCCGTGGGCCCCGGTCGCCAACCCCGCCCGTAGGGGCCGGCGGAGCCCGCTCAGCGACCGGAGCTCTCGATCGAGAACGCGTTGCCTTCTGGATCGCGGCAATCGACGACCACCACGCCGGGGGCCGGGGACCGGGTGTCACTCACCTGGACGCCGCGGGCCGCCAGCGCGACGCCCGTGCGTTCGGCGTCGGCAACCCGGAACACAAACTTGGGGGCGTCGGCTCCCAATCGCCGCCGGCCGCCGGCGTGCAGCGCAAGGGTGCAGGCGCCGGTCTCGAAGGTGACCCAGGCCTCGGATGAGTAGTCGGTCGCGTTGTCCGGGTGGGTAACCGTCAGCCCGAGCATATCGCGGTAGAACCGCACCTGGGCGTCCATCTGCTCGACATACACAATGACTTCGCTGAGAGGACCGATCACGCTCAACTCCGGCTGGGTGGGTATCGCACGCAACCCCAGTGGCAAACTCATAGTTCGGGCTTCGCCGCCCACAACTGATTGGCTAACGAGTCAAACTTGTCGTAACCCGACAGGATCGCTCGCACCTTCGACGCCCGCTCACCGAGGCTGCCGGTGAGGTCGATGAAGGGGATTCGGCTGGCGATCAGGTCGGCGCGGGTCTGCCGCTGCAGGGTCGACCGGTTGGCGAGTCCGGAGCGGTCCCAGGTGTCGTCGTACGGGATGTCGTCGCCGCACAGGAAGAACAGGTCGTATCGTGATCGGGCGGCGGCGGCCAACCGGTCGAGCCGCGGTTCACTGGCGCCCAGGTAGTAGTGGGAGAACCGACGGGTGGTGGTGGCGTCGGTGTCGACAAAGAGCACGCGGTTCGCCTGCTGAACGAGCGTCTCCTCCCGTTCCAGGTGCCCCTCGGCGATCTCCAGCAGCTGATCAGAGGTAAGCCGTCGGTTGACCTGATGACGCTCCCAGTACTCGCGGCCGTACTCGGGCATCCACACGGTCTGTAGATCGTCGGCAAGCCTGGCGGCGAGCGTCGTCTTGCCGGTGGACGGTGCGCCAAGCAGCACCACCTTAGTGATCAGGTCGCGGTAGACCTGCGGAGCGATGAACTTGCGGCTCGCATACGGATCGGCCCTGGCGGAAGTCCCCGAGATGGGGAGCATCGCCCGCGGCTCGTCGACGCGTCGGTCCACGGCGCCGAGGGCGCGACTGATGTGCGCGCCATAGAACTCGCTCGAGTAGAAGTGGGTGATCTCACGGCCCGCCAGTATGCCCAGCAGGAACTCCTCCTGGACACGGCGGATCTTTGGGGTGTCTCCTACCTCCGCGGGTCCCCCCCAGGCCTCCAGCACTTCAACCGACGGGTAGAGCGTGCGGACCCAGTTGGCGCGGACCGGCAGCGGCGGCGTCGCGAGGCCGGGCGCGTCGTACACAACGACCACTACGCGGTCGGTCTCGTCGAGCGCCCGCTCAATCAGCAGCTGGTGCCCCTTATGGAGCGGGGCAAACTTGCCGAGTGTCAGTCCGGTCTTCATTGTCTTGCTGCCTGGCGGAAGCCCCCCAGGCGAGCAAACCGAGGGTCGCCATCACCAGGAACACCGCGTACAGCCCCGAGGTCAGGTACAACGCCTTGTAAGCGTAGACGCCGATGGCCACGACGTCCACGGAGATCCAGAACCACCACGACTCGACGCGTTTGCGGATCATCAGCCACTGCGCAGCCAGACTTGCTACGGTGGTGTAGGCGTCCCAGTAGGGGAGCGATGCGTCGGTCCACGTGGCCATTGCCCAGCCCCAACCGGCCGTGACCAGCAGCGTTGCGCCGGCCCAACCACACACCGCCGCCCCCGATAGACTGGAAACGCGTAGCGGCCCGCCCCCAAGCCCGCCCTTCAGCCAGTGGCGCCAGCCGTAAACCTGCAGGCCCACGTACACGATGTGCAGCAGCGTGTCCGAGTAGAGCTTCGCCTGGTAGAAAATCACGATGTAGATCGACACCTGCGCCAGGCCAAGCGGCCAGCACCAGATGTTCTGCCGCACCGTCAACCACACGCACGCCAGGCCGCAGACGACAGCGATCGCCTCCAGGGGTGTCATCGCTGTCTACTGCCCTCCGGTCGCCGAGAACCACCGCCGCGCCACAACCACGCTCAGTAGGCCACCGATCACGGCGGAGCAGAGCAGCAGCCCGCCGCCGACCAGCATCGTTACGGCAAATCCGGCGGGCTCGCTGGCAATCGGCGGTCCGCCGGAGCCGGAGTAGACGTTGTTGCCGGTCGCCATCCCAACCAGCATGATCGACGCCATGCCCAGGTAGATGTGAAGGATGGGAAAGAACTGGGACAACGCCACCGGCAGTGCGCCGACGATGACCCGGCGGGCGAGCGGCGTCCAGCGTACGGCCACGTACCAGCCGCCAGACAGCACCAGCAGCATCGCGAGGAACATCCCGTAGCGTCCGTGCTGTTCCGTCAGGCCCCATGCGAGCATCAGCGGCAGGATCACATTCAGAATATAAACCACCGGCCACCCAACTAGCGAGAACCGATCCCGAACGTTTCGCGGCCCCGCCTCGACGAGAGGTTCATCCACAACGCCCGGCGACTCGAACGGGTTGATGTCGTTGGCCATGAGCGATTGAGAGCGCACGAGGAGGTCGAAATCAGTCACCGGCTAGCTTAGCGCAAAAGCGAGCGCGAGCACAGCCGAGGCGAACCATAAGAGCGTCATCATCAGGTACCCGGCCCACGCGAGCCAGTAGGCCGTGGGCCGAACCGGACGCCTTGCGAAGGCGAACGGCGCGAGCGACGCCGCCACCCCAACGAACAACGCGGCGGTCCACGGGACCATTCCCAACCAACCGCCCGAGAGACCGCCGTTCGCTACGGGACCGACCATTGGCCCCAGCGACATCGCAATCGCGACCGTCGCGATGTGCAGCGGCGTCTTGTCCGTCCCCGCAACCTGGTTGTAGCTCAGGCAAGCGCTAACCGCGACGGCGGCGGCCAGCGCCGCAACCGCCACCCATAACGTCAGATGCCAGCCTGACAGCGAAAGCGTCCTGCGAGGACCGCCGTCAGGCGATAGCGTGCCGCCGCCGGCCGGAGATTCGTAAGGGTTCTCGGTGTTGGTCATTCCTGGAAGCCTACTCCTTCCGTAGGCTCGCCAACAATGCCCTCTCCGCGGACCGGAAATGTCCAAGTCCGAGCACAAATCCACGTCGCATTCCCCCGCGCGGGTCCCACGCGATCATCCGCCACAGCGCGAGCACAGCCGGACCGTCGGAATCGCCAGACAGGCGCCTGACTAGCCAGTGCCCGAACGCAAGAAACGCGGCCTGCTGTCGGGTTGACGGATGGGAGAGCAAGTTCTCGATCCGCTCATCGGTTGTCTCGATCTTGTGGGCCATGGCCATCAGCGTCAGGCACTCTGCCATCAACAGTGCAGCGCGGCGTTTATCCCGGGCGTACACCCTCTTCGCCCGCAAGTGCGAGGCGTTCTGGATGCGGCGGCAGACCTGGCAGTCGCAGTAGCCGATGACTCGGATTCCGCCGCAGGGATCGGGCTGCTCCACCACCACATCGAAAGATGATGTCAGGTAAGTGCTGAAGAAGGCTGTGAATTCCTCGAGTTCGTCGGGGGGCGGGCGCAGCTCGGCAGGGATGAACCGAAGGTTTGACTCGATCCACAACGCGGCGGCCTCAGCGCCGCTGTAGTGCCGCCCCGCCCGCGACGGCTGGAGGAGGCCGCTCTCGAGCGATCGGCTGATCCAGAGCAGCAGGCGGTAGCTCCATTCACGGGTCGCGATCGCGTGGGCAAGTTTTTCGTAATCGAAGAAGGCGGGGACTCTCCAGGTGGTTAATGAGTCGGAACGACAGAATCCACACAAGCAGACAGTTCTTGACCAGGTTGGTTCGCGGAGGCTAGCCTAATCGTCGACAGGCAGAATCAAACCGAGAAAGTACTCGCCTGTTTCTTCGTCGTCGGACTCTCCGACAGAGATGGCCACGCAATGGCCCATTGCTGCGTGTTCCCCAATCTCAGCGTCATTGGAGCAGCGTATTACCTCCTTCAAGCAAACATCGCATACTCGGACGCCGTTTTTGTCTGTCTTGACTAGTCGCTCCCAGCCTAACGGACACTGGAACTCGAACGCCCAATCGCAGTTCTCGATCCGGTATGCCACCGCCCATCCTGACTGTTAGTGTCGCGGGTCCTTCACTGGCAAGCCAGGAATATAGATTCGCCACGCCGTCGAGACGCATGCAAGAGCCCCTACGACCTACTAATCGCAGTTCGAGCCACGTCTATTCCGATCCCACCGGGGCGGCGACGCCATCAACTACCGCGCGGCGCAAGACTGACTACGTGCTGCGATGCGCCGATCCTACCAAGTCGACAGAGTGTCGCAGAAACGGCCGTAAGCGCGCAGACCAACAGCGGGGCACTGGAACGGGTAGGTATTTAGTTGACGGTCAACTTGCCCCCGGCTACTTCACGCCCAGCAGCGTCAGGATGCCCTCGCCGCGGATCTGGTTGAGCAGCCCGACCGTGCGGAGCGAGGCGCCCAGCGTGATCTGGTCGCGGGTCAGGTTGGACGCCTCCTCGGCATAGTCGGCGTCGGCGATCTCGCTCAGCGAGCGGGCCGTGATCGCCGCCTGATCTTCGGCCAGGCGCTGGTCGACGTCCAGCGTGTACTTCTCGTACGCGCCGGCGGCCGCGGCCGCCTGGGTGACGCGGGACAGCTCGGCGTCGATCGTCTCGGTGGCGACCGCCGGGTCGCCATCCACCACGTTGCCTTCTCCGCCCGTGCGGAGGGCCTGGAGCGCGGCATGCACACCGATCCCGGTCGTGTCGGCCACACGATCTAGACCGTCGAGCGCAGAATCGATCTCGGTCTGGATGGCCGCCTTCTGCTCTGCAGAGACGGTGTCACCGGTCGCCTCGACCACGAGGCCGCGGAGGTCGTGCAGGATGCCGGCGGCAAGCTGCCGGCCGCTTTGCTGGACGGCGAGCTGCGAACGCTCGGCGCCGATCGACCGCTGGTGGGCGGCGAGGTCGACCAGGTCGCCGCGGAGTTGCTCGGCAGCGATCAGGCCGGCGGGGTCGTCGGCCGCCGTGTTGATCCTCAGGCCCGTCGCCAGCTTCAGCGTGGTGTCTCCAAGGCGGTCGTTTGCCCGGGAGAGGTTGTTCAACGCCGTGTAGCCAACTCCGCTAGGCCGGACCGACAGCATAAGCCCTCACGCGAAGAGACAGGTTTGGCAAGAGAAGAGACTCCAACTACAACCATAGGCCATGAACCGCCACTGTGCGGCTTGGGTCCGAGGATTGTGGGAAGTACTCATTGCTACACGGCTAGGCGCCACGCGTCTGGCGTGCGCTGTCGCCGCTGCCCCCTCAGGCCGAAGCCCAAGAACAAAGGACGTACGCATGCCCCCCGACCCGCCGCAGAACCCTGTGGGCGCCTTCACGCCGCCCGCCGAGAACCAGGTCGACCTTTCGGCTTGCATCGCGGGTATCGAGACCCAGCCGTCCCAGCTCGCCGCAACGGTTGACGGGCTGTTGGATGACCAGCTCGACACCAAGTACCGCAACTGGACGATCCGCCAAATCGTGCACCACCTGGCGGACAGTCATGTGCACTCGTACGTGCGTTTCAAGTGGGCGCTGACCGAGGATCACCCCACGATCAAGGCGTACGACGAGACGCTCTGGTCCGATCTCGCCGAGTCGCGTGAGGGGACCATCCAGCCATCGCTGATGCTGCTTGGCGGGCTCCACGCAAGGTGGGGGAAGCTGCTGCGATCAATGCCACGCGGAGACTTTTCGCGTGGGTTCCACCACCCAGAATCGGGCGAGGACGTCTGCCTTGCTTCGGCGCTGGCCTACTACGAATGGCACGGCCGGCACCACACCGGGCAGATCGCGTGGGTTAAGAAGGAGCGTCTGGGGCTGTAGTGCAACGCAGCATCGTGGGCTACCTGCCCGACAGCCATGGCGACAGCACCGAGCTCACGGCGATCACCGTCAGCAGGCCGTAGGTGAGCGTGCGGAACAGCCGCTTGTCGAGCAGGCGGCCGAGCCTCATGCCCAGGAGCACCCCCATCCAGCAGAACGGCATCGCAACCGCAGCTGCGGCCACGGCGGGCAGCAGCTGCGCACCGAAGGTCCAGGCGAGCAGCACGGCCATTGGCGGCACGCCGGTGGCCGACAGCAGGAACAGGAACGCGCGGCACTTGGCGGCCGACCAGGTCAGCGTGTTCACGTACAGCACCATCGGCGCGCCGCCGATCGCCGCGAAGCCGAGCAGGAATCCAGAGGTCAAGAAGGTCACCACCGTGGCGGGCAGCGGGATCCGCTCGCGGTGCTTCACCCGCCAGAGCCACATGAAAATGACGGTCACCAACAGCAGCAGCCCGATCACCTGCTTGACCACCGTCGGCGGCAGGCTAGAGGTGCGGTGCATCGCAAAGACTCCCAGCGGGATGCCAACCCAGCGGAGCACCATCGGAAGTATGACCTCGTCGCGGCGCAGCTCGGCACGCAGCTTCCAGGCGCCGAAGAAGTTTTGCATGGCGGTCAGCAGGAAGTTGATCGCCGCAGCCTGCTCGAGCGGGATGTTGAACACCACCAAGAGCGGGATGGAGAACAACCCCGAGGCGAACCCAACAGCGCCCTGGATAACGCTGCCGAGCGACAGCACCACCACGATCAGCGCCCACTGGAAGGGGCTGTAGTGCGCGACCAGCTGTGCGAGGTATTCCGGCAAGTCGGCCTACCGCTCGATCTTGACTTCGAACCGGCCGCTCGAGTCCGCCACGCCACGCGGCATCGCCCGGGTGTTGAATTCGAGCACGGCGGCGCCATTGTGGTCAACGCCGATGAGCCCGCCGGTCCCCTCGTCGAGCCGGTCGAAGAGGTTGTGCCGCATCGCCTGCTCCAGTCTCTCGCCTTTGTAGGCCATGCGGGCCGAGACGTCGTAGGCGATCGCGTGGCGGATGTACAGCTCGCCGACGCCGGTGCCGCTGATGGCGCAGGTGTCGTTGTCGGCGTAGGTGCCGGCGCCCACAATCGGCGAATCGCCGATGCGGCCCTGCAGCTTGCCGGTGCGGCCGCCGGTGCTGGTGCCGGCCGCCAGGTTGCCGTGCTGGTCGAGCGCGACGCAGCCCACGGTCTCGACGAGGGCCTTGGGCGCAGCCGGCGCCTTTGCCTCGGGCGACGGGTTGTCACGCTTCCAACTCGCGAGGTCCTCCTCGCTGCCGGCGGTGTGGAAGTAGCTCTGCGGCACGATCTCGACGCCCATCACCTCGGCGAACCGCTCGGCGCCCTTGCCGCCGAGCAGCACATGGGGCGAGCGCTGCATCACCAGCCGGGCAAGGGAAATCGGGTTCTTGACGTTCGTGACGTTGGTCACGCCGCCGGCGGAGCGGTCGCGGCCGTCCATGATGCTGGCGTCGAGCCAGTGCTCGCCGTCGATGTTGCAGATGGCGCCGCGGCCGGAGTTGAAGCAGGGGGCGTCCTCCAGCACGCGGATGGTCGCCTCCACTGCGTCGAGGCTCGTGCCTCCTCCCGCCAGGATGTCTTTCCCCGCCTGCAGAGCGCGGTGGACGCCGGCTTCGACCTCGGCGCGGGACTCGTCGGTCAGGCTCCGCCAGCCGCCGGCGCCGCCGTGCAGCGCGATCACGTAGGTCGGCTTCTCTGCCTGCAGTGGCGTCGGGGCGATCACTGCCGCCACATTCAGGCAGAGAACTATCAGGAGCAAGTTTCGCATCGGGGCTACCTATTGCTTGGGCGCTAGCTGTCGGACCTGGTCGGCGTGCGACGGGAAGTGTTCGGCGAGCGATTCAATCTCTTCGTGCGAGGCGACGTGGAAGTCTCGGAAGTCGAAGCCGGGCGCCACCGTGCAGCCCAACAGGGCCCAGCGGCCGCCGTCGCGGAGGCGGCACCCCTGCCACACGCCGCCGGGGGCCAACACCTGCGGCCGCTGGCCCGCCGCGAGGTCAACGCCCATCGTACGTTGTTCGGCGTCGCCGTCGGGGTACAGCAGCAGCATCTCGACCGGGTCGCCGGCGTAAAAATGGAACACCTCATCGGTCGGCAGGATGTGCATCGCCGAGCACTCCTGCGGCGCGATGAGGAAGTAGATCGCGGTGGACGCGTGGCGGTCCCCCTCGTAGGCGTCGGGCAGCGCGTCGGTGGGGATGGTGAGCGGCGCGCGGTACGTTTCGTGGTAGAAGCCGCCCTCCTGGGGCAACGGCTGCAGGCCGAGCAGGTCGATTATCTGCTGTGGATCGAGCGGCGGGGTCGTCATGGCTGGTCTTGTTCGACGGTGGGGAAGCCGACGTAGGTGCGGGTGAAACGGTGGTACGCGTCGCTGCCGAGGAACGCGTCGAGCGTCCAGGGATCGTCGGACAATCGGCCCCGGCAACTCGGCGCGAGCAGGTAGGCCTGGCAGCGGCGTTCCCGCCCATCGGCGCACCGCACGGCGATCGGGCGGCGGATGTACTCGGCGCCCTCGAACGCGTCGAGCCGCCGCACCGCCTCCGGACCAACGCCCACATACACCAGCCCCGGCACAACCCCGTCCTCCTGCTCCACCATCGCGGGGTAGTCGGCCGATCGGACCCGGCGGGCGAGGAACCCGTGAGCCTCACCGGCCACCGACTCGCACTCCTGCTGAGAGACGCGGCGCCAGATGGCGTCGGCCTGCAGCGTGCCGTAGGTAAAGACGTCCATCAGAGGCGGGGGTAGGATGAAGGGTGGGGGCGCCACGCGGCCCCCCTAACATAACGCAATTCGAGCCCGATGACGCCCACCCAGATCACCAGCCGCCACAACCCGCGGATCAAGGAGGCCGCCGCCCTCCGCAACCGCAAGCACCGGGACCAGCTCCGCCAAACGCTGGTGTACGGCGCCCGGGAGAGCGTGCGGGCCCGGGCGTGCGGCGCAGAGCTGGCGACGTCGTTTGTCTGCGCCGACCTATTGGGAGAGAGTGGCGAGACCGCCGTGGCCGAGCTGCGTGCCGCGGGGGTCGAGGTGGTGGCCGTCTCGCCCGAGGTGTTCGAGCGGCTCGCCTACGGCGACCGGCAAGACGGAGTGGTGAGCGTCGCCGCGACGACAGAGCGGCCGCTGGCCGACCTGCGGGTCCCGGCCGAGGCGCCGCTGATCGCGGTGATCGAGGGCGTTGAAAAGCCGGGTAACCTCGGCGCCCTGCTCCGCACGGCAGACGGCGCGGGGGTCGACGGGGTGGTCGTGGTGGACCCGGTGATCGACCTGTACAACCCGAACGTCATCCGCGCGAGCGTCGCGACGGTGTTCAAGCCGAAGGTTGCCGTTGCGACGAGCCGCGAGGCGATCGACTGGCTCAGCGAACGGCGGATCCCGGCGTTCGCCACCCGGCCGGACGCGCAGGAGAGCTGCTGGCAGGCCGACCTCAGCGGCGCGGCCGCGATTGTGCTTGGCGCCGAGGCCGAAGGCCTGACAGACGCGTGGGCCGGACCGGGAGTGCGGCCGATCTCGCTCCCGATGCTCGGCGTGGGCGACAGCCTGAACGTCTCGGTGACGGCGGCCGTGCTGCTGTACGAGGCGCGCCGCCAGCGGGACGCCGATTAGCAGGCCGACGCTACTTGGCGGCGGTCTGCACGCCGGCGCTGCGGAACTCTTCGTTGCTCACCTGGCGGTAGCTGGCCATCTTGTCGATCGCGTCATCGATGCGGGCGCGGTCACGCTTAGACAGCAGCGGCGCGGTGAGGTGCTCGGCCCGCAGGCTCGGCTTGTCCTGCTTACCGCTGAAGAGCTTGGTCTCGACCGGCATCACGCCATGAACGAACAACGCCTCGTTGACCCGCAGACGCGGGTCGGGAGGCAGGCTGGTTTCGAGCAGGGTCTGGAGCTTGGTGAAGCTGTCGAGGAAGCGGCGGACGGCCAGGCGCGTCATCTCGTCCTCCATCGGCACGGTGACCAGACGGTAGCTGAGCTGGTCGCCGATGAGCTGCAGCTCGCCGGTTTCCTCGTCGAAGGACTCCGTGAACACGGGGTCGCCGGCGAAGCGGAGAAACGCGTCGCCGCTCTGCGCGGCCCACTTGCGGAGGCTCACCATCGCGTGGTCGATCTTGCTGACTTCGATTTCGGTGCGGACCTGCCGCTGGGTGTCGAGCAGCGTGAACCGCTCCGGCTTGCCGGCTGCGGCTGCCCGGAAGATCGTGACCACCGGCCGGTCCTCGCGGAAGTCGTACACGGCTGCGCCGCTGAATAGGGTGACGCTGCGGCAGACCGGCGCCTCCTCTTCCGGGGCGTAGACGCGGGTCTCGATGCGGAGGTCGGCGGCCACCGCCACGGACGCCAGCAGCAGGGACGCCGCGGCGAATAAGGCGGACAAAGGCTTGATCGGGCACAGCATGGCGAGACCTGGAGGGGGTGCCGGGGGCGTTCGGGGCGCGGACGTTAGCGGAACCTCCGAAGAGGGTAAAGTGCGATCGGCCGCCGCCGCGGCGCCAGCAGGCAATCAAATTTGTGTTGACGCGCTAGCACCACTATCATGAGGGGGATACCAATGGCCCCGGGCCTCGGGCGCCTGCTCCCCTTTCCTCCTATAGGCTTTCAACGCAATGGGTGAGAAACAACAAACCACGACGCCAAACTCCCCCAGCCGCCGCGGGTTCCTGGCTGCCTCTGGCGCCGCTGTCGCGACGGCCAGCCTGGCCAGCCGGGCGATGGCGGTAGCGCCGCACACCTTCGGCGACGACACCATCAAGGTCGGCCTGGTTGGGTGCGGCGGACGCGGCAAGAGCGCCGTCCAGCAGATCATCAACACGCCCGGACCGATCAAGGTCGTGGCGTTGGCGGACGCGTTTGAGTACCGCATCAAAGAGGCCATCAACAGCTCCAACGCGGCCGCACGGGACAAGCTCGGCTCGGACGGCGGCAACGTGCAGGACATCGTGGACGTCCCGGCCGAGCGCCAGTTCGTCGGGCTCGACGCCTACAAGGGCCTGCTGGAAACCGACTGCGACCTGGTGGTGCTGGCGACACCGCCCGGCTTCCGCCCGGTGCAGCTCGAGGCCGCGGTCAACGCCGGCAAGCACGTGTTCACCGAGAAGCCGCTGGCGGTCGACGCCCCGGGCGTCCGGCGCGTGCTGGCGGCGGGCGAAACCGCCAAGAAGAACAACACGGCGGTGGCGGTCGGCCTGCAGCGGCGGCACGAGCCGAAGTACATCGAGACCATCGACCGTTTGCGCGACGGCGCGATCGGCGACATCATCCTGACCCGGGTCTACTGGAACGGCAGCCCGCTCTGGAACCGCTCGCGTTACGAGCTGGGGCAGCTGCTCGGCCGTCGGCCCAACGAGCTGGAGTACCAGGTCAACAACTGGTACTACTTCAACTGGCTGTGCGGCGATCACATTGTGGAGCAGCACATCCACAACATCGATGTCAGCAACTGGCTGTTCGGCTCGCTGCCCGAGTACGCCTACGGCATGGGCGGACGCGAGGTGCGGACCGGCAAGCAGTTCGGTCAGATCTTCGACCACCACATGGTCGAGTTCACCATGCCGGGCGGCGCCACGATGCTGAGCGCCTGCCGACAGCAGGCCGGCTGCGTCACGAATGTCAGCGAGC
The DNA here is from genome assembly GCF_007859765.1 of Posidoniimonas corsicana. NCBI lineage: Bacteria > Pseudomonadati > Planctomycetota > Planctomycetia > Pirellulales > Lacipirellulaceae > Posidoniimonas > Posidoniimonas corsicana. The sequence continues at coordinate 3,795,372 of NZ_SIHJ01000001.1, forward strand.
ACGCCCACGGCACCGCGGGCTCCGCGGACATCTCCGGCGGGAGGATCTTCAAGCCCAACGGGCAGATCGCCTGGAAGTTTGAGGGCCGCAACCCGCAGGGCCACCAGCAGGAGCAGACCGACCTGATCGCGAACCTCCGCAAGGGCGTCATTCAGAACGAGACCGAGTACGGCGCCACCAGCACGATGGCGGCCATCCTCGGCCGGATGGTGACCTACAGCGGCAAGCAGATCCGCTGGGACGACGCCATCGCCTCGGAGATGAGCCTCGCCGGGGACCTCAACAGCTGGGACGCCTCGGCGCCGGTCACGCCGGACGACGAGGGGCGGTATCCCGTGCCGGTCCCCGGGAAAACCCAGGTCGTCTAGGCTGACGGGGCGGGCGGAATCAACTGGCCGAGGGCCGGGGCGTCAGATATAGTAGTGTGACGCCGCGGAAGCGGTCCCCCCTTGGGAAGTGGGGATGTGGCGGAATTGGCAGACGCGCTGGATTTAGGTTCCAGTTCCTTCGGGAGTGCAGGTTCGACTCCTGTCATCCCTACTGCTTCCCAAGAGTTGAGAGTCCCACCCGACGCCACGCCCGGCCCGCCGCTCCCCGCGGCCCCGTGATAGCCGCAGGCAAGGCAAGTCACAGGCAACTCCACGACGAGGATCTAGTATGACGCGACTAGTGTGCGCTCTGGTAGCTACCGCGGTGCTGACAGGAATCTCGGTTCGCCCGGCGAGCGCGATCAAACAGTTCCAAGACGAGTGGATGAAGATCTACGTCGACGACAGCTCGAACAAGGAGTTCGTCGAGGCGGCCAAGGAAGCGAAGTGCTTCATCTGCCACCAGGGCAAGAAGAAGTCCAACCACAACCCCTACGGCATCCACCTGGTCCCACTGCTGACCAAGAAGGACAAGAAGGACGTCGAGAAGATCACCAAGGCGATCAAGGACGTTGGCGCCAAGCACTCGGACGCCAAGGACAAGTCGAGCCCGACCTACGACAAGATCATCGCCGGAGGCAAGCTGCCCGGCGGCACGCTTGAAGAGGCCAAGAAGGAGCCGAGCAAGGCAGCCAAGTAGCAGCTCGCCTTACGCAGCGGCAGAAACCACAAAACACGCAGGCGAGCCCCGGTCTCGCCTGCGTGTTTTCCTTGGCAGGGGAGCCACCCTGTGCAGGGCCAACCGGCCGCCCCCCGGATGAACTCACGCGGCTCAGCCCGCGGCCTCAACCTGCAGCACCACGCGATGCTGACGCGACTCGCCGGGCTGCAGCACGAGCAGGTTCGTTTCCGCCCCGCGGGCCGCGGACCCGAACGGGCTAGGCAGGCACGTGTAGGGCTCGATGCAGATCGCCTCGCGGTGACCCGGGGTGTAGATCACGTAGCACTTGAACTCGTCCCCGCAGGTCTGCGTGAGCCGCACACCGTCGCCGGACAGGCTGCTGGTTGCCTCGCCGCTTGCTGATTGGTTGAGCCGGAACGCGCTGTCGTAAGCCTGGCCCGCTAGCGGCATCCCCGCGGCGAATCCGCGGGACGCGTCGGTTGGGCCGTGCTCCCCGGTGGGGATCATATCCTTGAGTTCCCACTGCGCGTCGACCGGCGCCTGCACCTCGGTTTGCTCCGGATCGCCGCCGCCCAGCGGTAGGCGGAAGTACGCGTGGGTCGCGAGTCCGTAGGGCAACTCCGAGTCGCCGGGGTTGCTGCACGTCACGTCAAGCGTCAGGCGGTCGCCTTCCAGGCGGTAGGTCGCACGGATTGCGTAGTCGGAAGGCCACAGGTCGAGCGTGTCGGGCGCGTCGACCGACCCGACAAACTCGGCGGTCACCTGGTCGCTCGATTGGTCCACGACCCGCCAGGGGCGGTTGAACACGAAGCCGTGGATTGCGTTTCCAAGCGCATCGCCGGCCGGCACCTGGTACTGCTTACCCGCGTACTCGTAGCGGCCCTGCTCGATCCGCCCCGGGAATGGAAACAGGATCGGCGTCCCGCCCGACGACGCTCGCTGGTCGCCCGACTCAAACCCCTCCGGCGCGTACAGCATGGGACGCACGCCGTCTTGGACGACTGCGGACCAGGCGAAACAGTTGAAGCCTTGGCTTACCAGAACCCGGGCCTCGGCTCCGGAAGTGTGAACGAGGGTGGCGATATCGGCGGACATAGCACTCGATCTCGTGATTCAGAGTGTGAACAAATCTAAACTGGTCAGCGACGTGGCTACAGCATGCGCGCGGCCGCGGTCATCAGCAGGGCGGCAAGCACAGCACCAGTGAGGGGGCCGTCGCCCGCCACGCGGCGGGTGCATGCCTCAGCCATCAAGCGGGCCAGCAACCAGAGGGCGCAGGCAACGCCGCCGGCAAAAAGCAGCCCCGATAGAGAGTCCATCGACAGCAGCGATCGAGCAGTCAAGCCCTCCGCGCTGAGCAGGCACCACACGCCCGACAGGAACAATCCCACCGCCCCGACCAGGGCTACCAAGGCGCCCACCCGCGCGTCGCGTGGAATCCCCTCCCCCGCCAATGCCAGCCGCCGAACGACAAGGCCCGCCAGCAGCGCGCTGAGCCCCCAAAAGTGGGCGGTTAGCCCGAGCGGCAGCGGCCGCCAAAGCACGTCCAGGAAGACGTCCCGCGACACGACCGCAGGCCCCGCGAGCCCCGGGTCTTCCGCTAAAAGCCGCAGCACAACCATCATCGTCGGGAAGTGGTAAAGAAGGTTGGTCGACGCCACGACCCCGATCAACCCGTGCAGCACCCGGCGCCCCGCAAGACGCGACCAGGACATCCAGTACACCAGCATCAGTATGGCCGAGAACGCCCACTCGCCCCCAAGCATCAGGTACGCCCGCGACGGCAGTCGCGCCGCGGCGGACTCGTACGCAGGCCAAGCCCCAGCCAGCACGAGCAACGTGCTCAGGCCGCCCGCCAGCAGCCCCAAGAGCAACGCTAACAGGCCGATCCCAGCCAGACGCCGTCGCACGTCCGACGAGAGCGGCAGCACAGCCGCCGCCAGTGGGGCCCCCCCTGCCATCGAGTTGGTCAGCAGGTGCACTACCAAGAACGCGATTCGTGCGGCGTCGAGCATCGGGCGTGGGGCGCCTCCTAGGAGTCTGCCAATCGGCGCCGCCTCGAACGGCCCGACAGGGTTGGATTGTAGCCCGATCCCTCCGGCACGGCAGTGCTTGAGTAGCCTCTCGCCCTCCCCTGAATCGCTGGCGATGGCCGCCCCAGACTGGTAAACTCCTCGATCAAAGCTGCGGCGCCTGCGCCCGGCAATCCGTCCTCGTTCACCGACTCTCGATAGCGTAATGCCCGAAGAGACCCCCACCCCGCAAGCAAACGAGTCCACCGGCGCCGATGTGCAGCCCACACAGCCGGAGGCCCCTGCGGAGCCTGCGGCCGACCGCCCGAGCGAGCGGATCAGGATCGGCAATCAGCGCGAAGGAACGGAAAACAGCCAGCCCGCGATGCCCAAGCCGGTCACGCCGGTCACCAAAAAGGCCGCGGAGCCGACGCCGTCAAAGTACCCACCGCCCAACGTGCGGGCCCAGCTCACCCCCGAACTGGAGGCCGAGCTCGAAGCGGCCCTGGGCGGCCAGTCGCTCGACGCGCTGATCGACGAGTCAACTAGCGAAATCTCGCAGGAGCTTCCGTCCGAGACCCGGGTCACTGGCAGGGTCACGCGGCAGCACGGCGACAGCGTGTTCTTCGATCTTGGCGGGCACCGCGAAGGCGTTGTGAAGCTCCAGCAGTTCGAAGAAGACGCCCACCCAGAAACCGGCGCCGAGATGGAGCTGGTCGTGGTACGGCTGGTGGATGGCTTGTACGAACTTTCTCTGCCCAACGCCGCCGTCGAGGTAGGCGACTGGGACGACGTCTCCGAGGGTCAGGTCGTCGAGGTCGCGGTGACGGGCGTGAATAAGGGGGGCTTGGAGTGCCAAGTCGCTGGCATCAAAGGCTTTATGCCGATGGGCCAGATCTCCCTTTACCGTGTCGAAACCCCGGAAGACTACGTCGGTCAGCGTCTGGCTTGCGTCGTTACCGAGGCCAACCGCGACAAGGGGAATCTCGTACTCAGCCACCGCGCCGTGATGGAGCGAGAGCGAGCTGAGAAACGCGACAAGCTGCTTGCTGAGCTCGCTCCCGGCCAAATCCGCGAGGGGGTGGTCCGCAGCCTCCGCGACTTTGGCGCCTTTGTCGACCTCGGCGGCGTGGACGGCCTTGTGCACGTCAGCAAAATGAGCTGGGAACGGGTCAACCACCCCAGCGAAGTGCTCAGCGAAGGGCAGAACGTCAAGGTCAAGGTCGAGAGCGTCGACCCAGAGTCCGGGAAGATCGGACTGTCCTACCGCGAGTCAGCCGAGAATCCTTGGGACGGCGTCGACGCCAAGTACCCGATCGGGTCCAAGCCAAGCGGGGTCGTCACCAAACTGATGGATTTCGGCGCGTTTGTCCGACTCGAGGCGGGCGTGGAGGGCCTGATCCATATCTCTGAGCTCGCCCACGGACGCGTGATGCGGGCCTCTGACGTGGTGAGCGAGGGTCAGCAGGTGGAGGTCAAGGTGCTGAGCGTCGAACGCGACAAGCAGCGGATAGGCCTGTCGCTCAAAGCACTAACAGCTGGACCTGTGAAGGACGCCAAACCTGCCGACGAAGACCTGCCACTCCCGACAGACGCGCCCAAGGCGCCAACGAAGCACACCGGCACGCTCAAGGGTGGAGTTGGCGCCCCCACGGGCGGCGAGAAGTTCGGCCTAAAGTGGTAGGCGAGCCAACTCGGCTAACCAGCCGAGCTGAGATAGCTGCCTAGCAGCGGTAGCCCATCTTTCCAGGACGAAGCTGTAGCCGCGTTCCCGGCGACTCTCCCTGCGCTCTGGGCAGCCACTGACAAACAGATTCTGCGGGACGGTCCGCTTAAGCCCCCGCGGCAACGCTGGAGTCAGAGGCGCCCGAGATTACAGAAGCGTGGCCTCCAGTATGTCGCCGCGTGAGAATGAAAAGCTCCGTCACCCAAGACTCTGGTGACGCCCTTCCCCTTCGCGCACAAAATAAGGCACGCCTCGCTCCGCGAGGCGTGCCTTTGTCGGATAGATCTCTAAGCGGCCTTGTAGGCTCTAGCTGCGGCGACGAGCGCCAAGAACAGCCAGACCTAGTGCGGCCAGAGCAGCGGCGGCGGGCTCAGGAACAGGATTCAGGTCGCCGCCAGGAATGATCGTGAAGTCCTTCTTGTCGATGAAGGCAGTCGTGTTGGGGTTCGTTTCCGCCGTGGTAACCAAGGTGTCATCGATGACAACGCTACCCTTAGTCGCGTACGAGTTCTGACCGAAGCCAGCGTTCGCAAGAGCCGGGCCGAAGTCAATAAAGAGCTGATTCGTCCAGCCGTTAGTGCCGGGCGAAGTCACAAGATCCCAGCTACTGAATACGCTGCTGGTGATCTTGATGGGGGATGCGAGAGCGGTACCGTCCACGTGGGTGATCTCAACCTCAGCGTAGATACCTGCGCCTGCGGCAGTCGCAGCGGAGCCAGCCCCGAACAATGTCACGCTGCCGGACTCGTTGATCGTGAAGCTGTTGAGCCCTGCGCCGGGAGCGGTCATGAAGTCAAAATTCAACTGACCATCGGTCGTGTCGGCGCCGGGGGATCCGTCCGCCGAGTTCGAGGCGAAAGTCGGATCGAAATCCAAGACGTTGCCGGTGATATCGGGCGCGCCGTAGAGCGGCAGAGCGTCGGTCCCGGAAGACTCGGTGACATCCGTGTACATCACCGCACCCGGCGGGATGTCACTAAAGTCACCGTAATTGATCGGTGCGGAGAACGCGGTGGGAGCAACGAGAAGAGACGCAGCAAAGAGCGCAAGGGTGCGCCCTTGGAAGGATAGCGAGCGAATCATCGAGGACATGAGATCTACTCCGACGTTTGCAGATTCAAATGAGGTTTACTCTGGCAGTCCAGGAAACTCGTCTTCCCGGACCTCGAAGGACATTCACATCAGCGGCGTCGTCATGACGCCGCTCGAATTAAGCACTCGCTGGACAAGTTCAGTGCTGCAAGACCGTGCATTTCGGGCCGATTGAGCAGGCATTCCACGCAATGCGGGCTGCCACCAAGTGCCTAACTCAGGACTCATGATAACGCACGTGCGGGAAATAGCGATAACAATTTCGCTAAAACCCCGAAACTATTCTGCGGTCCGGCGCACCCCAGCTTCCCACTATCCTTACAGGGGCTTACGCCGCCTAGATGACAGGGGTCGCCTCCGCCCTTCCCCTCCTCCGGCAATCGACGTAAGATCCTGGCGGGTAGCACTTTCCGACCTGTCCTCGACGCCACTGAGCGGGCTCTGATGTTGACAATCTCCCTTCCGGACGGCAGTCAACGCCGATTCGAAAAGCAAGTAAACGTACGAGAGGTCGCCCTCGATATCGGCGAAGGGTTGGCCAAAGCCGCCATTGCCTGCGAGGTAGACGGCGTCCAGCGGGATCTCTCCCACCAGTTACCCGCCGACGGCGAGGTTCAGCTCCGCTTGTACACCAAGCGGGATCCCGAAGCGCTAAGCATCATGCGGCACTCGGCCGCCCATGTGATGGCCCAGGCCGTGATGCGGCTATTCCCCGACGTTCAGCTAGCATTCGGCCCGGTTACCGACACCGGCTTCTACTACGACATGCAGCTGCCGCGAGCGCTCAGCGAAGACGACTTCGCTGCGATCGAGGCGGAGATGAAGAAGATCATCAAAGAGGACCTGCCCTTCGAACGGTTCGAGCAGCTCAAGGCCGACTCCATCCAGCTCTGCGAGGAGATGGGCCAGGGCTTCAAGGTAGAACACCTGCAAACCGGGCTAGGCGACGAAGAGTCGGTTTCGTTCTACCGGCAGGGCGAATTCGTCGACCTGTGCCGCGGGGTGCACGTCCCAAGCACCGCCCACTTGGGCAAGGCCTTCAAGCTGCTGAGCGTGGCCGGCGCCTACTGGAAGGGCGACGCGAGCCGTCAGCAGCTCCAGCGTCTGTACGCCACGGCGTTCTTCGACAAGAAGGAGCTGAAAGAGCACCTTCATCGTCTGGAGGAAGCCAAGAAACGCGACCACCGGGTGCTCGGCAAGCAGCTCGACCTGTTCACCATCGACAACAAGGTCGGCTCGGGACTGATTCTGTGGATGCCCAAGGGCGCGACGCTGCGTCAGTGCCTTGAGGAATACATCCGCGATGAGCTTCGGCGACGTGGTTATCAGGCGGTTTACACCCCGCACATCGGGCGGGTTGAGCTCTACGAGACCTCGGGCCATTTCCCCTATTACCGCGAATCGCAGTTCCCCCCGCTCTGCGAGCATGAGGCGGGGCAGCTGGTCGATGTGTTCGTCGAACGCCTGAAGAAGGGTGGGCTCGACTCGGCCGACGAGCAGAAGCTGCTGCAGGCAGCACGAGTGTTGGGCTACGAGGGCGACTACCCTGCTGACGGCACAAACGAGGAAAAAGCCGCCGCGTTGGACGCGTGGGCCCACGAGCACGAGCGGTACCTGCTCAAGCCGATGAACTGCCCGCACCACATCATGATCTACAAGTCCAAGCCGCGCAGCTACCGCGACCTGCCGATCCGGCTAGCCGAGTTTGGCTCGGTCTACCGGTACGAGCAGTCGGGCGAGCTGAGCGGCATGACCCGCGTGCGGGGATTCACCCAGGACGACGCTCACCTGTTCTGCACGGAGGATCAGGTTGCTGAGGAGGTGCGCGGCTGCCTGGAGATGACCCAGGGCGTGCTGCAGTCGCTGGGGATGGACAACTACCGGGTCCGCCTCGGTTTCCGCGATCCCGACAGCACCAAGTACGTAGGCGACTCGGAGGTCTGGGACCGCGCCGAGGCGGCCATCGAGCGGGTGGCCAAGGAGATGAACCTGCCAGGCTGCGAGCCCGAGCCGGGCGAGGCGGCCTTCTACGGGCCCAAGATCGATTTTGTTGTGACCGACTGCATCGGTCGCGAGTGGCAGCTTGGGACCGTGCAGCTGGACTACAACCTACCGAGCGAGGGCCGGTTCGCGCTCGAATACATCGGCCCGGACAACAAGCCCCACCGGCCCGTGATGATCCACCGAGCCCCGCTGGGCTCGATGGAGCGGTTCATCGGGGTGCTGATCGAGCACTTCTCGGGCGCGTTCCCCCTGTGGCTGGCGCCCGAGCAGTGCCGGGTGCTGACCGTCAGCGAAAAGTCCGAGGAATACGGGCGTGAGGTGCAGCAGAAGCTGCTAGCTGCCGGGTTGAGGGCCGAGGGTGACTACCGGGGCGCCAAGCTCGGCGCGAAGATCCGGGAGGCTCAGCTGGAGCTCATCCCCTACATGCTGGTCGTGGGCGAGAAGGACCGCGACAACGGCACCGTCACCGTCCGGGACCGCCAGGATGGCGATATCGGTGCCATGCCGCTCGATGAGGCCATCGCGAAGCTGCAGGATGAGATCGCCCGCAAGGTGGTCCGTCAGCGTCCAGCCGACGACGAGGCGGTCTGAGCCGGCTGCGCTGGCTGGACGGCTGAGGCCGGTTGAGCGGCTCCTCCGGAGCGGAGGGTCGCGCCGGCCATCTGTTGACGCGCTGCCGCATTATGGCCAATACTTCTGGTGACGTAGCGACTTTTCGGCCTGGGTTGAGCGTTCCGGTGGCCGCCGGATCGGCCCAGGACGGTCGCAACAGCAGCCCCGCGACGCCAACCCCTTCGCCCGTCGCCGGGCCGAACGTATCCCCCATCTATTGGAGTTAGCTTGTCTCGAAACCGTCCCGTTGAACGGGCCCCCGATCGCAATCAACAACGTATCAACGAGCAGATACGAATCACCCCCGTCATGGTTGTCACCTCCGATGGTGAGAAGCTCGGGGTAATGGAAACCGAGGAAGCGCTGACGAAAGCCCGCGAGGCGGGCCTGGACCTCGTTGAGGTCGCGCCCGGGGCAAAGCCGCCGGTCTGCCGGATCATGGACTACGGCAAGTTCAAGTACCAGCAGAAGAAGCGTCAGCACAAGGGTCACGTTCACCACAGCCAGAACAAAGAAGTGCGACTGCGGCCGAAGATCGGCGAGCACGACTTCATGACCAAGGTGAACCGCGCGAAGGGGTTTCTTGAGAAGAAGGACAAGGTCGTCTTCAGCGTCATCTTCCGCGGCCGCGAGAACGCCCACGTCGACGAGGGCTTCAAGCTCGTGGAGCGTCTGATTAAAGAGCTGGAAGAGGTCTCGAAGGTCGAGCAGGCGCCCTCCATGCAGGGGCGCCGGATCGTTGTGACGTTCGCGCCGAAGTAGCTGCTTCGGCGATGCCAGCCGCTCGCCGGCGCCGTCAGCGCTAGCACGGCGGGCAGCTGCGGTGTTGCCTCGGATCGAGCGGGCGGATACGATCCGGCCGCTTCATTCCGCTTGCCCGCAGCCGCCTTGCAATGCCCTCGGCAGTCCTCGATCCTAGCGCCGACAAGACCGTGGCCGCCGTTGCGCTCCCGGCCCGGCTGAAGCTGCTGTGCGTGACCACTCTGCACAACGCCGCGGGCTGGATCACGCAGGCGCTCGCCAGCGAGGGCGCGACGCGGGCCAACCTGGAGGAAGCCATCGGCGCGACTTCCGCGCTCGCGCGGTTGCGCGAGGAGGTCTTCGACGCGGTGATGGTGCTTCACGAGCCCGGCATGCTCGACGCGCCCGGGTTTGTTGAGGCGATGCGTGGCGGCGGGCACGACGAGCCCGTTGTCGTGCTGGGCGAGGGCGAGCCGGCGGCCTGCACGGCCGACTGCTACTCGGCCGGCGCCGACGCGTACTGCTGCATCCGCCAGACGACGCCGCGCGTGCTCCTGTGCGAACTCCGCAGCGCGATCCGGCGGTGCGAGCTGGAACGCCAGAACCGCCGCCTGTACGAGGCCGAGCAGCAGCGGCTGACCATCGAGCACCAGGAGGCAGAACGCCTGCTGGCCGAGCAGCGCGGCCTCCTCGTCGAGCTGAACGCCATGCGTTCGGCCGACGACGCTCAAGGCGGGTTCTCTGAGCCCGCCGCCCCAACCGACGGCCGGCAAGGGCGGACCAGCGACCTGCCGGAAGCGTTGGTCGCCAACTACCGCGACGTGCTCCGGGCGTACGTGATCATGGGCGTCGGGAACCTGACAGTCGAGATGTCCAAGCTGGCCGAGCTGCTCGCCGCCGCGGGCGTAGCCGCGCACCGGGCTGTTCAGCTTCACCTGGACGTGCTCGAACAGCTGGTCCGCGGGTTGGGGGCCCGCAGCACCCGTCACGTGATGAACCGGGCCGATCTGCTGATCCTCGAGCTGATGATCCACCTGGCCGACGGGTACCGCCGCCGGTACCGCGACGTTGAAGCCCCGCCCGAGCAGCTTATGCTGCCTGGGTTCGAGTGGATCGGCCCGCGTAGCGAACCACCAGCGTTCGAGCACCCCGCCTAACTGCGGCGTGTCCGCAGGCTCAGCGCCACGTGGCTGGGCGCCCCGTGCCGTGCCGCCTCCGGCGGGCTATCATCGGGTTTTCCCCCGCACGCCCCCGCCTGAAGAGCTATGCCCGAAGCCTTTCCTGGAGACGCAGATACCACGGTCGCCGAGCTGCGGCGCAACATGGCGGCGTTCGTGGAGGAGCGGCAGTGGCGCCACTTCCACTCGCCCAAGAACATCTCGATGGCGTTGGCGGTTGAGGCCGCCGAGCTGCTCGAGCATTTCCAGTGGATGGACTCCGAGGAGTCCCGGCACATCGACGCGGACGCCGAGAAGCTGGCGGCCGTCGCCGAGGAGATCGCGGACGTGGTTGGGTACTCGTTCGCAATCGCCAACGAGCTGGGCATCGACCTCAGCCAGACTATCCGCGCCAAAATGGTCAAGAACGCCCAAAAGTACCCTGCCGAGCAGTTCCAGGGGCGGCACGAGCTCGGGCAGGATGGCAAACCTGTTGGGTAGCCGCCCGCGTCTGGCGATCGTTGGCGCCAGCGTTCGGGCCGCGGCGCAGTCGGCCTCGCGGGCGGGCCTGGACGTGGTCGCGGCGGATCTCTTTGCGGACGCCGATCTCCGAGAAGTAGGCCCGGCGACCCAGATTGAAGACTACCCGAGCGGGTTCTGCAGTTGGCTCGAGGGCGTCGAAGCGGACGCCTGGATGTACACCGGCGGGCTGGAGCGGTGGCCGGCGCTGATCGACCGGATGGCGCGTCTCAAGCCGCTCTGGGGCGTGTGTGGAGCACCGCTGCGCTCCGCACGAGACCTCCAGATACTACATGCGGCGTTGGCCGAGGCCGGCATTGGATTCCCCGAGACACGACCCTCGTCTGCCAGCCTACCGCTGGACGGGAGTTGGCTCTGCAAGGCGGACCGCGTGTGGGAGCTCGATAGACCAAACGCAGCAGCTGCCGGTCTGGAGCGGGGCGCCGTCTACCAGCGGCGGCTTACTGAGCAGCAGGGCCGGCCCGCGTCGGTGGTGTTTGTACTCGGGGACACCTGGGCCCGCACCGTCGGCGTCACCGAGCAGCTCATCGGCCCCCGTCACGGGGCGGCGCCGTTCCAGTACGCCGGTTCGGTTGGTCCGCTAGAGGTTGGCCGCGCGGTGGAGCGTCAGCTCAAGAGGCTCCGCGAGACACTTCGGCACGACTTTGAGCTGCGGGGCGTTGTGGGCGTTGATCTGTGGCTGTCTGACGATGAGTTCTGGGTTCTCGAGGTAAACCCACGCTACACCGCCTCGGTTGAGGTGTTGGAGCTGTCCGGCGCGACGCCGGTGCTGGGGCTGCACAGCTTGGCGTTCGCAAACGAGGCCCCGGCCAACGCTCTGCCTGCATCCCAGCCGGCTCGGGCGCCCGCAAAAAAGCAGATTCTCTACGCCCGCAGGGCCCTGTATGTCCCGGACTCCGTACAGTTAGGGGCCGCGTCGCCCGGAATGGGGGAGAACGCCGCCTGGCTTGCGGACCTGCCTGCGGGCGGTCAGCGGTTCGAACCGGGTGATCCCATCCTGACGGTAATCGCGCGCGGCGGCCTGGCGGAATCCAGTGCATTTGCTCGCTTCGTCGCCGAGACCGAGTCGCGGCTGTACGGGGCAACCCCTACACCAGAATAGAGGAGCGGCGGCGTGAGAATTGGCGTGATCAGCGACACCCACGGCCACGTCGACCTGACGCAGGACGCGGTGAGGATGCTGGAGAGCCTGGAGGTCGAGGCCGTGCTGCACTGTGGCGACGTCGGCGGCGCGGATGTGGTCCGCCAATTCCATCAGTGGCCCACCCACTTTGTGGCTGGCAATTGCGACTACGACCTCGACTCGCTCGGCGCGGCGGTTGATGCCGAGGGCCAGCACTGGCACGGCCAGTTCGCCGATTTGGCATTCGACGGCGTGCGGGTCGCGCTGCTCCACAGCCACGACCGCAAGCGGTTCAAGCAGACCATCCAGGCGGGCGAGCACGAATTGGTGTGCTACGGCCACACCCACGTGGCGGCCATCGACGAAACCGGGCCCGTGATGGTGCTCAACCCGGGCGCGGTGTACCGCGCTAGCAGGCCCTCGGTGGCGGTGGTGGAGCTGAGCCCACTGTCGGCGACCATCGTCCCGCTGTAGCGGCAGCGCGGCGGACGGCTAACCGGCCAATCGGCGAACGCGGTTGGTGGCCGCCTGGCCCACCTCGGCTTCCTCGAAGTAGTACTGCATCAGGTACGCGTCCTCGGTCGAGTCGTCGTAGAAGTCACGCAGCACGGAGGTCGCGCGGAAGTTGCTCTGCTTGAAGAAGAGCTGCGCCTCGAGGTTGGTCTCGCGGACCTCGAGCGAGATCCGTGTCCGACGCTGGCTGGAGAGCTTGCTGATCAGCTTCTCCACCATCTGCCGCCCCACCCCGTGGCGGCGAACGTCCGGCGCCACGGCGAAGTTGAGGATGTGCAGCCGCGTCTTGTGCAGCTCGTAGATCATGAAGGCCACGACCCGCTCGCCCTGCTCGGCCACCATGCCGATGCAGTTGCGCTGACGCAGGCAGCGGACAAAGTCTTCTTCGAACCAGGGGAACTCGAAGCTGCGGCGCTCGATCTCGAGCACCTCGGGCATATCTCGGCGGATCATCCAGCGGATGTGAACGCGGAGCTGCGGGTTACCTTGCACTTTCATACCTGGCCTTCCTCCGTGTCGGCCGCCCCCCGAGCAGCGTGCATTGCGTCCGGGAGTCAGTAGTTGTTGATCGGCGTGGGGGGCAAAGTATCAGAAGGATAAGGGGATGCCAAGTCAGAATAGCCGCCCCCAACAGGGCCCTGCTAGCAGCTCCCGTATCTTGGTGCGACGCGGTATTGACGACCCTACCGGATGTGCGGCGGGCGACCGTTGCGGCGACGCCAGCTTTCCCGCAAGGGCTCCCGCCTGGGGTGGTTGTGCGAGGTAGGCTTCCGTGACCCACCGCGCGCCCAGGTCGCGCACCACGGAGCCCCCTTCCAGCCGCATGCCCGCCGATACCCACGCCGACGCCCCGCCCAGCGCCGCATACGCCGACGCCGCCCGGGCCGAGTACCGCCTGCTAAGGCGGCTGATGATCGCCTCGCTGATGCTGGGCTGCGCCGGCTGCTTCGCCTTTAACATGGTCGACCCCGACCTGTGGGGGCACGTCCGCTACGGGCAGGAGTGGATCGAGGCGGGCCAGATGCACCGCACCGCTACCCACACGTTCACGGCCGAGGGCTACCGCTGGGTCAACCACGAGAACCTCGCCGAGCTGGCGTTCGCCTGGGGATTCGACCACCTGGGCGTGGGGGGGATGCTGATCGCTAAGTGCCTTGCCGGGATGCTGATCATCGGCCTGATGCTGATGGTCGCCGGCTGGCGGGGCGTCCGCCCGCTCACCGCGTGCGCGTTCCTCCTGCTGGTGGCGGTGAACCTGAAAGCCTTCTTCCCGATGCGCCCGCAGCTGCTCAGCTTCCTGTGCTGCGCGGCGATGCTGACCCTGTTGGAGGCCGCCTTCCTGCACTGGCGGCGGCCCTTCCGGACCCACGAGCCGGCCCAGCTGCCGGCCCGCCCCGCCATCGATTGGCGTCCGCTAGCCTTCGTGCCGGTGGTGCTGGTGGTCTGGGTCAACTCGCACGGCGGGTTCGCGGCCGGCGTCTGCATCGCTTGCGCCTACCTGTTCGGGCGCGGCGTCGAGATGTTGATCGACCGCCGCCCCGGCGACCTGCCGAAGATCGCCGGCCTGGCGGCCGTCGCGGCGGCCTGTGTGCTGGCGGTGTTCGCCAACCCCTACGGAACCGGCCTGGTCGCGTGGATGGCGGAGTCGCTCGGGAGCCCACGGCCCGAGATCACCGAGTGGGCCGGGCCGAAGCCCTCGGACCCGATCTTCTGGCAGCTGGTCGCGTTGGGGGTCGCCAACGCCATCGCCTGGGGCTTCACCAAAAAGCAGCGTGACTGGGTGAAGATCGTGATCCTGATGCTTGTCGCCTGGCAGGCGGTCAGCCACCTGCGGCACATCGCGTTCTTCGCGTTGCTCTCGGGATTCTGGACGCCGCCTCACGTGCAGAGCGTGCTCTCGGCGATGCGCAGCAAGGCGGCCAACGGCCTGGAGATTGTCCGGCCCGCGCCGCTGATGAAGTGGGCCGCGGTCGCGGCGATCCTGTTCACCACCTACGTGCAGACACGCAGCCTAGCAAGCCGGCTGCTCGTGCTGCCGGTCGCCTCGAACCAGTACCCGGTCGACGCGCTCCAATACATCGAGGACCACGAACTGTCCGGTCGGTTGGTTGTGTCCTTCAATTGGGCCCAGTACGCGCTGGCCGCCCTGGCGCCGGACACCACGGTCTCGTTCGACGGGCGGTTCCGCACGTGCTACCCACAGGAGGTCGTCGACATGAATTTCGACTTCCTGCTCGGCGAGCACGGCGGCGCACGGCACCGCAGCCCCAACTCGGGGCCGATCGACGGCGCCCGGGTGCTCAGCTATGGCGACCCCAATCTGGTGCTGGTCGACCGCACCTACCCCCACGCGGTGGAGGTGATGCGGCAGCAGTCCGCCGATCAGGGGGGGCGATGGTCCCTGCTGTACCAGGACGCCATCTCGCAGCTGTGGGGCCTGGCCAACCGGTACGACCAGCCCACGAGCCCCGACTACGTGGCGCCCGACAGCCGTTCGATCGGCGACCAAGAGTCAACCAGGCTGGTGCAGTGGCCCGCCTTCCCGCAACGCCGCGGCGGAGTGGCGAGCCGGCCGCAGCCGGAAAAACTGCAGATGACCCGTCGCGCCGACGAGCGTACAATCCCTCCGAGCCCAGGAGCCTAAGACCCCGTGGCTACTTCTCACGAACTCCTCGAAGACCAGCAAACCGCGCAGCCGACGGCCGGCGCAACCTCCGCGCCGACATCGGACAACAGCTACCTCGACCGGGCGATGTCGACGCTCGAGCAGGCCGAGGCCAGCCTGGCGGACGCTGCGCGGCTCGATGAGCCCGAGGCCCCGCAGCGCGTGGCGCTGGCGGTGTCGATCCTGATGCCGGTGTTCAACGAGCGCGACACCATCCGCGAGATTGTGGCGCAGGTCCAGCGGGTCGGCGTCCACCAGGAGATCGTGATCGTCGACGACTGCAGCACCGACGGCACACGCGACATCCTGATCGAGCTCGACCGCCAGGACGATATCCGCGTCGTGATGCACGGGTACAACCGCGGCAAGGGCGCCGCGCTGCGCACCGCCATGGCCCAGGCCAAGGGCGACGTGCTGCTGATCCAGGACGCCGACCTCGAGTACAACCCGACCGACTACCAGCGGCTGCTGGAGCCGATCGAGCGCGGCGAGGCCGACGTGGTCTACGGCTCGCGTTTCCTGGAGAACGCGCACCAGGACCCGTCGTTCATGCACCGGTTTGGCAACCGGGCGCTGACCTGGGCTAGCAACGTCACGACCGGTTTGCGACTCACCGACATGGAGACCTGCTACAAGGTCTTCCGCCGCGACACGCTGCGGGGCATGATGCTCCGCGAGGACCGATTCGGCTTCGAGCCGGAGATCACCGCCAAGCTGGCACGCCGCAAGTGCCGCGTCGTCGAGGCGCCCATCGGCTACAACAGCCGGGGCTACGACGAGGGCAAGAAGATCGGCGTCCGCGACGGCCTCCGCGCCCTGTGGTGCATCGTCCGCTACTCCCGCTGGGACTGACCCAGCCGGGGGTGGGGCGGGCCGCCGCCGTCAGCCCTTCGCGTTCAAGGCCTTCTCGATCGCCTCAACCACCTCGGGCGATTCCGGCTTCACGCGCGAGTCGAACCGGGCGACCACCTCGCCGTCACGGTTGAACAGGAACTTGGTGAAGTTCCAGCCGATCTCGCCGGCGAACTTGGGGTTGGTCTTCTCGGAGGTCAGGTACTTGTAGAGCGGCACCTGGTCCTTGCCCTTGATCTTGACGTTGCTCTTTTCGAGCAGGTCGAAACCGACGTTGTAGTTGGTCTTGCAGAAGGTCGCGATCTCGAGCGCCGTGCCCGGCTCCTGGCCGCCGAACTGGTTGCACGGCACGCCGACGATCGCCAGCCCCTTGTCGGCGTACTTCTCGTGCAATGCCTGCAGCGCCTCGTACTGCGGGGTCAGTCCGCACCGGCTGGCCACGTTCACCAGCAGCACGACGCGGCCGTCGTACTCCTTGGCCAGATTGATCTTCTCTTTCTTGCCGAGCTTGGACATCTCGAAGTCGAGCGCCTCGGGCAGCTTCTTCTCACCCGCTTCGGCCTTCTTGTCACCCGACTCAGCGGCGGCCACAACGGCGGGGATAAACAGGGACAGGGCGAGCAACGCGGCAAGCGAGCGGATGATCATCACAAGGCTCCGAGCGTGTGTGGGGTGAGTTGGGTGAGGTCCCGTATTCTAGGCGGCCCGAGGGCTGACGGCGAATTGTCAATTCTGCCTGTTTCGGCCAACAACAACGGCCACGACACCCTGTGCGCGGCCCGCCCGGCATCGCCCACCGTAAGCACTGGGGGCTTAATGGCTTGCGCCGACCGACCCGGCGAGCGTGGACCGCGTCTGACGCCACGGGGCGCGAGGGTGTATCCGAACCCGTTCCGACGTTCCACTAAGCGGCCTCCCAACGCCCCTTCATTAGAGAGCACGCGTGGCATGTTTTCGAGCGAAATCCGGGCGGATTCTAGGTGAACCAGGAGTAGATCTGACGACGACTTCCGTCTCCTCAAGGTGGAGTTCGTATCACCAGAACAGGTACCAGGCCATGCCCTGGGCCGGCGCTGCCACCACCATGCGGGCTCGGGAACGTCGATCGAGCTCAACATCGGACACATTCCCGCTGGCGTCGCGCACGTGCGCGGAATCGGTCAGCCCGGTGTAGTACAGGTCGACCAAGGTCTGCCGGCTGACAGCTTTGTCCAAGGGGTTGTAGACGCAGAGCATCCCCTTGTGCTCGAGCTCCGGGTTCACGTGCAGCATCCAGTCCAGGCCCCGCCCGTCGGCGCGGCGGCAGTGAATCAGGTCCGATTCCAAGATGTCGCGGTATCGCTTGAACCAGGCGACCGTCTCCTTCACCTTCTGCTTGGTGCGGTCCGTGTCAAACAGCCGAGGTCCCCGGTAGTGGGCCTGCACCCCCAGGCCCAGGTTGGACAGCATGATCCGCTCGTAGTGGTCCAGGTGCTCTTCGAGGGGCTCGATGGTCGCCTCGGCTCCGCCGCCGTGGTACTGAGCCAGCGGCACGTGCATCCACCCCATGCTCGGCGACTTCGTCCACGTGCCGTCGTAGATGTTCTGCCGGGTGTGGATGACCTGCTGCGACCGCGGCAGCGACCAGTTGGTCTCGCGGTATCCCATCCCGGTCTTGTTGCCGCCCACCAAGAAGTAGTAGTCGGGCTGATTGATATAGATCCCACTGGCCCTGAGGGCCCGGTACAGGTCGGCCACGATTCGCCACTGGGCCCAGCGGGAGTCCTGCTCGCCCTGCTGGTACGGCGGGCGGGGCGTCACATCGACGTCGCCCGGGTACGGCCCGTCATTCTCGAACTGGTCGAAGCCGGTTGCCTCGAAGAAGCTCTGCAGGTTCTTGAAGTAGTTGACGCCCCAGTCAGAGGTCGCGGCAGGCGCCCGACCGAAAGCGGGCCGCTGGCCCTCGGGGCTCACCACGTCGTTCCCGCCGCCGACGCTTCGCGACGAGAACAGCGAATAGGAGCCGAGTTCGATCCCCTGGGACTCGGCGTAGTCCGCCACGGCCTTCCACTTCTCCAGGTGCTCGGGCGCCATGTTCTCCATGTTGAAGCCGCTGCCGAACGACATGATGACCGCCTCGAAACCGACCTCCTTCGCCTGATCGATCGCTCGACGCACCTGGCCCAGGTCCGAGCTGAGCAGGTGGTGCGTGATTGGGTTCTCCGTGACCCAGGGCGCCAGCACGCGGTACATCTTCCGGAGCGCCATCCCGCGGCGCTCACGGTTCCCGTCATCGTAGACGAGCTCAAAGGTGTGGAAGCCGGTAAAGGTCTCCCCCGGCTTGACCACCTGGGCCGGGCCAAGCGTCGGCTCAGCCACCAGCAGGCAAGGAGTCTGCAGGTTGTAGTTGACCTGCGTCTTGAAGTCCGGGTCGGGCCTCCAGTGGATCGCGTGCCGGTTGGCGTTGGCGTGGGTGAACCCTCCGAACGCGAAGTCCGTTTCCGCGTGCAGGCAGTCGGGAGTCGGAATGCGTAGGTCGCCGCGCGTCTCGACCCAGTTCGCGTGCTCGACGACCGCCAGTTCCTCGCCCCGGAACCGATCGACCGTCAGGTCGGATGCGGACTCGTTGGTTACCGAGATCCGCTTGCACATCGCCGGCAGGCCGTCGTACATCTCGTAGTGGACGGTCACCAGGTAGTCGGCCCCAGTATCCTTGGCCGGTCGGTAGTCCATCGTGAGGCTCACGCCTCGGGGGGGCCAAACAGCGTCTGGGGCGTGACTCCTCCGCCGGCCCCAGTCAACCCGCTCGTCGGGCTCGCCGACGCGGACCACCACCAACCGCAGGGCTGCCGGGTCGGACGTTAGAGAGTCGAGCCACTCGTTGCTGAGGAACGCCTGGTTGGGTTGCCCCACCAGCCCACCAACCGGGGTCGCCACCCCATTGATCGTCACCCTCGCTTCGGGACGCACAGCGCGAAGCATCGACTGCCCGGTCATCAGGTTGTCGAACGCCACGCACGCGCCGTTGGGCGCCACCCGCCACGAACGGCGGATCAGCCCGTTGCTCAGCGAGATAGTCCTGCCCGCCTGGTCCCGCCGCGCCTCCGCGACGTACGGAGTCGCGTCAATCAGGTAGTCCGTTGGCGGCGAAACGAAGGTCGACCGGCCAACGTCTTCGCCGACAGCAATCGCGTCTACCCCAGGAATACGCCGTGCCGGCTGCGAAGCACTGTTCGTGCTTCCCAAGACCGAGTACGCACACAGAACCGCCGCCGCGACGTGCAACTTCAACGGAGCACCCCCAGAAGAGTCCGATGGCCATGGCTACCGCATCATGATGATGTTGTACCACAGGTAACAGCTGGCCTCCGAAGAGCACGCCGTTGGCTCGGCAGCAACCTGCGTCTAGCCGCTCGTCAGCGCCCGCCGAGCGGTGAGCACCGCGTCGCGGGCGGCATCGACCGTATCGGCCACGGCGGTCAGGTGTCCCATTTTGCGGCCCGGCCGGGCCTCGCCCTTGCCGTACAAGTGCAGCCGGACACCGGGCACGGCCTCGGCGGCCCGCCAGTTGGGCTCGCCATCGGCCCACAGGTCGCCCAGCAGGTTGGCCATCGCTACGGGCCGCGGGTTGTCCATCGACGCCAGCGGAAGGCCCGCCATCGCCCGGGCCTGCTGCTCGAACTGCGACGCCTCGCAGCCCTCGATCGTCAGGTGGCCGGAGTTGTGGGGCCGGGGCGCGATCTCGTTGACCAGCACCTCGCCGTCGGCGGTCTCGAAAAACTCCACGCACATCACGCCCACCAGGTCGAGCTCGGTGGCCACGCGTCCGGCGATCTCGCGGGCCTTGTCGGCGGTTGCGGCCGAGCACGCCGCAGGCAGCACCGACAGGTCGAGGATGTGGTTCTGGTGGTCGTTCTCGATCGGGCCGCAGAGCGACGTCTGGCCGTCGGCGCCGCGGGCGACGATCACCGACACCTCGCGGACGAAGTCGACGAAGCCCTCCATCACGCACGCGTGACGGCCGAGGTAGGTCCACGCGCCGATCGCCTCGTCGGGCGATTGGATGATCGACTGGCCCTTGCCGTCGTAGCCGAACTTGGTGGTCTTGAGCACCGCGGGCGTGCCGACCTTGTCGGCTGCCACGTGGCACTGCCCGTCGGTCCGCACCGGGGCGTACGGCGCCACCGGCACGCCGGCGCCGGACAGGAACCGCTTCTCGCGCAGCCGGTCCTGCACGGTGAACAGCACCTCGCCGGAGGGGCGGACCCGCGTGTGCCGCCCGGCGGCCTCGACCGCGGCCACCGGCACGTTCTCGAACTCCAGCGTTACCGCGTCGACCGAGCGCGCAAACCGGTCGACCTCCGCGAAGTCGTGGTAGTCGGCCGAGGTGTGCTCGTCGGCGACCTGCGCCGCCGGGCCGCCCGAGTCGGGCGAGAACACGTGCGTGCGGAAGCCCAGCCCGCGGGCCGCCTCACAGAACATCCTGCCGAGCTGCCCACCGCCGAAAACCCCTAGCGTGGCGCCCTCGTCCAACGGCTCCTGCCGACTCATTCCAGCTCCTTTTCCAGCGCCGATTGGGCCTGGTTCTTTCGGTACTCGGCCAGCTTCTCACGCAGCTCCGGCCGCGAGTTGGCCAGGATCCGCACCGCCAGCAGCCCGGCGTTCTTGGCGCCGGCGTCGCCGATGGCGAGCGTCCCCACCGGCACACCGCCCGGCATCTGGGCGATGGAGAGCAGCGAGTCGACGCCGCTCAGCGCCCGGCTCTTCACCGGCACGCCGAGCACCGGCAGCACCGTGAGCGAGGCGACCATGCCCGGCAGGTGGGCGGCCCCCCCTGCCCCGGCGATGATCACCTCCAGCCCGCGGCCCTCGGCCTGTTGGGCGTACTCGACCATCAACTCCGGCGTGCGGTGCGCCGAGACGATCCGCCGCTCGCAGGCCACGCCGAAGTCCTCCAGCATGTCGACCGCCGGGCGCATGGTCTCCCAATCGCTGTGCGAGCCCATGATCACGCCCACCAGGGGCTTGTCGGCGTTGGCCATCTTACGGGTTTCCTGCGTGGATCCTGCGGAAACGGCCCATCTTCCAGTGCGGGCCGCGGGTTGTCAACGAAGCCCGCTCAGCAGTAGTCCCGCAGGCGGAAGTGGAACTTGCCGAGCTTGCCGCCGTAGTTTCCGGCGCTGACGGCGGGGATCCCCTCGCCCGCCGCGGCCGCCAGCGCAACGCGGGTAGCCTCGCCAACCGCCTCCTCGCTCTCGCCGTTGAACACGATCTCGTAGGCGCACTCGGCGCCGTCGACAATCTGGCTCTCCACCCGGCCGCGGAGCGTGGGGCAGAAGGCGTCGTTCGTCGAGGCGACCATCCCCTTGTACTTGGCGCCCACCTTGCTGCCGCTGCGGACCACGCCGCCGGGGAACGGCGTGATGACTCCCGGCAGCGGCGCGAGCGCCTCGCTCACCCGCCGGGCGGCGTCCAGCGCGGCCCGCTGGGACTCGCCCTGCAGGATGATGTTGCCGCCGGCCACCCCCTTGGCGGCGCCCAGCTGCTCCTCGCACACGAACTCGCCGTCCATCACCGGGATGCGCCAGTACCGGCAGCCGTCGAGCACCTTGCTCTTCTGGTAGCCGTCGCCGAAGTACCGCAGCTGGCTGCCGAGCGGGATCTGCTCCTCGGCGTCCGGCAGCGCGTTGTACACGGCGGTCGTGGGGCAGGTCATCACGCACTGGCCCACCCGCTTCGGCAACGCCTTGGCGAGCGCGTCAGTCGAGAAGCCGAACGCCATGACCAGCGCGCCGGGCCGCTGGTCGGGGGTCTGGTCGGGAGGAAGCGGCCGTTCGACCGCGATCTCCGCGTCGCAGGCGATCACGCTCGACCCGTACCCGCACAGCTCGCGCGTGGCCGCGTCGAGCCAGTGCGCGTCGAGCGCCGTCACCAGCAGCCGCGTGTACCGCATGCGGAACGCTTCGGCGAAGGTGTCGACGATCTCCGTGGGGCCGATCTTCATCGCCCCATCATCGCGGGCCGCAATCCGGCGCACAAGCGGCTACGTGGCGCGGCAAATGCGATCGGCGAACCACTGCGGCAGCCGGCTTCCACCGGTAGTGGCTGGGGACTCAGCAGCCTAGAAGCCCACTGGACCAGGATCTTGCGATGAATTCGCTGCCGCTTTGGCCCGTCGCAGCGCGGACAGGAACTCGATGAGCTCCTCGTGCACCGCGCGAGTTTGGCTGATCACCAAGAAGCCGGCGGCAAGCGGCTTGAGTTCCGCGTCGCCGCCTTTATTGATGGCCCAAGTCTCCGGAACGATGGCGGAGGTGATCACCTCCGCCAACTCGGACAAACTGTTCTTGTCGGACGCCACGTCGGACACTGGGTAGATGCCCACGGTGAGACGCGTCTCGGCTTCGTCCTCGGTGGTGATCAGCAGCACCTCGTCAGCAACCACGTAGGTCAGCTCGAGCTGCTTGAGCATGAGCCGCAGCGCAGACTTCAACGAGATGTTGCGTAGGTTGACGGTCACATGCTCATCGGTTCCGATCCCGAGATCGTCCAACGCAGTCTCATCGAGTTGGATTCCAATCTCATACTCGTTCCGCAGGAAGTCGACCACCTCTTCCAGCGGCGTGTCGAGGAAGTCCAGGCCGGACGAGCTCAGCCTCCGGTCGAGCGCCCGGCGGATTCGGTTGCTCGAATCGCTGTGGGGCTCCGCCCAGTAGACCTGCTGCCGGTGCGGGTCGGCGTCCGGCTGCGCGTCGCGCTGCCGGGGCACGACCTCCCGCCGGCGTTCTTGCTCTTGCAGGTGCTGTTGCTCTCGCTGCATTTCACGCTGACGGTCTCGGAATTCCTGCTGGCGTTGGTCTTGGAGCTCGCCCGGTCCGAAGGGGTCGCCGGCGCCGCTGCCGAATGGGTCCTGCCCTTCGCTGGCAAACGGGTCTTCTCCATTTCCTGCGAACGGGTCCTGCCCGGCGCTGCCGCCGAATGGGTCGGCGCTCTCGTCGGCGGTGGCCATCACCCCGCCCGCTACTAGCAGCGCCGTCGTCAGTAGTGCCCCGCTGCCCCATGCCCGCGTCGCCATGACGTGTCCCCCGATTGGTGGTAGAGGTGGTGGCCCGCCGCACAGGCGGACCGGTTCGTCGGTTGGATTCGCGCGCCGCGCCGTAGTTATTGCCGCCGGCGGCTTGGTTTCTTGCGGCCGGCGGCTGGGCTTTACAGCATCTTTTCGAGCTGCCGCTCCAGGGCGCCGATGTCGTGCCCCCGCCAGACGGACGTGCCGCTGGCGTCGAACACCATGAGCGTCGGGAACATGTGGATGTCGAGCATCTCGAGCGGCAGCCCCGCCCCGTAGCCGACCGGCCAGTTGAACCCGTCGACGCGGTTGATCACGGCCTCCACCTGAGGACGCAGGTCCTCTTCCTCAAAGGTCAGCCCGACGAACTGCACGCGCCCGTTGGCGCCGTACCGCTCGTGCAGCCTGGCCAGCTTCGGCAGCGACGCCAGACACGGCCCGCAGGTGGTAAACCAGGCGTCCAGCACGACAATCTTGCCCTCGGTCGCGGGGGCGGCGTCGGCGTTCAGCCAGCCGGCCGCGTCCAGCGGCGGCAACGGCTGCGGCGTGTGCGGCTCGCTAGCGCCGCCAAACCGGCCGGGCCGCAGCAGCACGCCGGCGACCAGCAGCCCGCCGATCAGCAGGATGGGAACCAGATTCGACGACGACGGCTGTGGGGCCTTGGGTTCCGGGTCCATGCTCTCCGCCCGCGTTTGGCGCCCGGCGGCCCGGCAGGACTATTGTCCCTAGTTGCCGCGAAACGCATCCTTATGGTCAAAAGTCCCCTCCGGCCGCCGAAGAGAATCGCCCCAAGCCGCTACTGAGGAACGACTTGCGTCCTTAGCACAGCGTCGGCGGGGTCCGAGTTTTGTCCATTTCGGCGCGCACTTCGGACAAAAAGGGGACAAAACTCGCCCCTCACTAAGCCGACGCTGCAGCGAGCGCCGGCCGCAGCGGGGGCGTCTGTCCATTAGATCACGAGGGCGGTGATCTTCAACAAGAAAAACCAGGCCACGCGTACGCCAACGCACACACCCGGCGGGCCGCGTTGGGAGGGCGACCGCTCCCGCGGCCGACGGCTAGTAGCCGCTAGCCAGCCGCCAACTACTCAATCTCCCGCCGAAGCAGGATCATCTTTTCCAGGTTGACGTCCTCGCCCGGGCGGAAGGCGACCGGCAGCGTGCGGTCGACAATCCAGAAGCCGCGGTGGCGGCGGGTGTCGCCGGTGTCGCTGCCCATCTCCTTGCCGAGCTGGTAGCCGTCGGGGTAGACGCGGTCGTACAGGTCGCGGTTGTTGTTGAACCGCGCCTGCACCGGCACATTCGCCGACCCATCGGGCAGGGTCCACGGGGCGGCCGGCGTGACCTCGAAGAACCCGACCGTCACCCAGATGGCGAACACGCCGCTGCGGGTGGTGGCCATGCTCGACACCCGCGTCAGCGGCATGTACCGCAGCGCGGAGTTGCGCTGGCCGTTCAGGCCGGCTTCGGTCACACCGGCCGAGAACAGCGGCACGCGGGCGGCGCCCTGGTACTGGTCAGGCTCCAAGGCGTACCCCTGGGCCAGGCCGGTGTTGGTGTCGAACAACGCCGTGTCGCCCGCCAGCCCGGCCTCGCCGGCGTCGTCGGTGACGCCGTCGTTGTTGTCGTCCTGTTTGATCACGCCCCAATGGGCGTCGGCCGACCCAGCCGCAGTTATCGGGCTGAACGGGTGCGAGCGGAGCACCGACGCCTCGGCGCCGGCGTGGACCAGGTCGGCGATCGGCACGAGCTGCCCCTCGTCCGGCTCGCGGAAGGGGTTGCCGAAGAAGGTCGGCACCAGCGGGTTGAGCGACATCTCCGAGGTGTCCTGGCGTTCGGAGCTAAACGCCGTGTCGACGTAGCCCCGGCGGCTCAGCACCACGTCACGCCACGCGGGGCCGCGGTGGCCGAGCCGCTGCAGCACGCCGCCGGTGTCGACCAGGTTGCCGTCCCGGTAGCGGTGCATCATGCCGTCGTACGTGGGCGACCAGGTCACCAGCGGCGACAGCGGGTCCGGCCGCACGCCGGTGATCGTGTTCAGGTTGACGCGTCCCGGCTCGCGGTACTGGTCGACCCGGTTGAACGGCGCCAGCAGGCCGGCCCGCGGGTCGAGCGGGGCCCCGAGGGTCGAAGTCAGGTTGAAGCCTTCGGGGTTGAGCGTGGTTTGCGATGCCACAAACCGTGACGGGACACGCACGTAGCTGGTCAGCCGGTGCAGGTTGGGCGCGCCCTGGGGACGCAGCGCCACGCCGTTGTTGCCGTCGTCGCTGTAGGCCAGGGCCGGGATGCTCGAGGTGCTGAGCATATTCAGCAGGTGGCCGAACGAGCCGTGCTGGAACGCCTGGCGGGCGTCGTTGTTGGCGGCGTCGTCGCTCAGGTCGACCACCGCGCCGTTGTAGTCGTTCGGCACGACGCTCCGGTCCGCCGAGAACACCGAGAACTCGTTCCCCAGGCCGGCCGCCGTGGTGGCGGGAACCTGCAGCAGCTCCAGCGCGCTGGCGAACGGGCGGTTGTTCCACGTGACCCACGGGTAGGTGTGGTCATCCTGCGGGCCGCTGCCGCTGTGGGGGCGGGTCATCGGCGCGCCGATGAGGTCGCCCGGCACGCCGTCGGCGTTGGTGTCGACCTCGTGGTAGGCGGACGTGTCGAGGTCGGGGCTTCCGTCGTTGTCGGAGTCGATAAACGCGTTGCTCGTGTAGAACGGCGTGTGCGGCTCGGCGATGTTACGCGCGCCGTTCACGGCCGGGTAGAAGCTGTTGGCGTAGCCCAGCGAGTGCCGGATGGGCGAGTTGAACACCATCGGCCGCTCCGGTTCTAGCTCGGTCGTCAGGTTCATGAAGCCGGCAAAACCGTTGCTTCGCTGCGGCGTCTGGCCGACCGGGTCGTACCACTGGTAGGCGAACTGGCCCGGCGCCTCGGCCAGGGATGACACGCCCTGGTTCCCGACCGCGATGTCCTTGCTGATATGGGTGGGCTCGCGGCTCCAGGGCGAGCGGGCCGGGGGGACCGCCACCGCCGATGGGTCGGCCGCGGCGGGGATGGCCGTGGGGTCGGCGACCGCCGCCTCGTAGCCGCCCCGCTGTAGGCTGGCCATGTTCATGAACACCAGGCCGGTGCGGGCGCCGCCCTGCGCCTGCGGCACGCCGCTGCGGAGGGTGGCGGGGTTGTTGGGGTCGTCCGGGTCGGCCGCCGGGTCGACGCCGTTGAACGCGGTCAGGTCGACCGACTCGGTGTCCACAGTCACGTACGGGTTGACCGGCAGATCGGTGTCGTGCTGCGCGTGGTTGGTGTCGACCGGGTTCCAGGGAAGGGTCGGGTCGGCCAGCCGCTGCAGGTGCACCGAGCGGAAGTTGGGCGTGGTGACGCTCTGCGTCAGGTGCGGCTCGGTGTCCGGGTCGTCCAGCGGCGTGTCGAGCGGTCCGACCTGCACGTTGCCCACCAGCGCGCCCTCGCCGTAGGCGGCGTTGGGCCACCAGCGGGCGGGCGCCTCGTTGTCGAGGTTCAGCATCTTCAGCAGGTAGCCGTCCAGCGGCGTCGAGACCGCCAGCCCCTCGATCGGGATCGACACCACCGGCTGGATCTGGCGGTTGGCGTTGTTCGGCGAGAGCGGAGTCCGATTGAGCGGAGTGGGATCGAATCCAAGGTCCCCTACCGTTTCAGCGAGTGTCGTTGGGTCGGAACCGTCGTCGATCGGCGGGTTCGTCAGGTTGCGGTCGAACGTGCCGTCGCCGTTGGCGTCGATCATCCGGCTCTCCGGGCCGCCGTTGTTCAGCACCGCGAACTGGTGGATCTCCGGGTTGGGGTGCGGCATCATGTCGAACCGGCGGGTCAGCCGCAGCAGGCTGTCGTGGTGCATCTCGTCGCGCCGCTGGCCGGGCGACTGGTTCTGAACCGCGCCGGTGTTCTGGGTCGAGGCGAACGCCCGCCCGAACGGCGTGATGTACCGGCCCGGGAACTCCTGCTGCTTGGTCGGCGGGTTCCAACGCGCGTTGTACTGGTAGCCGGCGGTGCCGATCACCGCGTACCGGCCCGGCAGGATCGGCGCAAACGGCTCGTAGTCGTCGTAGTCGCCGTCGCCGTCGATGTCGGCGGGCGGGAAGTGGTGGTCGAACACCCGCAGCACGGTCTGGCCGTTCTCGGTGACAATCTTGTTGCCCTCGGGCCACAGCAGCCACTCGTTCACATTGTTGCGGAGCGTGCCGGCGGGCAGGCCCGCGTTGCGGCGGGGCAGCATGCGGCCGGTGAGCGGCACGTCGTACCACCGCAGCGGGATCCGCACCCGCAGGTCCTCGGGGTCGCGTTCTTCGGCGGGTCGGTCCTCGTTGTTGCCGGCGCTGAAGTAGATCGCCCGATCGATGTACGCGCCCTGCTTCTGCTTGTCGGCCCGCAGCGAGCCGTTGGCGTCGGCCCGGTAGGAGGGGACCTTCAGCGGGTCGAACGACGGGAAGTCGGGGTCGGACGCCAGCGGCCGCACCTCGCCCTGCGCGACGGCGCTGGCCAGCCCGTTCAGCGAGGGGATATTGCCGAAGGCCTCGTAGTCGCCGTAGCTGCCGTTGTCGAAGGTGAGCTGGTCGTTGCGGAGCCGCGGGTCCTCCTCAACGACGATCATCCGCCAGACCGGCGAGAACTTGCCGTCGGCGTCGGCGGCGTCGCTCATCCGGTCCAGCGCGATGCCGGTCTGGCCGGTCGCCGTGTTCATGGTCACGGTGCGCGACAGCTCGGCCGGCTGCGGCGAGTCGGGGCTGTTGGGGTTGTAGACCTCAACAAACAGCGTGCCGAGCGGGCGGAGCCGCTGGTCCATGTTGGGGTCGGGGTTGGTGTTGGGGTTGGCGTTCCCGCCGGTCGGAGCGATGAGCTCGTTCTCCTGGCCCGGGTTGGGGCCGTCGTTGGGGGTGAAGCCCTCCAGGTCCTCGGTGCGGCGGTCGTGGGTGGCGAAGGTCTCGGTCAGGAGCAACTCGGGCCGCTCCATGCCCCACACCAGGCCGCGGGTGGCGTTGTGGGCCAGGGCGGAATTACCACTCTGGTTGCCCCAGCCGCCGGCGGAGACCACGCGGTACTGGCCGAGGTTCTCGTTGGTGCTGGGGTCGCCGTCGATGGGGTGGATCTGGGGGTTGGTCGTGCCGCCGCGTCGCCCCACCGAGCCGACTACGTTCCAGCCGTCCCACGGGTTCTCGTCGTACTCGAACGGGGTGCAGACGGCGTCCGCGTCGCGCATGTCGGCGCAGTTGATGGCCCACTGCGCGATCCGCCGGCAGGTGAGCTTCCGCCACGCAAGCCGGCGGCCCTCCTGCTTCTGGGCGGCCGACGCGGTGGGCGTGCCGTCCAGTTCGGCGTCGCCGGCGAGCGACTGGGCGATCTTCCAGGCCATGCTCGGCTCGCGCTGCGAGTTCGCGTTCAGCCCGGCGTCCGGGTCGAGGTACTCCAGCACCTGCGCGTCGCGCTTGTCGAACGGCGCCAGGTACTGCTCTTCCATCAGCAATAGCGCCATGCAGTACAGGTGGCGGGCGTAGAGCTGGCGGGCCATGTTGGCGTCGTCGTGGATGACTTCGCCTCCCGGCAGGGTGGCGCCACGGCCGTTGGCGTCCTTGCCGAAGGTGTAGTCGAAGGGGTACGAGAGCGTCGGGTCCAACGACTGGTGGGGCAGACGGTCCATGCTGCCTTGGAAAGCGTTGGCGCCGTTCTGTTCGAGGTGCCTCGAGAAATTGCCGTTGTCGTCCGCGATCCAGGGCTCGCCGGCTTCCAGCGGCTCGTCCACGACGCCATTGTTGTTGTTGTCGCGGCCGTCGCCGAAGGGGCGGTTGAGGTCCATCTTCAGGCCGGCCATCACTTCCGGGGCTAACAGGCCGCCGAACGACGCCCGCCGCTCGTAGTTCTGTACCCCGCCAAGACGCATGCTGAGGATCTCGTCGGTGGTGCGGGCGCCGCCGTCGATAATGCGGCTGACGGCCTCGGCGACCTCGGGGTCGGACGCCAGGGCGAGAACGTTTACGACGCCCTGCCGCTTCAGCTCGAGCACGATGCGGTACCGCAGGTAGTCCACCAGCCGCGCGCCGGCGGGGACCGGCTCGCCCATGACCACCGCGTAATCGTCCACGTCGGCGTCCCACGCAGCCTGGCGGTCGACGGTGGGGTCCACGTACGGCAGGTCGGAGTCGTTGGTTGGGATGCCGGGCAGGCCGTCGGCGCCGGCGACCAGCCGCGCGGTCCAGTCCTCATTAGTCGAGGGGATGTCGAAGCTCTCGGTCGTGACCGAGCGGCTGTTGGTGGCGGCCTCGATCTGGGCCTGCAGCAGCTGCGCGGGCGAGGGCTGCACGCCGCTGGTGGCGTCCGGGTTGGCGGCGGTGAGCTGGTAGCCCTGCACGGTCAGCTTCTGGGGGTCGAACGCGTCGACCAGGTTCCAGAGCCGGTCGGGCAGCCGCGCGGCGTCGGCGTCGAACGAGCGGAGGATCCGCTCCAGCTCGCCCGGCGAGAAGGGCGCGTCGTCGTCGATCGTGCCGACGCCGCCGTACGCGTTGGTCACGTCCAGCAGGTCCGCCACGTGGTCACGCCGCGAGTGGTTCATCAGGTCCAGCTCGTACGGCGAGTCGGTCTTGAGCTGGGTCGAGCCGCCGGCGTACACCTCGTACTGCGGCTCGAAGATCGGCTGGCCGGTGTAGTCGATCCCCACGGCGAACTTGGACCGCAGGTCCGGCATGCTCGCGAAGCCGCTGCGCGTGGCCCGCGGGTGGGCGGGCGTGTACTCGGGGTAGTCGTGCTTCTCGAGCGCCGCCAGCACGTCGAGGGTCGCCGGCGTCAGCGCCGGGTTGTACGGCGTTCCGGGCGCCACGGTCATCTGGTTGTTCATCAACACAGACGCCTGCGAGCCGTAGCGGCCCCACACCACCGGGCTGCTGGTGGCGGCCGAGCTGGCGCCCGTGTTCAGGCCGGGGCGGCCGGCGAACAGCCGCGCAAGGTCGTCGTAGCCGTAGTTGCCCACCCGGCCTGGGTAGCTGCGGGGCAGCTCGGGCGAGAGCACCGGGCGGAGCGTGATGTCGCCCGGGCCCCAGCCGCTGCCGTGCGGCAGGATGTCGGAGCTGAGAATCGCGGAGACAACACCGTTGGGGTCGGGGGTGGCGTCGCCGGCCAGGTTGCCGCCCGCGCGGCCGGTTGGCGTGCGTTGCAGCCGGCGGCCGTTGTCCCGGTTGCGTGAGTTGTCCAGCGTCTCGCTGGCCATGTGGTCGGTCGAGCCGTGCGCGTTGAGGTTCAGCCGCCCGTCGAGGTCCTGCACCAGGATGGCGAACAGCGGCCGGTAGAGCCGCCCGTCCTCGGTCCGCTGGACCGGCATGCCGAGGTCGACCCAGATGCTGTCGGGGATGCCGTCGCCGTTGTTGTCCACGTCCCACGGCCCGGCGACCTCGAACGACGGGAAGGTGATCGAGTCGCCATAGACCATCGAGTTGGTCGAGTTGAGATCGACATTGCTTGCCGTGTACGTGGCGAACACGTTGCCCCCGGTGAAGCCGGGGTGGTCCTCCGGCAGCGGACGGAGGATGTACTTGCGCTTGAAGGCCACAATCTGCGCGGCCACGTTGGTCGTGATGCTGCCCCACTCGTCGCCGGTTCCAGGAAGAAGGTCCGGCCCGTAAGGCTGGAGAATCGCCTTTACGCGTAGGTTGTTGTCCGAGACCGCCGCCATCAACCAAGGCGAGTTCCAGAGCTTGTGCAGCCAGTAGTTCACCAGCGCCGGCCGGTGGTAGGACGGGATCGGCAGGCCTTCGAGGTCGAGGCGCTCAATAACGCCACGACGCGATTCTCGAAAGAATCGATCGCACTCAATGGGACCGACAGTTGAATTCAAAGTAACCACCCGCCCGCGCCAACGCGGACGCTGCGGGTTGCTGGCCAGGAACATGTTCTGGAAGTCGGGCGCGTCGTAGGACTCGTCGGCGTCACCGGGGCCGACGAAGTGCTGGTAGAGCGAGTTGAGCGCCGTGAACGAGTTCTGGTTGTGGCCGAAGAAGGGGTCCTCGTTGGTGAGCGGCGCCGACGCGACACCCGCGCGCCGCCCACCCTGATTCAAGGCGAAGTGCGACGCCAACGCCGGCGTGAAGTACCGCGAGTGCGGGGCGAGGGCGGTCTCCATGCCGACGTGCTGACCGGAGACGAGCTGCAGCCGCTCCATCGTCGTGAGCCGCGCGGCGGCCGGGTTGCTCAGCAGGTCGAGGCCCACGCCCGAACCGTTGAACGGGCGGCCGTTGACCATGAACGTGTGGCCGACCAGGCCGGTGCTCGTGGCGTCGATCAGGTCGTGCTGCGCGCCGTTGACCGCCGGCACGCCGGCGGGCAGACGCAGCAGGCCGCCGTCGGCGCGGGGGAACGCCATCACGCGGAGGCGGTAGACGTCGTCCGAAGGGTCGTTGGGGGTTTCAAGGTCGAGCCGCTTGTAGTCGATAATCCGCGTCGACTGCCCCTTGGCCGGGCCGCTCAGCATCGTCAGCAGGCAGCCGTTGTAGTAGCCGTCGATCCGCGAGAGCGTGTGGTCAACCGGGACGCCGTCGGCGCTCGGCTCGAGCCCCACCACGAAGTCGGGCGTGAGCGCCTGCGTCTGCGCTGCGGCCTGGGTGTCCGCCGGCGTGCCGTTGATGTCGTCGCGGACGTAGATGTCGATGAGCTGCCCCAGCGTCGGGCCGCCATTGCCCGCGGTGTCTTCGGAGAAGCGCGACACGTACTGCACATTGAGGCCATTGAATCCCTGATCCAGCCGCGTGGCGTTGTACGGGGTCACTCCCGCAAACACGTTCGCCACAAACCCGTCCGTCCCGTAGGCGTCGCGCAGCAGGCTGTGGTAGCGGATGGCGGAGTTGCGGTCGTTGGTGTCGCGCAGCACCTGGCGCAGCGCGCGGTCCAGGAGGTCGGCCTGCTGGGGCGCCGCCACGTTGGCCTTGGCGCCGGCGCGCGCCGCGTCGCTGACGCGGCTGCCGGTCAGCACGAAGGCGGTGCCGACCAGCATGAACATCACGAGGATGCTCAGCACGATCAAGAGCAGCACGCCCCGCCGGCCACGGGCCCGCCGGGTCGCGTTGCGGCGGCGGAGGATCTGTCGGTCGCGTTCTTCTCGGGTACTCATATCGGTTCTCTCCTCAGGAGCGTCTGGCCCGCTCGCAAGAGGGATGGTTCGCTGGGCGCCGCCCGGGTTCCGGGCCGGGCGGCGGGGGTCGTGTTCGCTCAGTCGGCCCAGGCCGTGCCGGCCTCGAGCCGCATGGTGCGCGTGTAGGCGCCGACTGCGCCGTCAAGGATCAAGACGCGGAGGTCGTCCTGCACAACCGACGGATCGCCGCCGTAGTCTGCGGATAAGCCGGGCTCGACCTGCGAGCGCGTCGAGGCCGCCCAGGGCCAGTCCGGCCCGCGTAGCGCGAGCGTCGGGCCGAGGTAGACCGTCCCGCTGACCTTCTTGGCGTCGTCGTCGTTGAGCGCGACCACGCGGTACCACTGGGCGTACAGCAGCGGCCGCGCGGGCGTTGAGTTCGGGTCTGGGCCGTACACCATCACGTACTGCCCGGCCTTGAGGTCCTTCCACGGCAGGTTGTCCGCGAGGGTGTTGCTGAACTGGTCGATCTGCGTCTGTCTGCGGGTGAACAGCCGCAGCTCGCCGCCGCTGGGGCCGCCCGACACCACCGACCCCAGGCACGTGCGCTCGGCGCGGGCGAGGGTCTCGACGCCGCCGAAACCGTCGCTTGGGTTGTAGGCGTTGAGTGGGCGGCGGTTGAACACCACGGCCGTGACGTCGTAGGCCTGGCCGCGGCCGCCGTAGGCGAGCGCGTCGCGTCCCTCCGGCGTGCGGGGCACCACGCTGACGAGGTAGCTGTAGTGCAGGTCGGCCTGTCGGCTGAGCGGCCCGCCGCTGTAGGTCAGCACCCGCTGCTGGGCGGGCCGGTCCGCGCGGTCGCCGAGTTCGACGGCCAAGTCGTCGCTCATAGCGACCAGCTCGTCCGCCATCGCGAGCGGCACGGGCGCCACGCCCGACACCGTGTTGCCGGACGGGCGGCCTACGCTGACGCGGTTGATCGCCGCGGTGCTCAGCCACGGGCTCCACCATACCCGGTTGAGCATGGTGATCGGCGCGAAGCTCTGGGTCGACGCGGGAACGGTGCGGAGCGACTCGGCGCTCGTGTACTGGTTCGGGCCGCTCACGCCCGACGCGACGCCGAACGGGTCGACAAAGAACAGCGACCCGGCGTGGTGGTTGAGCGCCTGGTAGGCCGCGACCTGGTTGGTCCCACCGGTGTTCCACGTGCGGTAGGTCGCGTGGGCCAGCCGGTCGCGGAGGTCTTTTGCGAAGGGGCGGGTAAACGTGCCGTTGACCCGGCTGCCCGGACGGATCGCCCCGCCCCACGGGTTGGGCCGGCTGCCCCCATCGACGAGCTCGTAGCTGACCCAGTTCTCTGGGTCGACCAGGCCGCGGGTGACGGCGTCGTTCAGCGCGACGGCGGCCGCGGCGTCGGCGCGGTCGGACACCTCGGCACGCTGCGCGTAGAACGCGCCTACCGGGAACAGCGCCGCCACGCCCAGGATGCCGATTGTCAGCACGCCCATCGAGATCAGCACCTCGATCAGCGTGATCGCGCTGCGGGGCGGGAACGCCGAGCGGAGCCGGGGCAGGGGCCGCCGCGCGGAGCGGTCCCGCGGCGCGCGTGTGTTGCACGCCGCTGTCGGTCCGCCGGGTCTGTTCATCAAAATAGCCATTGCTTCTCTGAGTCTCTTTGCGCCCCTGTCGGCTCCCCGCTATCCGCTACTTGCCGCCCTGCGAGACGGCCTGGCGGGCGAACTCGCGGGCGGCGGTGATCTCTAGGTCGCGGCGCTGCGACACGTTGGCGTTCGCCGCGAACTGTGTCGGCTCGACGAACGCGTTCTCGACCGTGGCGACCGCGCCGGTCTGGGCGCCGACCACCACCCAGCGGGCGTCGCCGTTGAGCCAGTTGAACGTGTCCTTCAGGTCCTGCTTGTCGCGGTCGCTGCCGGTGAAACCGGCGAACGTGTCTTCCGGCGCCGGAATGTTCTCCCGCAGCCCCACCAGCAGGAACAGGTTGCTGCTGACCAGCGTCCGCTCGGCGCCCGCGCCCTGCAGCGCCACGTTCAGGTAGGCCTCGTTCATCGCGCCCTCGGGCGTGAACATCACGATCACGTCGTCCGGGTTGTTGTTGGGGGTGGGCGTGCCGCTCGAGTCGGTGCGGTACGGGTCGTGCAGCCGCAGCCCGCTGCCGAAGCCGGAGGCCTCGAGGTCGATGGCGGTCTTCTCGTTCATCAGCAGCGGTTCGCCCGACGCCTTGGTCGGTTGGCGGAGGATCTTGTAGCGGAGCGGCTCGGTCCAGAACGGCGCAGCCCAGGTTGCAGTATCGGTGACACGATTCCCGTTTCCGTCATAGACGAGGTTCAGCAGCTGGCTATAGCCGCTGTTTGGAGCGGGGCCTCCGGATACCTGGAACGTGTTCAGGTTGCCGGACACGACCTTCGCGCCCATTGTTGAGTCGGTGTCGGTGTAGAAACCCTGATCGTTCCGCGGGCTGGTCTCGTCGTTGAATTCAAGAAGCAAATCGCCGACCTGAACGCGATCACCAACCCTGATGACTGCCGGCAGCGGATCAATGTCGTAACCAGGTGGCAGCGGCACCGGATCGTTCATGTCGCCGCGCGTGACGAAACGGACATTCACTTGCCCGGGCACCAACACGCCGGCGGTGTTTGTGTCGTACGAGAGCATTACCCGCGAGTTCGAATCGAAACCCGCGTAGGGGGGCTGCTGCTCGACGTAGTACAGCTCGAGGCAGACGCCGTTGTCCTCGGCGCTGCCGGTGTCGCGGGAGAGCTTCTTGAACGCCACGCCGAACGGGCGGCCGGTCTCGCGGGCGCGGGTCTTGGCGCCGGCGATGAACGTGTTGACCGCGCGGGCCGCCTCGCGGAGCCGGCGGGAGTCGTCGGCCGGCGCGATCACCGGGATCGCCGCGCCCAGCAGGATCGCCATGATGGTGATGACCACCAGGAGCTCGACCAGGGTCATGGCGGATCGGGGATTGCGGATTGCGGACTGCGGACTGAACCGCGCACAGCGGCCGCCCTCGCAACAATCCGCAATCTGCAATCCGCAGTCCGAAATCATGCTACCTTCCGGTGATCAGGTGGTTGTGGATGTTGTCGGTCGACTCGGAGCGTTCGGCGATGGCGCCGAAGTACTCGTAGGGAGCGCCGGCGCCGCCGTCGGTGTCGACGTACGGGTCGCTGTTGACGTTGACAAACACCTGGGGGTGGATCAGGCCGTACTCCTGGTCGGGCCCGGCCGAGTAGATCAGCGGCAGCAGCCGGAAGCCGCTCGGGACGTCCCCCGCAGCGAACGTGTCGACACGGAACAGGTCGAACGGGTCGTGGTCGCGTGACACCGCGAGCTGCACGGCCTGCTCTGGCGTGGGGCTGGGCGTTTCCTCGGTCGCCATCATGGCCGGGTTGCTGGCAATACGGTCCAGGCCCGCGTAGCTGAGCTGCACGTCGGAGTCGAACCCGGGCGCCCAGCGGATGAACTCGATCGGGTTGCCCCAGGAGTCGATGAACTCGGGGGCGCCGTCGCCGTCGGTGTCGCCGATGTCGGTTTCCTTGAACAGGCCGGCCGCCTCGCCGTCGCCGCAGGCGAGCATGACGATCAGGTACAGGCACTCGGCGCCCTGGTTGGCCAGCAGGTCCTCGACCGAGCCGCCGCTGTCCTGCAGCGACTGGATCGACCGGTTGTAACGCCGCAGGAACATCGACGACATGGCCGACCGCTGCCGCAGGTACGTGGGGTTGGCCGCCGCGTTCTGGGGGTACTGCGTCAACGCGGTGACCGGCAGCAGCGTGATGTCGCTCCAGCGGTCGGGCAGGTCCATCTTGAGCTGCTCCCGCGTTGCGAACAGGCGCGCCTTGGCGAGCTCGTTGCGGTTGGTGGAGCTAGCGACCGCCGCCAGCGTGGCGTCGTTCAGCTCCACCCGGCGGTGCCGGAACGAGTCGTAGTGCTGCGACAGCAGCGTGTGCAGCCGCGTGACGAGCGACTCGGTGCGCGACACGCGGGCCGTGTTCATCGCCAGCGTCGACGCGCCCAGCAGCATGCTGGCCAGGATCGCGATGATGGCCATCGTCACGAGCAGCTCCACCAGCGTGAAGCCTGTACGCCGAATTGTCCCGCCCGAGTGGTTCACTGCGAGTTTTCCAGCGTGGTGTTCTCAGAGAAGTTGACGATGGTGTCGCCGATATCGCCGTTGAAGGGGCCGTCGGGGTAGACCACCAGGCTTGGCGCCGCCGACGCGATCGGCGTCTCTGGATTGGTGCGTAGCTGGATCGGCGGGACGAAGCAGAGCTGCTCGAAGTTGTCTCCCCACTCGCCGTCGACGCCGGCGTGCATCACCTGGAACTTGCCCTCGTTGGCCGGGCGTAGCGACCTCAGTTCCAGCACGTTGGCGGCGCCGGCCTGGAACTTCTTGATCGTGAACAGCGGGTTCGCCAGGCCGGGGTGGGCGATGTCCCGGATGCCGCGCGACGCGTCGAAGTAGACGAGCGGCTCGGTTGATCCGGAGGGGAAGTACTGCCAGAAGTTGATCTGCAGATTATCGGCGTTGCCATCGCCGTCGCGGTCGAACGGCTCTTGGTAGGTGATAAATCGTCCAGTGAATGAGGAGGCGTCCTTCGGACCGAGCCGTGCGTCGTTGGGCCGGGCGATCCAGTTGCGGTTGGAGAGGTCCTCGGGGTGGTCGCCGTCGGCGATAAAGGCCGGCCCCCCCTCGCCCGAGATTGGGTACCGTTCGTCGCTGCTGAACCGCTGACGCCAGAAGATGACCGCCTCGGCCGGCGACATGCCCCCCTCGAGGTTGGCGTTGCCGCTGCCCATGCCGACGATCGCGGCGAGCAGCGCGTCGCTCTCGCGGTGGCGTGGGAAGCACTTCTTGAAGTACCGCTTGAAGTCGTTTAGCACGGCGGTCTTGAGCGTGGCGTCGACGCGCGAGTCGCCTGCGGCCCCGGTGATCGCGTCCGGCGGGTAGGCGTTGCCGGCGACCTCACCGGCGAAGATCTCCATCGACTCGGCCACGCCGTTGACGTCGCCCGAGATGCGCGCCCGCAGGGCGGCGATCCGCGCCATGTTGATCGCCGGCAGCAGCAGCGCGATCAAGATACCGATGATGGTGATCACCACCAGCAGCTCGACCAGCGTGAATGCGGACTGCGGGGTGCGGGTTGCGGGTCGTTTTGAGTTCATAGCGACCTTCCTTCGGTCGGGGTTGTGGCTGTTGGCCTATGGCTGTTGGCGGTCGGTCTACCCTAGCCGGACAGGTTCTGGATCAGGCTGACCAGCGGGATGAACAACGCGACGACGATAAAGCCGACCGCGCCGCCCAGGAAGATAATGAGCAGCGGCTCCATCAGCTTGGTGAGGCTGTCGGTCAGCACCGCGACCTCCTCGTCGTACACGTCGGCCACCTTGTAGAGCATGGTGTCGAGCTCGCCGGTCTCCTCGCCGACGTCCACCATGTTCACGACCAGGTCGTTCACGATGGGCTGCCGCAGCTTGAGCATGTAGATCAGCAGGCCGATCGGCCCGCCGACGAACGCGAACCAGAAGAACGCCGTGACCGGGTGCAGGCCCATCGTGGCGTTCTCTTTCATTGGCTTGGCGATCGACTCGCCCTCGCGGATCGCGTCGGAGATCTTCTGGTACATCCGCTCGAACGACGCGTTGCCGGCCGTGTCGCGGGTGATGTTGAGCGCCTCGAGGATCGGGACGCCGCTGGCCACCAGCGTGCCCAGCGTCCGCGTGGTGCGGGCCAGCGTGTTCTTCTCAACCAGCTGCCCGAAGATGGGCACCTTGTTGGCGAACTGGTCCCAGCCGATGCGGCCCTGCTTGAACTTGCGGATCAGCTTGACGCCCAGCCAGATGCTGGTGGGGATGGTCGGGATCAGGTACCAGTACTCCTTCACCCAGTCGGCGATCGCGATCAGCGCGACCGTGGCGGCCGGCAGGTCGAGGCCGAAGTCGGTGAAGATCTGCTTAAACGCGGGCACGATCCAGATCATGATGCCGGTCAGGATCAGCACCGCCACGGTCACCACGATGACCGGGTAGATCATCGCGCCCTTGATCTTGCGCTTGAGCGACTCGGCCCGCTCCTTGAAGTCGGCCAGACGCTGGAGGATGAGCTCCAGGGCGCCGCCGGCCTCGCCGGCCTTGATCATGTTGACGTACAACCGGTCGAAGCACTTGGGGCTCTTGGCCATCGCCTCGGAGAGGGTGGCGCCGGCCTCGATCTCGTCGCAGGTGTCCTCGAGCGAGTACTTCAGCCGGCCCGGCTTGGCCTGGTTGGAGAGGATCCGCAGGCTGCGGAGGATCGGCAGACCGGCGTCCTGCAGGATGGAGAGCTGCCGGGTGAACGCGGTGAGGTCCTTGCTCTTCACGCCTCCGAAGACAAAGCCCCGCTTCTTCTTGGCCGGGCCGGCCGCCTCGGCCTTCTTGCGGCTCTTCTTGACCGAGATCTTGGTCACGAAGTAGCCCATCTGCCGGATTGTCGCCTGCGCTTCTTCCTCGGTCGGCGCGTCGATCACGTCTTTGATCTCGGCGCCCGTGGCGTCCATCGCTTCGAACTGAAAAGTTGGCATCGATCTAGGCTCTTGGCGGTTGGCGGTTGGCCGTTAGCTCTCGTTGACGCCCTCACCCAGCGGGGCGAGGAGCTCGTTGTTAGGCTTCCAGGATGGTCTCGCGGATGACTTCCTCGCAGCTCGTGACGCCGGAGAAGGCGGCCGCCAGGCCGGCCTTGCGGAGCGTGACCATGCCCTGCTTCTCGGCCAGGTTGCGGATCTCCTCGGTCTGGGCGTTCTCCATGATCAGGTCGCCCAGCTCGGGGGTCATGATCATCAGCTCGAACAGGCCGGCGCGGCCCTTGTAGCCGGTGTTGTTGCAGAGCTCGCAGCCGGCGCCGCGGTAGAACTTCTTGTCGGCCACGTCGGCGGCGGTCAGCTCCAGGTCGTCCAGCACCTCCTGCGACGGCTCGTGCACCTCGCGGCACTGCTTGCAGACGCGGCGGACCAGCCGCTGGGCGAGGATCGCCTCGACCGTGGCGGTGATCAGGAACGTCGGCACGCCCATGTCCTTCAGGCGGGTGATGGTGCTGGGCGCGTCGTTGGTGTGCAGCGTGCTGAACACCAGGTGGCCGGTCAGCGAGGCCTGGACCGCGATCTCGGCGGTCTCGAGGTCGCGGATCTCGCCCACCAGGATCTTGTCCGGGTCCTGACGCAGGATGGCCCGCAGGCACGACGCGAACGTGTTGCCGATCGACGAGTCGATCGGCACCTGCACGATGCCGTCGATGTCGTACTCGACCGGGTCCTCGGTGGTGATCAGCTTGTCCTCGACCGTGTTGAGCTCGCTCAGCGCCGAGTAGAGCGTGGTGGTCTTGCCGGAGCCGGTGGGGCCGGTCACCAGGCAGATGCCGTTGGGCTTGCGGATCACCTGGCGGAACTTGGCCATGGTGTCATCGTCCAGCCCGACGTTGGCGAGGTCGAGCGAGACGACCGAGCGGTCGAGCACCCGCATGACCACGCTCTCGCCGAACATGGTGGGCAGCACGCTGACGCGGAGGTCGACCGGGTGGCCGCCGACGGTGAGCTCGATGCGGCCGTCCTGCGGCAGGCGCCGCTCGGCGATGTCGAGGTTGGCCATCACCTTGATGCGGGTGGTGATGGCGAACGCCAGGTGGCGGGGCGGCGGGACCATCTCGTACAGCACGCCGTCCGCCTTGATGCGGATGCGGAACTCGTCCTCGAACGGCTCGAAGTGGAGGTCGCTGGCGTGGTCCTTGATGGCCAGCAGCAGCACCATGTTCAGCAGCTTGCGGACCGGGGCGC
The DNA here is from genome assembly GCF_007859765.1 of Posidoniimonas corsicana. Lineage (NCBI taxonomy): Bacteria > Pseudomonadati > Planctomycetota > Planctomycetia > Pirellulales > Lacipirellulaceae > Posidoniimonas > Posidoniimonas corsicana. The sequence goes on from NZ_SIHJ01000001.1 coordinate 3,835,393, forward strand.
TGTCGGCCAACGCCTCGACGCTGGTCAGGTCGATCGGGCCCTCGGCCTCGAGCGCGGCGGCGGCGGCGGCCAGCTCGGTGTCGTCCTCGAGGCTCTCCACCAGGCTCTCGACGCTCTCGGTGTTCTCTCCGTAGTAGCGCTCGAGCGCGGCGTTGATCGACGGCTCGCTCGAGACCACCACCCGGATCTGGCAGCCCAAGAACGTGCGGAGCTCGTCCTGCACGCTCAGGTTCTGCGGGTCGCACATCGCGACCGTGAGGGTGTCGTTCTCAAAGGCGATGGGGATGATGCGGTACATCTGCGCCATCGGCTCGGTCACCATGCCGAGCACGTCCTTCTCGATGGTCACCTCGTGAGCTGAGACCGTCTGCAGCGACATCTGCTCGGCGAGCGCCTGGACGAGCTGATCCTCGTTGATCAGGCCCATGTCCATGGCGACCCGGCCGATCAGCTGACCGTGGTGCTGCTTCTGCTCATCGACGATCAGCTCGAGCTGCTCGTCGGTGATAAATCCCATGTCGACCAGGATCTGGCCAAGACGCCGCATTGCCATGGTGGGTTAACTCGCTTGGGTCGTCGCTAGTGTTGAATCGTCGTGTGCTTGAATCGCTGTGTTCCGCCTGCCGCATTCCGCCCGCGGGCGTTAGTCTTCGTCGGGCTCGGCGTTGGGGTCGTCGAACATGCCCCGCTCGGCGGCCGCCATCCGCTTGAGCAGCTCGTCGGGGGTGTTGCACTTGGCGATCGCGTCCTCCTGGCTCACCAGCCCGTTCTGCCAGTGCTGGAAGATGTGGTCGTCCAGCAGCTTCATGCCGTGCTTGGCGCCGGTCTGGATGCTGGAGGTGATGCGGAAGATCTTGTTCTCGCGGATCAGGTTGCCGATGCCCGGCGTCACGACCAGCACCTCGTGGGCCGCGACCCGCCCGCCGCCCTGCTTCTTGAGCAGCTGCTGACACATAATCCCAATGATCGACGAGGCCAGCTGGGTGCGGATCTGCTCCTGCTGGTTGGTCGGGAAGATGTCGATGATGCGGTTGATGGTGCCCGCCGCGCTGGAGGTGTGCAGCGTGCCGAACACGATGTGGCCCGTCTCGGCCGCGGTGATGGCGGCCTCGATGGTCTCGAGGTCTCGCATCTCGCCGACCAGGATCACGTCCGGGTCCTGTCGCAGCGCACGGCGGATCGCCTCGGCGAACGAGGTGACGTCCGTCCCGACCTCGCGCTGGTTGATGGTCGATTTCTTGTGGTTGTGCTGGAACTCGATCGGGTCTTCGATCGTGATGATGTGGTGGTCGACGTTCTCGTTGATGAAGTCGACCATCGCCGCCAGCGAGGTCGACTTACCCGAGCCGGTCGGGCCGGTCACCAGGATCAGGCCGCGGGGCCGCATCACCAGCTTCTTGAAGATCTCCGGGATGCCCAGCTGGTCCATCGTCCACAGGTCGACCGGGATCTGCCGCAGCACCATCGCGCACAGGCCGCGTTGGCGGAACACCGACACACGGAAGCGGGCCTCGTCGCCGAAGGCGAAGCCGAAGTCGGTGGAGCCGGTCTCTTGGAATTCCTGCTGGCACCGATCCGGCGTGATGCTCTTCATCAGCGCCATGGTGTCGCTCGGCTCCAAGACCTTCGTCTTGAGCTTCTGCATGCGACCGCTGATGCGCAGCACCGGCGGCTGGCCGACGGTGATGTGCAGGTCGCTCGCCCCCTGCTTAACCACAGCAGAGAGCAGCTTATCGATGAGGATTGTGCCCATAACCCGTGACTTCCTAAAGCAACCACTGAAAAGCGGTGTCGCGGCGCGGCTCATCAGAGCCCGCTGGCGCAGCACCACGGTAAGACGGTCGCCCGGTAGTCTGTTCTGTTCCGGTGTCGGCGATGGCAGCGGCCCCTGAAAAGACTGCCTAGCGCGACAATGCCGCCGTAACGTTAACCAGAGCCTACGCTTAGGTCCTCGTCTTAGCGATCTGGACCGTGATTCGTATGAGAAGCAAGCGAGGCCGGACCGTTGGTCGGCACAGCCATTATTCGCTAGCAGTCTCGCAAACTCAATCTTTCCGCCCGCCGCGGCCGGCCGTCCTCCCGACCACTTTCAACACACTGTTTCGCCTCTCCGCACCGCTTCGCCCGTGGGTCATTCGACGCCGCCAGAGTCCAAATCCGCCGCCGCAAGGTCGGTCCGCCCCCGGCTCGCCGCAGCGCTGGTCGCTTTGCAACCCAGAGGCGGCCACGCCCGCCGGTTAGTCCTTTTTGGTGACGCGGAACACCTCTTCGAGGGTCGTGATGCCGCTCAGCACCTTGCTGACCGCGTCGTCGTAAAGGGTTGTCATGCCGTTCTTTATGGCAACCTTCTTGATCTCCTGGGTGGACGCGCCCTTGAACGCCAGCTCCCGGATCGCGGAGGTCATGAGCATCAACTCGTACACGCCGATACGACCGCGGTAGCCGCCGCCGCCGCAGTGATTGCACCCCCGCCCCTTCATGAAGGTGGCCGACGCGGCCATCTCTGGCGTGATGCCAGCAGCCGCAAGTTCGTTGTCGGTTGGGGTGTACGGTTGTTTACACTTTGAGCAAACGACGCGGACCAAACGTTGGGCCATAACCGCCACGACACTTCCTGCCACCAGGTAGGCGGGGACGCCCATGTCGACCATTCGCGTCACGGCGCCGGGCGCATCGTTCGTGTGCAGCGTACTGAAAACCAAGTGTCCAGTAAGTGAGGCCTGGATACCCATCGATGCGGTCTCGTAATCTCGCATCTCACCCACCAGGATGACGTTCGGTGCCTGCCGCAGCATCGCCCGGATGATCATCGCGAAGTCGAGCCCGATGCTGTGCTTCACCTCGACCTGATTGATGCCTGGCAGGTAGTACTCGACCGGGTCCTCGGCGGTGATGATCTTCCGGTCGGGCCGGTTGAGCTCGTTCATCGCCGCGTACAGGGTGGTGGTCTTTCCGGAACCAGTGGGCCCGGTCACCAGCAGGATGCCGTTGGGGCGCCGGATTAGGTTGCGGAACGTCGCAAAGTCTTTCTCCGAGAGGCCGAGCTGCCGCACGCCAACCTTGATGTTGTCCTTGTCCAGCAGCCGCATCACGCAGCTCTGGCCGTGGTTGGTCGGCAGCATGCTGACCCGCAGGTCGAGCTCCTTACCGCCAGCGGTGATCTTGATGCGGCCGTCCTGGGTGCGCCGCCGCTCGGCGATGTCCATCTTGGCCAAGATCTTGATGCGGGACAGCAGGGCGCCCAGCAGGCGGCGGGGCGGGCTGTCACGCTCCACCAGCACGCCGTCGATCCGGTAGCGGATCCGCACGCGGTCCTCGAATGGCTCCACGTGAATATCGGAGGCCCGCAGCTGCACCGCCTCGGAGATCATTAGCTGGACCAGGCGGACGATCGGGGCGCTGGCCTCGTCGACGTCGTCGTCTTCCTCGTCCGACTCGGTCTCGGTTTCGGTGAAGTCGATCGCGGTGTCGGTGAACTCCTGCAGCATCGAGTCGGCCGACTCGTCGCCCATCTGGCCGTAGTTGCGGTTAATCGCCTCGACGATGCTTTCTTTCGTGGCGAGCGCGATGTTGATCTTGCGGTTCAGGATGAACTGCAGCTTGTCGATGGTCTCGATGTCGTTGGGGTCGCTGACCAGCACCTTGAGGGCGTCATCCTCCTCGGCGAGCGGGATGATGAAGTTCTCACGGGCGACCGACTCGGGCACCAGTTCCACCACGGACGGGGGGATCGGCACGTCCCGCAGGTCGAAGAACTCGTAGTGGTTCAGGTCCGCCAGCGCCTGCATCACCTGCTCGGCCGAGACGTAACCCAGCTCCACCAGCACGTCCTGGACCTTGTCGCCCTTGCCCTTGGCGATGCCCTTGGCCTCGGACAGCTGCTCCTGGCTGATCAAGCCCTTGTCAATAAGGAAGTCACCGAGGTTCATACGCTTGGCTCTTTGCAGCGATGCTGATTGAAAGGCGCGCAGCACGCGCCGTGGTTTTGCCTGTTCCGCCGAGGAGTTCCGCCCGGGAGAGAAGGATCGCGGCGCGCCCCACTACCGATTCCCGGCAGGGGGCGGGGCGCACCTGGGGCGCGCGACCTAACCCCCTACCCTGCCTAGAGTAATGGCAGCAGGGCCAGGCGTCAACGAACCGGGGCGTGGGGAGGGCCGAGCGGGAGTTGGGTCGGTCGGGCTGTCCCGATTATTCCGCGGGCTGCGGGCCCGGGTCGCGATGAGTGGCGTCGCCCCGTTCGGCGAGCTGGCGGGCCTGCTTGCGGAGCGTAACCGCGGCCTGACGCACCGGATCGGCCTGGTCCCAGAACTCCTGCCGCTCGAGATCGCTGGCCAGGCGGTCGAGCTCGCACGAAACGTCCAGCAGCGTCCTCCAGCGGGCCTGAACCGGGGCCGCCGGGTGGTGGGGTTGGTCGTGCCAGGCGGGCTGGGGCCAGGCTGACGGCCCAGGTTGGGCGTTTGGCCAGCTCGCGGCCCTCTGAGGGAAGGTCTGGGGCTGGGGCTTTGGACGCTCGTTGGCAGCGTTCCGGAGCGCCTTTTGAAAGGCGCCTGGGTTCGTCGCGTGATCGTCCCTCCATTCCGGCGTCAGCCCTCCGATCGACTCCCGAGCCTGGAGCAGGAACGCCTCGTCCGAGGGGCCGAGCTGGTTCGACGCGGGCGGCTGCGGATCCCCCGCTCGGAGGCCCGCCGCCAAACCGGTCGCCACAATCAGCCCCACCACGACATGCTTGTAGTACGCCATCCGTGCTCCCCTGCCCTTAATTGATTCTGCGTCCGATTGGCCGGCCGCCCGGCCCAGGAACACAATGGCCCCGGTGGCCAGATTGCCACCGGGGCGCCATTGGGTTCCCACAATCGCTAACGTCCGTCCTCAGTTCGTTAGACCATGTACACCGGCAGCGAGACGCCAAGCGACGTCTCGTCGAGCGCGGAGTCGTACTCGGCGGGCTCGAAACCACGGGGCCCGTAGACGTCGTAGTCGTAGGCGTCACGCCAGTCGAAGCGTTCGCGCCAGTCGCCGTACTCCACGCGGGTGCGGTAGCCGCGGCGTTCGGGGCGCGGGCGGACCACCTCGACGCGGTCCTCGTCCACTACCGCGCGGTCGGCCAGGTAGCCGGCGTAGCGGCGCGGGCGGTCGATGCGGTGGTAGACCGGCCGACGCCAGCGGTGGGCGTAGCGGTCGCCACGCGCGGCGGCGTCCACCGCCCACTTAGTCAGGATCGCGCGGATCACGGTCAACGACTCGCCGCCAGACGCCTCGGCCACGCACCGCCGCGCGTCGTGCCAGCGGGCGTCGCTGCGGGCGAGTTCCAGGAGCTCGTGACCGGCGTTGGTCAGGCGGACGCACGGCACGCCGGCGCCGTTGCGATCAATCTCCTTGACTAGCTGCGCGTCGATCAGCAGGCGGAGCTGGTAGCGGACGCTCTCGTCGGCCGCCTCGGTGGCGCCGGCGCGGAGCGTGCTGAGCGCGCAGTTGGGGCCGTGGGCTTCGATATCGAACAGCAGCTGGCGGGCCAGGTCGAGGTCGCGTTTCATGGGTGGCGTCTCCGTACGCACTACTTCGGGTCAGACCGGGCGTCCGCCCGGCACGGGGAATTCAGCGTCGATGCCGAATGATGCCCCGAAGCGGAAGGGGGGGTCAATATCGGTTTGGGAAGAAGTTGGCCCCCCGGCGCCCACCCGGCTGGCGGCGGTGGTTGCGCGGCGGCCGGCGCGGCCGCTACATCCGGACGTCGGGGTTCGTCCGGTTGGTCCGGCAGCGCCAGCCTGCTAGCGAATCCTGGGCGGGTACAAAGAGTCTGTCGATAGCGTTGTCTAGGCAAATGGAGTTGAGTCGCCAGCCAGGCGGCGCCAGTCGCAGAGCAGATAGGAGATCTGACCGTGCAAGCCCACCTCGACGCACACGAGCCCGCCCCGCTGCCCGAACCGGGCCTCACGAACAACGGGGTGCTCGCCATCCTGCTGGTCGCGATGGCGGTCGGCTACTTCGCGTGTGTGAAGCCGATGGCCGACCAAGTGCAGTCGATGCGCCGGTCGATGTCCTGCATGCAGAACCGCGTGGCGCGGCTTGTCAAAGAAGCCGACGCCGCCGGACAGGGCGCGGGGCTGCTCGCCAACCTTGCCCAGCAGCGCGACGCCGCGGCTCAGGCGGCCGCCGCGCTGGAAGAGATCGAGGCCCTCAACCGCCGGCTCGCCGGCCAGACCCGCCAGATCTCGCTGCTGGCCACGTCCGAGGACCTGGCCCAGCGGACCCTGCAGCGGATCGCCGAGCACCGCGAGCTGCTGGGCGCCGCCGAGGCGGCCCTGGACGACGCCGCCAAGCTCGAGACCCGCCTCGTCGCGGCCGAGCGGCAGATCACCGCCGCCGCCAGCGCCGCCGAGCGGATGCGGGCGCTGTGCGCCAACATGGTGGAGTCGCGGGGCATGATCGAGGACGCCCACGCCGCCAGCGAGGACCTGACCGCGCTGCAGCAGCGGCTGCTGGTCGCGTCCCGCGAGACGCCCAACGCCGCCGACGCGGTCGCGCGGTTCGACGCCATCGCCAGCCGGCTGGTCGCCCAGCGGGTCGACGAGGCCGAGCAGGGCCTCGCCCGGTACGAGTCGCTGCAGTCGCGGCTGCTCGACGCGCCGGACCGGTCCAGCCGCGCGGTCGAGGCGCTCGACGTGCTGACCGACCTGCGGGGCGAGGTGATCAACGCCGAGGGCGAATTCGAGAACCTGAGGAAGGTGCTGCTGGAGGTCGCGCTGATGCGTCCCGCCGTTGACCGGGCCGTGGCGACGCTGACGCCGATCCGGGAGCTCGCGACCCTCCGCTACCTCGACGCGCAGCAGCTGCAGGTGGCCGCCAAGGCGCTGCGGATCGGAGAGGGCGGGACGGTCGCCAAGTAGGGCCGCGGGGGTGGCCTGCTTGATGTATCAAGCGGGGCCGTCCACGCTGAACGCGTGGGCGGTCTCGCCGACGACGCTCCGCAGCACGCTGTTGCCGCCGTTCACGGAGATCGTCTGACCGGTGACAAACTGCGACCCGTTGCTCGCCAGGTACCGCACCGCCGGCGAGACATCCGACGGCACGCCCATCCGCCCCGCCGGGACATTCGCCTTGTAGCCTTCCTTGGCCTCGTTGGGGGCGTCGGCGTGCCGTTCGACCGGGATCCAGCCGGGGGCGATCATGTTGACCGTCACGCCGGTGTCGGCCAGCTCGCGGGCGCAGCTCAGCGCCAAACCGGTCTGGCCCCCCTTGGCCGCGACGTACGCGCTGAACGGCGCGTTGGCCATCGCGAGCACCTCGCTGGTGATGTGGATGATGCGGCCCCAGCCCTGCTCCTTCATGTGCGGCAGGCACGCCTTGGTGAACAGCACGGGGCTCTTCACGAAGAAGTCGAGCATCCGCTGGTAGAAGTCCCAGTCGTACTCCTCGATGGGCAGCTCCGGCTGGGCGCACGTGGCGTTGATGACCAGCACGTCGATCGGCCCGAGCTGGTCGGCGACCTCGCGGCACATCCGCTCGACCTCGGCCGCGTCGGTGACGTCGCCCTGCACCAGGCAGCACTGGTCGGTCACGGCCTGCAGGTCGGCGAAGGCGGCCTCGGCGGTCTCGCGGCTGTTGGCGTAGTTCATCGCCACCCCCGCGCCGCCCTTGGCCAGGTCGACCGCGATCTGCTTGCCCAGGCCACGGGTGCTGCCGGTGACCAGGGCCACGCGGCCATCGAGTCGGAATGTATCGTCAGATGCCATGAAGTCGCCTGGGTAGAGTCGTGTGGAAGGACGCCGCGGATCATCCGCGCGTGCGTGGGAGGGGCGGAGGGCCGACCGGCGGCGGCTACGCGATAATCTCGTGGATCGGCTCGGTGTGTTCAACACCCACCAGCTTCTGATCCAGGCCACGGAAGAAGTAGGTCAGCCCGTTGGGGTCCAGGCCCAGCTGCTGCAGCACCGTGGCGTGCAGCCGCTTGACGTGGTACGGGTCCTCCACGGCGCGGGCGCCGATCTCGTCGGTCGAGCCGACGCTGATGCCGCCCTTGATCCCGCCGCCGGCCATCCACATGGTGAAGCCGTAGGAGTTGTGGTCGCGGCCGGTGCCCACCGCGTACTCGGCGGTGGGCTGGCGGCCGAACTCCCCGCCCCACACGACGAGGGTCTCGTCCAGCAGGCCGCGCTGCTTGAGGTCCTTGAGCAGCGCGGCGATCGGCTGGTCGGTCGCCTTGGCCAGCCGGCCGTGGTTCTTGATCAGGTCGCCGTGCGCGTCCCAGTTGTCGTCGTTGTGGGCGCCGCCGGAGTAGACCTGGATGAAACGCACGCCCCGCTCCACCATCCGCCGGGCGAGCAGGCACCGCGTGCCGAACGGGTTGGTCTCCTTGTCGTTGAGGCCGTACATCTCGCGGGTGGCCTCGGTCTCTTGGCTGAGGTCAACCGTTTCGGGCGCCTCCTGCTGCATCTTGAAGGCCAGCTCGTAGGACGAGATCCGCGACGATAGGTCCGTGTTGTCGGGCCGCATCGCCAGGTGCCGTTCGTTAAGCCGGCGGAGCGAGTCGAGCACGTCCCGCTGCATGGGGCGGGTCACGCCGCCCGGCAGGTGCAGGTCGTTGATCGGCGAGCCCTCGGCGCGGAACACCGTGCCGGCGTAGCTGGCCGGCATGTAGCCGCTGGCCCAATTCTTGGCGCCGCTGATCGGGCCGCCGGTCTCGTCCAGCATCACAACGAACCCGGGCAGGTTCTCGTTGACGCTGCCCAGCCCATAGTTGACCCACGACCCCATCGCCGGGCTGCCGCTCTGCAGCTTGCCCGAGTTCATCATCAGCATGGCCGAGCCGTGGATCGGCGACTCGGCGGTCATGGAGTGCAGGAACGCGATGTCGTCGACGCAGCCGCCCAGGTGGGGGTAGAGGTCGCTGACCCACTTGCCACACTCGCCGCGCTGCTGGAACTTCCACCGCGGCTCGACAATGCGGCCCTCGTTTTTGTGCCCGCCACGGCCGAAGGTCTTCACGGCGATGGTCTTGCCGTCCATGCCGACCATCGACGGCTTGTAGTCGAACGTGTCGATGTGGCTCGGCCCGCCGTACATGAACAGGAAGATCACGCTCTTGGCCGTGCCGGCGACCTTCGGCGGCTCGGGCGCCAGCGGGTTCTCGCCGGCGGTGCGGGCCAGCCCGTCCTTGGCGAGCATGCCGGTCAGGGCCGCGGCGCCGAAGCCGCAGCCGGTCTCCCAGACAAACTCGCGGCGGGTGCGGCCGCAGAAGTCGCGTTGTTTCTTGTGCGCTGTCATGCGTGCTCTCGTGCTGAGCCTCGGTCAGTCGAGGAAGATGAACTCCGACAGGTTTATCACCGTCAGGCACCACTGGTGCAGGGCCTGGCGGTCGTTCAGCCCGTGCTCGCCACGGAGGCGGTCCAGCAGGGCCAGCCCCTCGATCACCTCGTCTTCTTCCGCAGGGCGGTTGAGGGTGATCTGGATGGCGGACTCCACCTGCCGGCGCGGGTCGCCGCCGGCCCGCTCTTCGACCCGGTCGGCCAGCCGGCCGGCCGCCAAGTTGGCGTAGTCGCCGTTGAGCATCGTCAGCGCCTGCCCGGGCTGAATGGTGACAAAGCGGGCCTCGCAGCTGATGTCGACGTCCGGGAAGTCGAACGCGGTGTGGAACGGCGGCAGCAGCGAACGCTTGATATACATGTACACGCTGCGGCGGGCGACGTCCTCGTCCGACGACTCGCCCCACCCTTCCCCGGGCCGCGACTGCGTGGCGAACACCTCCGCCGACAGCCGCGGGTAGAAGCTGGGGCCGTACATCTGCGGGTTGAACTTGTCGGTCACCACCAACAGCGAGTCGCGGATCTCCTCGGAGTGCAGCCGCCGCATGTCGAACCGCCACAGCAGGTCGTTGGTGGGGTCGGCGGCGAGCGCCTCGGGCTGGGCAGCCGAGGACATCTGGTACGCCCGCGACGTGAGGATCAGCTCGTGCAGCGGCTTGAGCCGCCAGTCGTTGTCGATCAGATACTGCGCGAGCCAGTCCAGCAGGTCCGGGTGGGTGGGCGGCGTGCCGAGCTGGCCGAAGTTGTTGGTAGACCGCACAATGCCACGCCCGAAGTGGTGCTGCCAGATGCGGTTCACCATCACGCGGGCGGTGAGCATGTTGTCCGGCGAGGCGATCCAGTCGGCCAGCACCCGCCGGCGTCCGGCGGATCGGGCGTCGGCTGTGGCGGCGGGGATCTGCGGTGCGGGCTGACCGAACAGCTCGGGGAAGTGCGGCTGCACCTCGTCGCCCGGCGAGTGCGGGTTGCCCCGCAGCATGATGTGGGTCGGCTCCGGCTGGGGGATGCAGGTGGCCAGCGCCATGATCGCCTCGGAGGCGGGCAGCTCGCGGAGCTGGCGGCGGAGGTCGCGCTGCTTGCGGCGGGTCGCCTGGTACTGCTCCCACTCGGACTCGTTGAGGAACTGCTCCAGCTTCTCGTCCAGCAGGGCTTTGCGCTCGGGCCCCTCGCTGCGGCGTTGGTCGGGCGCGTCCATCCGCTTGATGCCAACTTCCTCCATCGACACCCGCTCGCGCTGGGTGCGGCCCATCGCGCGCTGCAGCTTCTTCCGCTTGGCCGACAGGTCGGGCGACTCCATCACCCATTGGCTGTTGGTCTGCTGATCGCCGCGGTCGCCGTACGGAGTGACATCCGCGAAGAAGGCGAGCATGCCGTAGTAGTCCGCCTGCGGGATCGGGTCGATCTTGTGGTCGTGGCAGCGGGCGCAGCCAACCGTGAGGCCCAGCATCACCTGGCCGGTGGTGGAGATGATGTCGTCCCAGCCGTCGAACCGGGCCTGCAGCGGGTCGGCGGGCTCGTCGTCCCAGATGCCCAGGCGGTAATAGCCGGTGGCGGTAATCGTCTCCTCGGTGACCTCGTCCAGCTCGTCCCCGGCTAGCTGCTCACGGAGGAACTGGTCGTAGGGCTTGTCGTCGTTGAGGGAGCGGATGACATAGTCACGGTACTTCCAGGCGTTGGGTTTCTGCGCGTCACGCTCGAAGCTGTTGGTTTCTGCGTATCGGACCAGGTCGAGCCAGTGCCGGGCCCAGTGTTCGCCGTAATGCTGGGAGGCGAGCAGCTTGCCGACTAGGTTGCCCCAAGCTCCCGGCGAATCGTCAGCCGTGAACGCGGCGAGCTGCTCGGCGGTGGGCGGCATGCCGGTTACGCCGTAGTAGACGCGGCGGGCCAGCGTGTGTTTGTCGGCTGGCGGCGAGGGCGAGAGGCCGTTCTTGTCGAGCCGCGCAGCGATGAACGCGTCGATCGGGTTCTGGGACCACGCTTTCTGACCGACCTCGGGGACCGCGGGGCTCTTCATCGGCTCGAACGCCCAGTGCTTGGACCACTCGGCGCCGCCATTGATCCACCGCCGCAGCAGGTCGATCTCGGAGTCGTCGAGCGGCTCGCCCTCGGGGGGCATCCGTTCGAATTCGTCGTGCGAGGCGACCCGCGCGATTAGCGTGCTCGCGTCAGCATCGCCGGGCACAATGGCGTGCTCGCCCGAGTCGGCCTCGGCGATGGCCAGCTCGCGTTCGTGCAGGGCGAGGCCGCTGGACTGGTCGTCGGGGCCGTGGCAGGCGTAGCAACGCCGCGCCAGGATCGGCTGGATGTCGTTCGCGAAGCTCACCTCAGAATCAACCTGCGCCCGCACCGCCGACGCCGGAGCGAGGGCCAACAACAGGGCCAGGATCATCGAGGGAAGCGTCGCGGCGGCTCTCCGACAACCGGTCATCGGCAATCTCTCCGCGGGTAAGGCTGCGAGCGCCCCCTAAGCCGCGGGCGTAGCGGGGTAAATCGCACGCTGGGGAGGAGCGAGGGGATCGCTACGAAACAGGGCAGGACAAACGCTGGTCTTGCGTTATATGGCGGTCTGGAGCCTGGATCTTAACGTAAAAATCACCGAGAAGCACGAATCTTTGCACGCCGCACGTGCACGATTCGGCCACTCTTCCGGAGAATCTAGGGCGATACGCGTTCCAGACGCCAGACGTCGTCTGCCAGGGTATACCGCAACCTGTCGTGCAACCGGTCCGGGCGGCCCTGCCAGAACTCGAACACCGCGGGCGCCAGGCAGTAGCCCCCCCAGTCGTCCGGCAACGGCACGTCCTGCGCAGAGCACTCGGCTTCCAACTCGTGGAGCCGGGCCTCGAGCACCTCGCGGCTGGCCACCACTTGCGACTGCGCCGACGCGACGGCGCCCAGCTGGCTGCCGCGCGGCCGCGACCGGAAGTACTCCAACGAGACCTCGCGCGCTACCTTGGTGACCGATCCAGCCACGCGGACCTGGCGCTCAAGGTGCGGCCAGAAGAAGTTCAGCGCCGCCCGCGGGTTCTCGGCTAGTTGCCGACCCTTCTCTGAAGAGTAGTTGGTGAAGAAGCGAAGGCCGTCCGTGTCGAGCCCCTTGAGCAGCACGACCCGCGAGGTGACGTCGCCATCGGGAGTGCTGGTCGCCAGCGACATCGCGTTCACCTCAAACCAATCTCCGGGCGAGCACTCCTGGGCCTCGTGCAGCCAACGTTTGAGCTGCTCGGTGGGGCAGGCGGCGCAGTCCCGCTTGTGCAGGCCGTCCTGCTGGTAGTGCCGACGCATCTCGGCCAGAGAAGGAGAGACGCCCATCTGTTACTCCGTATGCGATTCAATGGTTGCTACCCGACCATCATAGCGCGGGCGCCGGTCTGTGAGAACTGGACATTCAGCTTGGCCGAGTGCCAGCCTGACGCCTCGCAGCTCATCCGAGGCCGTTGCACGTCGTTAACCAGTCCGTTCGCGTTCCACTCCGCGCTTGCAGCCGCCATCTGGACGATCCGGTCCGGTATTTGCCTTAGAGGAGTTGGCGAGGTTTACAACCCGCGTGCGACGCCAGCACGCGAATACTATCAGGAGGAGCACGATGGCTACGCTTACCAATCGCCGAACACTCTCCGCCGGGACGCTGATCGGCGACAACGTCAACAACCGAGCGGGCGAGAACGTCGGCTCCGTCAAGGAGATAATGCTGGACGTCGATAGCGGACGCATCGCCTACGTGGTCGTGTCGGTCGGCGGGTTCCTTGGCATTGGCGACAAGCTGTTCGCGGTGCCTTGGAACGCCATGGAGATTGACACCGAGCACCACGCACTGGTGCTGGACGTGTCGAAAGAGAAGCTGGAAAACGCGCCCGGCTTCGATCAGGACGACTGGCCCGACATGGCAGACCCAACCTACGGCAAATCCGTTCACGACTTCTACCAGACACGCCCGTACTGGGAGCTTGATCGGTAGATTCTGTGAAACTGAACGCGAAAGCCGCCGGCGATCATCGCCGGCGGCTACCTTATTCATTTCATTCCAATTGGGCTGACGCACGCATCCCAACTAGGCCGAAGGCTCGATAAGCGTCGCCGGGCGAGCCCGGCGGATCAGTCGCTTTACGCGTTTGAGCTGCGAGCGATTTCCCAACGCAAGCAGCAGCGTGTTCCCGTTCTCTATGTAGTGGGAGAGTTCCGCCTCGCTGTCGTCGCGGTAGGGTGGGAAGCCGAGCCCAGCGGTGGTCGAGCCGACCAGCACGCCGAGGATCGCGCCGATTGCCGGCGCAGCGAACGAAGGGAGTTGGCTCAGCACGCCGGCCATCCCCACCAACAGACCCGCGGCTAAGCCGACGGTGGCGCCTATTGCCACGCCGATGGCAATGGCGTGAGCTCGCGTCACCTGGGGTTCGCGGGGCGTCAGCAGGATTGGCCGCACTTCGTCCTCGTTGCTGATGAGCCGCACATCAATCCCCGCCGGGTCATCGTGCACGCGGCGGTACGCCTCCTCAGCGTTATGCGGCTCTTCGAAAACGGCGATCATGCCGTCGCGACGAGTGGCTTCTTCTAGTTCAGGTTGCATGGCAGAGCCTCACTGTGGGGTGACCTTATCCAATCGGCGTCGGCAGCCGCACGCGTGACGCCGCCCAGGAGTTCATAGGGGCGCCCGGCCAGATTGACCACTGACGGCGGCTGCAAGCACCAAGGGAGAAACAGGCATCTCGCATGCCAAACAGCAGTCGCCAGCCGAGCCGGTCACGGGCCCTCGAGCTCGTCCAGCGACTTTGGCCAGTCGTCCTTCAGCAGGCGAGAGAGCGACCGGTCGGCCAGCAGGCGGCCGCCGGTCTGGCAGCCGGCGCAGTAGTTAGTCTCGTTGTCGGCGTAGCGGATCCGTTGCACCGGTGCGCCGCAGACAGGGCACGGCTCGCCAAACCGGCCGTGAACGGCCATCTCCTTCCGGAAGGCGGTCACCTTCTCCGGGAAGCCCTCCGCTGCCTCAGCGCGGAGCCGCTCGATCCATTCGAGCATCACCTCTCGGCAGGCTGCGCCGAGCGTGTCGGCCTCGTCTGCTGATAGGCGGGTGGTCCACTTCAGTGGCGACAAGCGGGCGCGGTGCAGGATCTCATCGCTGTACGCGTTGCCGATGCCATCGAACAGCCGCGGGTCGGTCAGCGACCGCTTCAGCGTGTGGTTCTCGCACAGCAGGCGTTCGCGGAACTCGGCGGGCGTGGCGGAGAGCACATCCAGGCCCCCCCGATCGAACGCACGCAAGCCGCTGTCGTCCGCCAGCACGTGAATCGAAGCCCGCTTCTTGGGGCTGGCCTCGGTGAAGAAGAGGGTCTGCTCGATCTGGTCGCCGGCTCCACCAAAGTGAAACGCCGCCAGGTCGGTTTTCGACTTGGGCCGGGCGCCCGGCTTCCTGACGTGCAAGCGGCCCGCGATCATCAGGTGCAGCACGATCAGCTGCCCCTGCTCCATCCGCAACACCAGCCGCTTGCCGAGTCGCTCCACGCCTGTCAACTGCTGGCCTGCGAGCCCTTGCAGGTCCGGCTCAAACGTGCGGACCAAGAACGGGCTCTTCAGGTCGACCCGCGCCAGCCGTTGGCCGACGCAGAGCCGCTCGAGCGCCTCGCGGTAGACAATCACGTCTGGGAGTTCGGGCATGGCGGCTGGAGAGCATGGGGAGGACCTCCCCATTGTCACCCAGCCGGCGACGCCGGTGAACTACCCACCGCCTGCAATGATAAAACCCGCCCGGGCCGCCGCACGGGCGACCCAGACGGGCCTGCAAGAAAGTCGGTTGGCGTGCGCGTTAGGAGCGACGCGAGCGGCCGAGCGCCGCCACACAGCCGAGCGCCGCCAGGGCAAGGCTGGCCGGCTCGGGGATCGTGCCGACGCTGACGTTGTCGACGATCACCCCATTGGCGCCGTTGGACGAGTTGAACACGTCCATGCCGCCGACCAGGATGTTGCCGGCGGTGTAGAAGCCGCCGCTGTTGTCGTAGGTGTCGACCACGACGCCGTTCAGGGCGAACGAGATGGTGTCGCCCACGGCGAAGATCTCAACCTCGACCCAAGCGCCGCGATCGTTGGGCGGACCGGCCGGGCCTAGCCCAGTCTCAAAGCCTGGCGGCAACGGGTAATTGCCGCTGTTGTAGTCACCCAATCCCGTGTAGCCAGTGCTCGATCCATCACCCTCGGCGTAGACGCCAAGGTCGCCCGTACCGTCGCCGCCTTCGCCGGAGTAGGCCCAGGCGAGCGGGCCGCCGACGGCGCCGAACTCGTACGGAGAAACGGGCGCGCTGTTGTCCAGGAACAGGCCGGCCATGCCGTGCTCGGTCGATCCGCCGCCGCCGTCGTTGTAGACGAACATGTCGAGCGACAGGTGGAAGTCGCCGGAGAACGATTGGCCGTTCGGGTAGATGCTGTAAGACTCGCCCTCGTCGACCGGGCCGTCGTCGTTCTTGTTGAACTGCAGGAACGCGCCGATGGTGTCGCCGCCGCCGCTGGGGTTGGCGATCCCCAGCGTGGAATAGTCAAACGCATAGTCGACGCTGCCATCCGGCCCGACAACGCCCTCCTGCTGGCTGACTTCCGACCAGCGCGTCCCAGCGGCGCCGTCGTTAAAGTCTTCGCTGAAGAGAACTCCGGCCCGCGCGTCGAGCGCGGCCGTTGCCGCGAGAGCCGCGGCGCTAAGAAACACAAAAGTCTTCCGCATCATGAGGTCACTCCCTGTTGTTCGCTCCGCCCGCGGTTGGTCCAAGCCCGAAAAGAGGGCCACAGTGCCGATATTGCCGGGCCAACCAGCGGGTGTCAACGAATCTTTGGCCGCCCGAGCGAACTGGTGCGCTCCCTGGTGATAAGGGTGCGCGTTGGGGAGAGATTGCCGCGGAAAACCTCCAAGCGGCGGCGGTTTCTCACGCGAACTCGACGGTGTACTCCTCGCCGTCGAAGCCGACCACGTCGCCCTGGCGGAGCTGCTTGCGCCGGCGGGTCTCGACCTGGCCGTTCAGCAGCACCTCGCCCCCCTGGATGACCACCTTGGCTTGTCCGCCGGTCGCGACCAGCCCGTGCGCCTTGAGGAACTGGTCCAGGTGGATCGTCGGCTCTTGATCGTCTGACATGCGGTGCTCGCTTCGTTCGCAGGGCGGCCTAGCAGCAGCCGGTCGTGCCGCCGCAGCAGCCCTCGCCCAGCACCGGCAGCCCGTCGCTAGCCGGGGTCGAGTCGGCCGGCCCCAGCCCGCACGCGTCCTCCGCCAGGCAGGCGGTCTGCTTCGCTGCGAGGCGGAACTCCAGCACCCCGTCGCGTTCTGCAAACCGGTCGACCGCGTCGATGCTCACCGACCGCTCCTGGTGCTCCACCTCGACCGGCGCGTCAGCGGGCAGGTCGAGCTTCGCGACAAGCGACATGATGCCCGCCAACTTGTCGGTGGTCAGGCGGTGGTCCGTGTCGTACGCAACCAGCGTCTGCAGCACACACGCGACGGTCTGCCTGGGCTTGCCGCCACAGTCGACGAACCGCTTCTCCACGCGGCCCACCTCGGTCACGTGGAAGTGGTCGGCAATAGCGGCCTGATCGTCGATTAGGAAACGGAGGCCGCGGCCGGGGTGATCGGCGAGTGCTTGACGGAATTCGGTGACGTTCATGCGATTGATTCTACCCGGTTTGGCGCTGGCAAGAAGTGCGGCGTAGTCGGTCTGCGGCACTCGCTCCGGCGGCTCTCAACTACTGCAGGTCGCTGACCAGCTGCTCGTCGACCTCAATCTGCCCCTGCACGATCTGCTCGGCCAGCACCTCCGCCAGCGGTGCAATCACACTGAAGTGGTCGTGCCCGGGCACCCGCAGGAATCTGACGTTGGGGTTGGTGTTGTCGGCCGCCATCAGTTGAATCGACTCCCAGTTGCCGCGCTCGCCACCCTCAAATACGTACATCGGCCGCTTCACGCAGTGCAGCCAAACGATCGGCGCCCGCACGGTCAGCTCCTCGTCGTCCTCGGGGTCGCAGTACAAGTAGTCGCCGCCGTAGTGGTACGGTGTGGCGACCGGGCCCAGCGAGAACACGGCGCGGTAGCGGTCGGTCGACTCGCCGACCAGCATCGCCATCGTGCCGCCCGTGCTGTGGCCGCCCAGGTACACCTGCTCCGGGTCGACGTACGGCAGCCCGACCAGGTAGTCGGTTGCGGCGAGGATGTCGTCCACCTCCCCCAGGAACCCCTCCCGCCGGCCCGGGTTGTCGTTGCCGCCCCGCTGCGAGGGGAACATCATCACCACGCCCGCCTTGCGGAACGCGCTGGCCGACTGGTCGTTGCCGCGCGGACGCGGCGTCCAGACATCGCCGATGGTGTTGTTGTCACCGCCGGTGATCCAAACGATCGCCGGATGCCTGCCGCCGTCCCCCGGGTCGGGCGTGACGTACGCGGCCAGATCGCCGACCGCAGACGGGTAGCTGACCAGCAGGAACTCATCGCCGTCGGGGCGGTCCGGCGGCCCGTACTCCTCGCCCCGCGACACCAGCCTGGTCTCGAACCCACGCCGCACGTCGACCAGCATCGGCTTTGCTGACGACGGTGCAGAAGCCGCCCCGCGGCCCGTCGTATCAACCGGCGCGCCGCAACCGCCGGCCACCAGCGACATCAGTACGACAGCAAGAGTTCGATATCTCATATCCGCTTCCATTCGTAAATGTCGGCGAGTCGTAACGGCCGCCGCGGCTCCGCCCCGCCAGACTTTTGTCCCGTTTTGGCGCATCGATTCTTAGGGACAAAAGTCGGACCCCACTTGGAGCCCTGAGGATCGTTTCACACTTGTATAGCAGTGCTAGACGGTTTCGCCATCGATCCTGCGGGCCGACTTTTGTCCCCACCTGCGCGCTGATAGGGACAAAAGTGGTCAGAAACACGGGCCGCCGACCGTCACACTTGGGCCTCATCGCGTCCCAGCCCGCTCGCACCCCACATTAGACCGCGCCGGGTGGCCGGTTTCTACAAAGAACTGCTGGACCGCGAGAGCTGTCGGGCGCCGGCAGCGACCATCGCCGCTACAAGCAGGGTAGCAGCAGCCGGCGCCGGCGCGGTCGTGGCGGGACCGGCGTCGCTGGTTGCCCCGTAGTTATCTCGCCACACCGCGTAGTCGCCCTGCCCTACCCCCGAGAGCCCGTCGCCGTTGCCGCTGAGCGCGGCCTCGTCGGCTGCTCCTTGGTGGTCGCGCCACACGGTGTAGTCGGCCGCGTCGACGACGCCGTCGTCGTTGAAGTCGCCCGGCAGGCCGGCGGGCGCTTCGTTGGGGACGTACGTGAGGAACAACTGCGGCGCGACCGCCGAGCTGCTGCTCGCCGCGAAGTCGGTCGTGGCAAACCCGACCGAGTTGTAGTCCGGGTCGCCGAGGATCGCGAGCCCGAGAAACTCCTCACCGTTCTGCAGCAGAGTATTGATGAACTCGTGGTCCAGCTCCACGCGGATCGGGTCCAGTTCCTCGACCGGGCCCAGCACGCCAATCTGGGTGGAGGTGTCGAGCACGTCCGCGACCGTCATCGCCCCGTCGCCGGCGTAGCCGTAGATGGGGGCGTCCGTGGTGTCGCCGGCGCCGCCCCCTAGCGACCAGATGTCAAACTCAATCTTGGCGTCGGTGATGGTGACGTTGTCCGGCAGGTCGGCCAGCGAAAACTCGAGTGCGCCCCTCCTGTCGATGTCGGCGAAGTCGATCCAGCGGGGGTTGATTGTGTTGCTCGTCTCGTCGACCTCCCATACTCCTTCGACCAGTTCGAACTCCGCGTCGAGGCTGGGCAAGACCTGCAGCGTTCCCGCGCCCTCCGGCAGCAGCTCGAAGTTGATCCGCGGCGCGTCGGAGAAGAGCTCGTTCGTGTAGAGCACGTCGAACGGCAACAGTTCCGTCTGCGGCGAGACCCGCATCCCCACATGAGTGGCGCCCGCAGCGAGCAGGTTGTGCAGGATGCCGGTGATGTCGAAGTCGAAGTCGGTTCGGTCGCCCGACGCGTGGGCCACATCGCCGACGTAGATGCCCGGCACGCTGAAGTCGTCCAGGCCGAGCACGCCGTCGGCCGTGTAGAACTCGATCAGGTGCTCCCGGAGGCCAACGTCCACCGAGTTGTTGGGGCCGATCGTGCCGGTCACGTTCGCCGACAGCACCAGCCCGGACGGCACGTCGGTCACGTCGAATTCCGCGATCGCCCGGTACTCGCCGCCCGTCACTGAGGCGATGAAGGCGCCCGACTCGATCGCATCGGCCAGGCCGTCCCTTGGCGAAGTGTCCTTCAGCCCCCCGGTGACCACCGGGATCAACGTGTCGCCGCTGCACAGTGTGCAGCAGCTCGCCACCAAGGCCGCGGCGCCCAACACTACCACTCCAGCACCGCGCAACCCGACCGACTCCATGATCAGCCCCCACTGCGATCCGCCGATCGCTCGCCTGATGAGAAGAAACGAAACGTGGAAAACCGCCACCGCCGGCGATTCTATCCTACCACGATCGCCGATGCGACCAGGGCGGGGGCCGCATGCTCCCTTAACCGCGTTCATAAGTCAGCAGTGAACCCGCAACCCAACGACGGCGTCATGCGGGCAGGACTCGTCGAATCCCAACCAGACGCCTCATTCCTAAGGAGCCGCCGCATGTTCCCTGTCGAATCGATTGTGTACCCCTGGGACAACGGCCGCCGCTACGCGGTGGCGCTGCTGGACGACCTGACCGACGAGCAGATGGTCCTCCGCCCCGGCGGCAACATGAACCATCCGGCGTGGATCGTGGGGCATATTTCGATCTACCACCCCGTGGTCTGCTCGCTGCTCTCGGGCGAGCCGTGCGACGACCCCGCCGACCACGACCTGTTTGGCTTCCGCGGGCGGGGACCGCTGCCGGATGCCAGCGAGTACGGCTCGAAGGCGGAGCAGGTCGACCGGTTCGTCGCGGGCCATGAACGGGTGGCCGAGGCCCTGCTCTCCGCTACCGCCGACCAGCTGCAGCAACTCCCGTCGCTGAAACGATGGGCCGACGCCTACCCAACGGTCGCCGTCATGCTGCCCGACCTGCTGCTGCACCACGAGAGCCTGCACATCGGCCAGCTGAGCATCTGGCGCCGGGCGGCGGGACTTCCACCGGTGGCGATCCCAGACCGCTCGCCCCGGGCGGGGCTGTTCGGCTAGGCGCCAGAATCGCAACGTTTACTCCCCTGTGGCGACGCGTCCCCCCAGCGGCGTCGCTACCCCAGCAGCCGCCGCATCGCCCCGGCCACGCCGAGCGCGACCTCGGTCATGCGCGGGTAGTTGAGGGTGTCGGGCGTGTCGCTCTCCAGGTGGTAGTTGGGGTTCCGCAGGAAGCTGGTGTCGGTCAGCATCAGCGCTGGGTAGCCGTGGTCCCAGAACGCGTGGTTGTCGCTCAGGCGGATGGCGTCGACCTTCTCCGGCAGGGCAATCGTAAACAGCGGCAGCCCGCTCGCCCGCTTGAAGCCCCGGCGGAACGGCCACAGCAGCCGCCAGGACGGCAGGTTGCCGACCGCCGCCAGGAAGTCGCCCCGCGATGGCACGAGCCTCCGCACCAAGGGCGGGATCACCTCGGGGACCTGCTGCGAGCCAGGTTCGTCGGTGAAGTAGCCGACCATCTCCAAGCAGAGCATCGCGCGGATCTTGTCGCCCCTTCGCCGGGCGTTGGCGGCGTGCTGCTGGCTGCCCATGGGGCCGGTCGGGTCGAGGTTGAAGTAGGGGGGCTCCTCGCAGGCGAACGCCACGTACCGTGCGGTCCGTTTGCCGACATGCCCGCGCAGCATCCGGCTCACCTCGAGCATCACGGCCACGGCCGACGCGTTGTCGTCGGCGCCCGGGGTCGCGTAGAAGGTGTCGTAGTGGGCGCCGAGCAGGACAACCTCGTCCACGCGACGCCGGCCGGGTTGCTCGACGATGAGGTTTGTGGCCTCATCGCCGTAGGCGTCGTAGTGCTCTTGTTCGACGTGGTAGCCCATCTCCCCCCACTGCCCTTGCAGGTAGCCGATGGTGGCTTGAATGGTCTTGGGCCGCGCAAGGGTCCGTGGGCCGATCAGCCCCGCCAGTCGGTCGACGTGCAGGCGGAGATTGGCTTCGATGAGCGATCGATCCGGATCGGTGTGGCCGGGCATTAGGCGCGTGTCGCAGTCAGGCGGGTCCGAGGCTTCCGCTAGTGCTCGATGACCGGCTGCACCTCGAGCGCCGGCCGAGCGGTTGCGCAACGAACTAATCCTCGCTTGGCCGGCGCACGCCCACTTCGTCGATGTGGTGCAGCAGGTCGGCGGGATCTTCGAACACGCGGAACGCGCCGGCCCGCTCCAGCTCCTCACGCCCGTAGCCGCCGGACAGCAGGCCGATCGATAACGCCCGTGCGCGGCGGGCGGCCAGCAGGTCCCACACGCTGTCGCCCACGACAATGCAGTTCTCGATCGGGATCTCCAGCCGCTCGGCGGCGGTCACGAATAGATCGGGATCGGGCTTGGCGTAACGCACCTGGTCGCGGGTCACAACCGGCTTGGCGTCGGGGTCGACGCCCAGCCCCTTGAGCGTGGGGCCGGCGGTCTCCATGCGGCCGCTAGTCGCGATGGTCCACGGCATCTGCACCTCGTCAAGGTACGCCAGCAACTCGCGGGCGCCGGGCAGCGGGCCGATGCCGCCGGAGATCTCATTGAAGGCCGCGGCGTGCAGGCGGCTGAGCCGCTCGATCAGCTCGGGCGTGATGTCGGCGCCGGTCTCGCGGAGCAGCATCTGCGTGAACAGCCCGCCGCTCATGCCGATCTTGCGGTGGATCCGCCAGACCGACAGCGGGATGCCGGCCTCCTTGAGCGCTCGCTGCCAGGCGAGCACGTGCTGGTACACGCTGTCGATCAGCGTGCCGTCGAGGTCGAAGAGGAAGGCGGTTTGCATTGCGGGGCTCCTGGTGGGCGGGAGGATACCCTGTATTGTCCGGCGGCGTCCGCGTCCGGTGAAGGGTGTGCCGCCGACCGGATATCCGAGGCCGGCCGCGCCGGCCCGCGTGCTTGACGACCGGTCGGCCACGCCCCCAGAATCCAGGCTACGCCCGCACTCCTCCGCCATTCGGCGGGCGCCGCCGCTGGCCGGCGCGTCGGCACGGAAATGCCGGCGCCCGGGCCCTAAGTCACGAGGAGCTGATCGTGTTCCACGCCTACGCCGCGAGTTCCGCCGATTCGCTATTCGAGCCCTTCGAGTACGACCCGGGAGAGCTGGGCCCCGACGAGGTGGACGTGCAGGTCGAGTACTGCGGCATCTGCCACAGCGACCTCAGCATGAAGCAGAACGACTGGGGCATCACGAGCTTCCCGTTCGTTGGCGGCCACGAGGTTGCCGGCCGCGTTGCGGCCATCGGCGAGCGTGTCGCTGGCCTGGAGGTGGGGCAGCGGGTGGGCGTCGGCTGGACGTCGCAGTCCTGCCTGCGGTGCAATGAGTGCCTGTCCGGCTACCAGAACCGCTGCCCCGATGCGCAGGGCACTATCGTGGGGCGGCACGGCGGCTTCGCCGATCGCGTCCGCGCGCAGGCCGAGTGGTGCCTGCCGATCCCCGATGGCGTCGCCTCGGTCGACTGCGGCCCGTTGTTCTGCGGCGGGCTGACCGTGTTCAACCCGCTGGCCGAGAACGCGGTCCCGCCGACCGGGCGGGTGGGCGTGGTCGGCATCGGCGGGCTGGGCCACATGGCCCTGCAGTTCGCCCGCGCGTGGGGATGCGAGGTGACCGCCTTCAGCACCTCGCCAGAGAAAGAGGACGAGGCCCGGCAGATGGGCGCCCACCGCTTCCTGAACTCGCGCGACGCGTCGGCCCTGCAGTCGGCCGCGGGCCGCTTCGACATGGTGCTGGTGACCGTCAACGCGGCGCTCGACTGGGACGCCTACGTCAACACGCTCCGCCCCGGCGGCACGCTGCACCTGGTCGGCGCCGCCGAGAAGATCGAGGCGACCGTGTTCCCGATGATCATGGGCCAGAAGTCGATCAGCGCCTCGCCGACCGGCAGCATCGTCCGCGCGACCGAGATGCTGGAATTCTGCGCCCGCCACGAGATCAAACCGATGGTCGAGCAGTTCCCGATGAGCAGACTCAACGACGCCATGGACCACCTGGCGTCGGGGCAGCCGCGGTACCGGATCGTTTTGACCGCCGGCGAGTGAGGGCGTCGGTCACGGGTCGCGCCGAGAGTTGTACTCGCCCATCCGGTCCGGCTTGGGGAGGTGATCCTCCAGCCGGAACCTCGGCCGCTGGTGTGAGTTGACAAACGCCGCCAAGTCGAGCGACTCCTGTTCGGTGAGGTCGGCCTCGTCCGGCGGCATCGCGACCTTGAGCCACGCGGCGAGCTTCGGGACCCGCGCCAGCCCGGCGCCATCGTTGTAGGACTCGGCGCCCCACACGGGAGGGCTGTCGTCGTCGCCCTGGCCGTCCTCGCCGTGGCAGTAGGCGCAGCGATCGGCGTACAGCACGGCGCCGGACCGCGCGTCGGCCTGCGCCGCGCCCGCCTTGAGCGGCGCCACCGCGTTGGGCCCCAGCGAGCGTTCCGCGTTCATTCTCAGCGGCTGCCCCTCGGAGAGCCAGGTGATGTAGGCGGCGATCGCGACGCTGGGCCGGCTGCCGAGCGGAGGCCGCACGCCGTTCTCGCTCCGCATGAAGCAATTGAGGATGCGGTCCTCCAGCGTGATCACCCTCCCCTCCCGTGGCGCCCAGGCGGGGTACGCCGTTGCCACGCCGAGGAACGTCGCGGCGGCGCCGTGCATCCCATTGTCGAGGTGGCACGAGGTGCAGTTGAGCCGGTTGCCGACGTACGCCTTGGTGAGCAGGTGCGTGGCGGTCTGCTCCACCAGCATTGCGCCGAGCTTGACCGTTTCGCCGAGTGGCCCGGGCGGGAGCGGCCGGCCGGCGAGCGTCGCCTCTTCGCCCACGGCCCCAGGAGGGATGGCCGTTACCAACGCGGCTACAACGATCCAGCACGGAGGCGTGCTTCGCGGAATGGGATTACGGGGGAGGACGCGAGTGATGGCGGGCACGGCCTGGAGCTTCCTAGGGGGCTGAACACAGAGACCGACTGTAAAGCCGTGTACCCCCGTCCGCCAACCCAAGGACCGGCGCCCAAGTGGTTTGAGGTAATTCAGCACACAGTGCTACGGCAGAACGAACGCCCCCAGGGTGGCCCGTTAGTTTGCGGATTCTCCGCTGTCAGTGCTTTCCGCCATTCCATCCATTGGGCACAATGTCAAAATCCGGCGGCTGTTCAACCGAGCCGGTGGCCTGCGTTCTGAACGCGCACGGTCTTGTATCCGCAACGAGTGGTTTGTCCATGACTCGACGGACGGATTCCGCATTCATTGCTTCGTCGGGGGTGGCCCGATGGCGTCTTCGAGTACAGCGGCACGCATGCTTCGTCGCCGCGGCGCTGTGGATATTGGCGGACGCCGCCGTCGCCCAGACACCGTACACCACGATCTACCTATGGGAGTACGTCGACCCGACGGACCCATCACAGGGCAAGCAGGCGTCGGACACAGGGGTCTATCCAATCTGGTGGCCGCGCGCCGGATTAGGGATGCGGCCGGGGTCCGCCGATCTTACCCAGGCGTACCTGGCGGCCGCCGACGCGCCGGGCTCTAACTTCCGCGGCACAACGCTGGTCGACGCCTATCTGCGCGGCGCCCGGCTGGGCGAGTCAAGTTTCGTTGACGTCGATCTGACCGGCGCCGACCTGGCAGGGGCCAACCTAGATTTCTCCGTCTTCTACCGCGCAGACCTGACCAAAGTGAGTCTACGGGATGCCGTCTTGTCGGGCTCGTCCTTTGACGAGACGCCTCTCATCGGCGCCGACTTCAGCGGCGCCATTATCTCGGGAAGCCTGTACTTTTCGGACAGGGCCCCCACAGGA
Source organism: Posidoniimonas corsicana (assembly GCF_007859765.1). Lineage (NCBI taxonomy): Bacteria > Pseudomonadati > Planctomycetota > Planctomycetia > Pirellulales > Lacipirellulaceae > Posidoniimonas > Posidoniimonas corsicana. The sequence goes on from NZ_SIHJ01000001.1 coordinate 3,860,566, forward strand.
GTCTTTCGGCTAACGTCCTTTCGCTCAACCGACTTAAGGGTTGAGCAGCTCTACTCAACCCGAAGCTATCAGGACCGGGACCTCTCGCTGGTCGAGTTGATTGGCCAAGACATGCGTGGCTGGGACTTCTCAGGGCAGGATCTCAGCTTCTCGATCATTGCCGGGACTAGATTCAGGGCGCCGATCTGACCAACGCCATTATCGAAGGGGCGCGCTTTGGCTACTGGAGCGGGCTCAGGCTCACCGAGCAGCAGCTCGCGTCGACGGCCAGCTACAAGCAAGGAAACCTTAAAGCCGTGTATTTGCAAGGAGACCTTAGCGGCTGGGATCTGTCTTCCCAGAACCTCACCTGGTCGACAATCTATGGCGATAACTTGAACGGGCTGGACTTAACCGGCGCCGACCTGCGATCGGCTCGTTTCCTCGACAGGGTTACTTACGACGAAGTCCGTGCGGCGACCATTACCGATAACGCCATCTCACCTGATGGGCGAGTGGATGGTTTGCACGTACAGAATGGCGGTTCGATGCGGGTGAGCGATTTCAACCCCTACCGCGATGACCACCTCTTCTTGCGCGGGGAACATGAGGTCTGGCGCCCCGGTCCCACCGCCATCCTTGTCGGCGAGGAGCTGGCGGCCGCGCCACAGGGCGAGTTGCGGCTCGAGTTCGCCGACCCGGTCTGGGAGTCGACGATCACGTTCGAGCCGGGCATACCGGTCACCTTGGCGGGAACGCTCAACCTGAGCCTGACCGCCGCCTCTGCCCCACGGTCTCTGGTTGGGAGCACGTACCGGCTGTTCGATTGGAGCGGCGTCGCGCCGACCGGCGGGTTCGACCGGGTCGTGTCCGACCACGGCGCCGTGTGGGACCTCGACCGCCTGTACACAACCGGCGAGGTGACGCTACTGACCGCCGCGCCGGAGCCGGCCGGTTGGCTGATCGCCGCCGGGGCTCTCTGGCTGTTCACCGCCCGCGCGAGAGGCCGCGTCCGTGGCCCTGGGATGTGCACCCTTAAACCGACAAGCTCACTCTAGCTCGTACTCTTGGCGACCCTAACAATCAGCCGACACTTTGCGGCATCGCGATTTCTGTTACTTCAACCTCACCGCGCTCAACAGTCGCCTTGATGTGGTCGAGCACCCGCAGGTGGATCTGGTGCACGATCTGGTCGGTCCACACCCGCCAGTAGACGTGCGGGGCGATGTCGAGCGTGTACCAGGTCCGCCCGACGAGCCGCGTGCCACCGTCGGCGAGCGGGATAAGCTCGAACTCGCCCCGCGTGCTGCTGAACGACCCCTTTAGGTGCGGCGGATGAAGGTCCCTGTAGGGCGTCAGCTCGAATAGTGGCTCCGGCTGGTCCGTTACATCGAACGCCAGTCTGTGGGGCCGGTCCCACACGGTAATCGGCTCCACGAAGGCGCCGGTGGTGAACTCGCAGTGCCGCACCGCGCCGACGCCCTCGCCATCGATTCGGGCCCGCAGCGGGGCCGCGATCCCCCAGCGGAAGAACCATTGCGGCTCGGCGTCGATCTCGGGGAACGCAACCACGCACCGCCACACGTCGTCCGCGGGCGCGGCGATCACGACGCTCGACTCCACCATCAGGTCGGCTGGCTGGCTGAACACGGGCTCGATGCCCGCCACGACTGGCAGCAGCAGCAGGCACCCCATCAGCCCGCGGTCCTCGCGGGCCTGCCGCGACTCGGCGCCGCTCGCGATGGCGCGGCCGATCGCCGCACCAACCAGGGTCATCGGGCCAAAGATTGGGACCGCCATCACGACGCAGAGCAGCCCCTCCAGACCAAGCAACAAGAACGCCGAGCAGCAGCAGAACGCGAGCGTAATGGCGTGTTGCATTGTATCGTACATCGTCCGGCGACTAGGCCGGTTGAAGAGGTAGCCGCCCGCCGCGCCGGTGACGACCGGCGCGCCGAAGAAGAGGGCGGCGCCGTAGCTGCCCAGCACCAGTATGCTGAGCGCCGCGACGCCGATGGTGTAGGCAACGCCGACCAGCAGCCCGAACAGGGTGGCGACAAGCGGTGACGTCTGACCACGGCCGTCAGGAGCGCAATCCACCTGGGGCGACGACCAGGCCTCGCGGGCCAGCCGCGCGGCTTCTAAGGCGGCCTCGTCCGCTGGGGGCTGCGCAGCTTGCGGTGCGTCGCTGGCTGGCGCGGCGGCCAGCGCCAGCATAACGACTAGGTTGACGACCGGCACAAGGATCAGCAGGCAGAGCCAGGGAGTCCAACCGGCGTCCCGTGCGCGGCGGAGGGTCATCGCCACCGCGATCCATACGAAGGGGATGGTCCACACCACCCACGCGACGCCAAACCAAGGCCCTACCGCGTCGCTGAACTCCTGCCTCGTGGAGAGCAGCGGCGAGAGGAAGTCGAGCGGCGTGTAGAACGGCCCGCCCGCCGCGCTGATGGCAAGCAGCTCGACTAGGTACTTCAGCAGCGTGAGCGCAACGCCGGTGACCAAGTAGGTTCTGCGATCGACAGAGCCGTCGAGGCTGAACGGGCGGGGCCAGGCCTGGGTGTTCGAGGTCATTCGGCGCCGTCGCCTTTAATGCTGCTTCATGCGTCACACCGTTTCACGCCCACAGGCGTGCGAGCCGCGAACAAAGGCGGCGTCTGAAAAGACCCGAGGGACGAGTGGACATGAAGCCTAAGGGTGTGCCACTGGCGCTGCTAGTGCCGCCCTGCAACAATTATTGCCAGCGAAAGAGATTGGCGGCGCTAGTGGCGCCCGGCGGTGGTAGGCGGTCAGTCGCCCAGACGCCATCCGACTGGGCAACCGCAGTGCTTGCAGCTTTCGACGTCGCTTCCCCCGGCGGCGAACTTCCTATAGTTGACCGCAAAACGCCCATTGCACTTAGGGCAACGGAATTCGACTAGGCGCAAGTAGCACCACATGTACCACCCCACCGTGGCGGCAAATAGTGGCATGACCACCGCCACGAGGAAACAGTCACCGGCGAGCATCGCCACCGCCGAGCCAACAACAGCGACCGTTGGGGGCACGTATATCGAGATCCGCGAGCGGCGCCGACGGAGTCGGTAGTCACGCCAGTTGGGGTTCACCGTTGAGCCAACCGTTTGGCTACAGCTACATATCCACCTTCACCGCCAGCTCCTTCAGCTGGCGGGCGTCGACCTTGCCGGGGGCGCCGGTCATCAGGTCCGAGGCCTTTTGGGTCTTCGGGAACGCGATGACGTCGCGGATGTTGTCGATGCCGCCGAACAGCATCACGAAGCGGTCTAGCCCCAGCGCGATGCCGCCGTGCGGGGGGGCGCCGTACTGCAGCGCCTCCAGCAGGAAGCCGAAGCGGTCCTGGGCGGTCTCCTTGTCAATGCCCAAGAGTGAGAACACCTTGCTCTGGGTCCCCGCGTCGTGGATCCGGATGGTGCCGCCGCCCGCCTCCGAGCCGTTGATCACCAGGTCGTACGCCTGGGCGCGGCACTTCTCGGGGTCGGACTCCAGGTACTCCAGGTGCTCCGGCAGCGGCGCGGTGAAGGGGTGGTGCATGGCGGACCACTTGCCCTCGGCCTGCGGGTTGTCGGCGTCCTCGGTGCGTTCAAACATCGGAAACTCGACCACCCAGCTGAAGTGCATGTCCTTTTCGTCGTACAGCTTCATCTCCTCGCCGATCTTGGTGCGCAGCGCGTGCAGCACCTTGCAGGTGCCCAGCCACTTGTCGGCGGAGAAGAGGATGAGGTCGCCCTCCTCGGCGCCGAGCCGCTCGCCCATCTGGGCCAGCAGGTCGTCGGAGAAGAACTTGGCGATGTTGCTGTTGAGTTTTCCTTCGGCCTCGACGCGGAACCAGGCCAGGCCCTTCGCGCCGTAGCCCTTCACGAATTCGGTCAGCGCGTCGATGCCGCGGCGGCTGTAGTGCTCGGCGCCCTTCTTCACGCAGATCGCACGCACGTGGCCGCCGGCGTCGACCACCGACTTGAACACGCCGAAGTCGCTCTGCGGCGCCAGGTCGGTCAGGTCGACAATCTCCAGTCCGAACCGCAGGTCGGGCGCGTCGTGCCCGAAGCGGGTCATGGCCTCGTCGTACGTCATGCGGGGGAGCGGCAGCTTGACGTCGATGTCGAGGATCTCTTTGGCGAGCTTCTCGACCAGGCCGTCGATGATGCCCATGATGTCGTCCTGCTCGACGAACGCCATCTCCAGGTCGAGCTGCGTGAACTCCGGCTGCCGGTCGGCGCGGAGGTCCTCGTCGCGGAAGCAGCGGGCGACCTGCACATAGCGGTCGTAGCCGGCCATCATGAGGACTTGTTTGTACAGCTGCGGCGACTGCGGCAGCGCGTAGAAGTGCCCGTGGTGCACACGCGAGGGCACCAGGTAGTCGCGGGCGCCCTCGGGGGTGCTGCGGCCGAGGATGGGGGTCTCGATGTCGACGAAGTCGTGCTCCTCGAAGTAGTCCCGCATCCGCTTGGTGATCTTGTCGCGGAGCATCATGGCCCGCTGCATCGACGGGCGGCGGAGGTCCAGGAAACGGTTCTCCAGCCGCAGCTCCTCGCCCGGCAGGTCGGTCGCCTTGGCCGACGGCGACACGGGCGGGGTCTTGGCCTTGTTGAGCAGCCGGAAGCCGGTGGCGCGGAGCTCGATGTCGCCGGTGGCCAGCTTCGGGTTGTGCTGCCCCTCGGGCCGGGCCGCTACGTTGCCGGTGACCTCGATCACGTACTCCGCACGGAGGTCCTTGGAGGCCTCAATGAACTCCTCGGGCGTGTCGGGCGGGTTGAACGCGATCTGCGTCAGGCCGTACCGGTCGCGGAGGTCGACGAATAGGCCGCCGCCGTGGTCGCGGTAGCTGTCGACCCAGCCGCAGAGGGTTGCGACAGAACCGGCGTCGGATTCACGGAGCTGGCCACAGGTGTGCGTGCGTAGCATTTCGGATTGCAGATTGCGGATTGGGGATTGGCCCGGCGGCGATCGTCGACGCAAGGCGAACCCGCGATTGTACTTGCGGCCGTACTGCGCGGAAAGCCGACGTCGGCGAGATCAATCCGCAACCCGCAATCCGCGATCCGAATCCAGCCACTCCCCCAGCCGCTGCATGCCGGCTTCGGTCGAAACCCGGGGCAAATAGCCGAAGTCCCGCTTGGCGGCCTCGATGTTGAAGTAGTGGTGCGTCGACAGGCTGCGGGCGACGAACCGGGTCATGCGGGGCTCGTTCCAGTTGCGGGTCAGCCAGTGCCAGCGTTCGAGCGTCAGCCCGGCGGCGACCGCCTTGCGGGCGGAAATCGCCCGGTCGACCGGCGGCAGGTCGACCAGCGCGAGGATGTCGTCGATCCACTGCCAGCAGTTGACCGGGTCGCCCTGGCTGAGGAAGTACGCGTTTCCGGCCACGGGGCTGTCAGGCTCGGCCAGGGCGTCGGCGGCCAGCAGGTGGGCCTCGGCGGCGTTCTCGACGTAGATGGTGTCAACCAGGTTGTGGCCGTCGCCCACGCGACGGAGCTGCCCCGACCGGGCCCGCTCGATCAGCCGGGCGGTCAGGTGGTGGTCCCGCGGCCCCCACACCAGGTGCGGCCGGAGCGCGCAGGTCCGCAGCTCGCGACCATCGGCCAGCGGCTGGCCGTTCACCGAGAGGACGAAGTTCTCCGCGATCGCCTTGGAGTGCGGGTAGTGGGCCAGCCACTTGGTGGGGTAGGGGGCGGACTCGTCGACGTTCTTCTGGTGCCGGCCGTCGAACGTGACGCTGGGGCTGCTGGTGAACACCAGCCGGTCCACGCCCCGGTCCTGGCAGGCGCCCAGCAGGTTGAGCGTGCCGTGCACGTTGGAGCGGAAGTAGTCGAACCACCGGCCCCACACGCCCACCTTGCCGGCCACGTGGAACACACAGTCGACGCCGGTCACCGCACGGTCCACGGCGTCGCGGTCGGCCAGGTCGCCGGAGATCATCTCGACGCCGGCGGCGGCCAGCTCAGGGTAGTCGCCCCGCGCCAGCCCGCGCACGCTGTCGCCGCGGGCGAGGAGCTGTTCGACGATGTACCGGCCGAGGAATCCGCCGGGGCCGGTGACGAGGGCGAGCATCGAGCGTTTCACGCAGGGAAAGCAGCCGGCGAGCTACGCCTCGCCGCTGTGGGGAAGCCATCTACCTTCGGCGGAACGGGGCGAAATGGCAAGGGCCGGCTCGCGAGCGGAGTGCCGCCGACAGGCTGCATGCCTGGACAGGTACGTTGCAGGGGCTTCCCTAGCGGGAGCCCCCGACGGGTAACATGCAAGGGCAGGTACGTCGCAGGGGCTTCCCTGACGGGAGCGCCCCTGGCGCCCGAGAAAGGAACGGCGGGGCCACGTCGTGGCCATTGTCCCCCTCCCCTCGATAGCGAGGGAATTGCGCTATTCCCCCAGCGTCCGCTTCCGCCGCAGCAGGTGGTGGTAGTGCTGGGCGAAGCGGTGGGACTCGTCCCGGACGTACTGCAGCAGTCGCAGGGCGAAAGCGTTGCGGCTGAGCCTCAGCGGCTCGCTCTCGCCGGGGCGGTAGACCAGCTCCTCCTTCTTGGCCAGCGAGATAACCGTGGGGGGCTCGATGCCGAGCGACTCGAACGCCTGCATGGCCCGCGACAACTGCCCCTTGCCACCGTCGACCAGCAGCAGGTCGGGAAAGGTCTGGTCGGTCTCCTCCAGCCGCTTGAACCGGCGGGCGACCACCTCGCGGATGCTGGCGAAGTCGTCGATGCCCTGCACCTCGCGGATGCGGTACCGGCGGTAGCCCGGCTTGAACGGCAGACCGTCGATAAACTGCACCAGGCTGGCGACCGTCTCCTGCCCGGCCAGGTGCGCGATGTCCACGCCCTCGATCACGCGGATCGGGTCGGGCAGCTTGAGCACCTTCTGCAGCCCGGCCAGGCCCTTCTTCGGGTCGACGTAGAACACCTCGGGCTGGGCGTCCTTCTCGAGGTCGCCCCGCTCATCGAGCCGCTCCAGCAGGTTGATCTCGTCGCGCAGCCGGGCGGCCTTCTCGAACCGAAGCTCGGCGGACGCCTGCTGCATCTCGCCCTTAAGCTCGCGGAGCAGCTTCACCTTGCCGCCGTCGAGGAACGTGCGCAGCCGGGCGATATCGCGGCGGTAGTCCTCCTTGCTGACCCGCAGGTTGCACGGCGCGGTGCACTGGTCGATTGACGCCAGCAGGCAGGGGCGGAACCACCGCCAGCGTTCATCGCCCTCGTCGATGTCGAGGCTGCACGTGCGGAACTTGAAGATCCGCTGCAGCACCTGCAGAGCGCCGCGCAGCGCGTACACGCTGGTGAACGGCCCGTACAGCTTGGCCGCCGAGCCCTTGGGCGTGCGGGTGATCTCGACGCGGGGGAAGTCCTCGTGGGTGGTGATCTGCAGGTAGGGGAACGACTTGTCGTCGCGGAGCTCCTTGTTGAACCGCGGCTGGATGTCCTTGATCAGCCGGGCCTCCATCAGCATCGCGTCCACCTCGCTATCGCACTCGACGCACTCGATGTCGTGCGCCTCGCGGACGAGGTCTCGGGTGCGGGCGTCGGCGGCGGCCGCGGCCAGGAAGTAGCTGCCGGCGCGGGCGCGGAGGTTCTTCGCCTTGCCGATGTAGATCACCCGCCCGGCCGAGTCGTGGAACAGGTACACGCCGGGCGTAGTGGGGAATTTGCTCTTCACCTTCTCCGCCGCGCGGGCGAAGAACTCGGACTGCGTCTTGGGCAGTTCGGGCGCAGCGGCGCCGGTGTCCCCGTCGGGGGTCGACTCGATGACGGGCGGATCTTCCTGGGCGGCTTCGTCACTCATGGCGGATACCTAAGCTTAGGAGGCGGGGGGCCGGGCGAGAAGTGGCCCCCTCGGCGTAAACTCCTGCTATCATCGGGGTTGCGCACAACCGGCTTAGCGGCGCGGGCATCTTCTCGTTTTTTGCGCCCGGCATCGCCACTTGGAGGCACTACCTCATGACGCCCCACTTGCGAACCAGCCCCAACGGCCCCATGCCGACCAAGCCCGAACCGCCGACCACGGACGCCTGCGATTCCGACCTGCTGCGTCGCTTCAGCGCCCAGCGGGACGAGGAGGTGTTCCGGCTGCTGGTCGAGCGGCACGGCCCGCTGGTGCTCGGCGTGTGCCGGCGGAACACGTTCGCCAACGAAGACGCCGAGGACGCCTTCCAGGCGACCTTTTTGGTGCTGTCGCAGTCGGCCGGCTCGATACGCCGCGGCTCGTCGCTGTCGGCGTGGCTGTACGGAGTGGCGCTCCGGGTGAGCGCGCGGGTGCGGCGGGGCCGCCCCGCCGACCGCCCGCAATCCTTGGAGGAGGACGTGCCCGAAACCCGCGACCCGCTCGACGAACTGCTCGCCCGGCACGACGGCATGATCGCCGACGAGGAGCTCTCCGCGCTGCCGGAGAACCTGCGTCAGCCACTGGTGCTGCGGTACCTGGCGGGCAAGAGCAACCAGCAGACCGCCGCCGAACTGGGCATCACGGTCGCCGCACTCGAGGGCCGCCTGAAGCGCGGCAAGAGCCGGCTGCGGGCCCGGCTGCTGCGGCGGGGTGTCACGCTGGCCGCCGTGGTCGCGACGCTCAAATCGACGCAGGTCCACGCCGGCGCCCTGCCGGCGCCGCTGGTGGAAGCGACAGCCGCCCTCGGATGCCAGGGCGCGGCGGGCCCGCTTGCCACGTCGTCCCCCCTCAGCAACCCAACGATCACCAACATCGCCCTCGAGGAGCTAAAGATCATGCACGCGCTCGCCCTCCCGAAGCTGCTACTGCCGTTCGGCGCGGCCGGCGTCGCCCTGCTGGCGATGGGCGTCCACCTGGCCTACTCCCAAGGCGCCGGTGCCGACACGGGCACATCGCCGCTGCAGTTGCAGAGCGAAGCCGCGGACGCCCCCGGAGACTCGGAAGCTTTGTTCGCCGCGGGGGCGATCGCCACGGCGCCTGCGGCCGAAGACAATCCGTTCGGCGCCATCGCCGCCACTGCAGCAGACGCCAACCCGTTCAACGCCAGTCCGCGGGACGCGTTTGTGGCGTCCCCTCCCCAGACGCCCGCGGCGGCGAACTCCTTCGTGGCCGCTGTCCCGCCCGGCGTCGCCCGGATTGAGAACAGCCTCGCCTCCCAGTTGACGACAACAGGTCTCGACTTTGTCGACGCTCCGCTTGAGGAGGTCATCGACTTCTTGAGGACAGAGTACGACATCGAGATCCAACTCGATGAAAGATCGCTCGACGATATCGCGATCGGGCGCGACGAGCCGATCACCTGTAACCTTCGCCGGGTCAGCCTTGATGCGGCATTGAACCTGATACTTGATAAGCTCGAGCTAACCCATGTGGTCGCCAACGAGGTGCTGCTCATCACCACCCAGGAACATGCTCACACATTGCTCGACACGAAGCTTTACCACACAAGGGGGTTAGGAATTGACGCGGAATCGCTACGCGAAACGATTCTGAAGACCGTGGCTCCGGAGACGTGGTCAGACGGCAACGGCGGCGAAGCCGAATTTGAGCCGCTGCCGTCCGGCGACGTGCTCGTCAGGCAGACCTACGCCGGCCACAAAGAGCTGAGCCAGGTGCTCAAGCAGCTGGCCGCCAGTCAGGCAGGGTCGCCTGCCAGCGGCGACCGACAAGCTGACGCGGCGCCGCGGGCCGGAGTCCAGGTGGAACGGATCTCCACCGCCGAGTCGGGGCCGGTGCTAACGCTGCGGGGCGCGAAGGACGAGGTCGAAAGGGTCGCCGAGGTAATCAATACCACGGTGGGGCCGGACGCCCCGACCTCCGCCGCGGCGCCGGCGGCTGCTGTGCAAACTCTGCGAGCCCTCAAGTCCCGCTACAGCGACCTCCTTGAGCAGATCCAGCGCAAGCAGGAGGCCTACAACGCGTTGGCTAAGGACTCCGGGTCGATCCTCGACGCCCGCAACGCGGCCGAGAACCAGCTCGACATCGAGCTGCTGACCCGCCTGCGGGGCGAGCTGCTCGAGATGCGCCGCAAGGACGCCACCACCCAGCACGGCGCGCCGATCGGCGAGTACATGGACGAGCTCCGGACCGAGATCGCCGAGCTCACCGAGCGGGTGCTCACCCGGGCGGAGGAGAACCCCGATCTGCAGCGCCGCGGCGAGGAGATCGAGCAGCTCAAACAGATCGCGGCTGGGCTGCAGGAGCGGATCGAGGAGCTGGAAACCGAGCGTGCGATCGGGGAAGAGTCGCCCGCCACCACTGCGGGGGGAGGACTACGCTGAGTTCATCGAGCAGGGTGGAAGGTAAGACGCGAAAGGCAATCCGTCGGTGTTGTGGCTGATGCAGCTAGGACTCCACGGCGCCTTTCAACTGCTCGGCTTGTCGGCGAATTTCTTTCAGCTCATCGCTCGACTTCCGCTCCAGGTTCTTCAGCTGCATCCGCATCCGGTTGTTGCCCGACAGCTTCTCTTGGTGGCGGTCTAAGAAGTCCCAGTAGAGCGTGGTGAAGGGGCAGGCGTCCTCGCCAACCGCCACATCCGGGTTGAAGCGGCAGCCCTGGCAGTAGTTGCTCATCCGCTTGATGTACTTGCCGCTGGCGATGTACGGCTTGCTGGCCATGACGCCGCCGTCGGCGTACTGGGACATGCCGAGCGAGTTTGGCAGCTCTACCCACTCGACCGCGTCGACGTAGACCGCCAGGTACCACTCGTGCACCTGCTTCGGGTCCACGCCCAGCAGCAACGCGTACAGGCCGGTGACCATCAGCCGCTGAATGTGGTGGGCGTAGCCGTGGCGGAGCGTCTGGCCGATGGCCTGCCGCAGGCACTGCATGTCGGTCTCGCCGGTCCAGTAGAAATCCGGCAAGGGCGCCCTGGCGTGCAACGCGTTGCGGTTGAGGTACTCCGGCATGTGCATCCAATACACGCCCCGCACGTACTCACGCCAGCCGAGGATCTGTCGCACGAACCCCTCCACGCTGTTCAGCGGCGCGTCGCCCGACTCATAAGCCTGGACCGCGGCGCCGATCGCGTCGCGCGGGTCCAGCAGCTTGAGGTTCATGGCCGCCGATATCCGCGAGTGGTAGAGCCACGGCTCGTCGGTCCACATCGCGTCCTGGTACTCGCCGAAGTCCGACAGCCGGTGCTTGATGAAATCCCGCAGGGCGACCTTGGCCTCCTTGGCGGTCACCGGCCAGTCGAACGTGTCCAGCTCGCCCGGGTGCTGACCGAAGCGGTCGTTGACGAGCTCGAGCACCTGCTTGGTCACCTTGTCGGCGCGGAAGCGGTGCGGGGCGGGCAGGTCGCGCGGTCCGCGTTTGCTGAACGACCCGCGATTCTCCTTATCGTAGTTCCAGTCGCCACCGGCGGGCTCGCCGTCCTCCATCAGCACGCCGTGCCGCTTCCGCATCTCGCGGTAGAAGTACTCCATCCGCAGCTGCTTACGCCCGCTGGCGTGCTCGGCGAACTCCTCGGGCGTGGACAGGAAATGCCGGTCGGCACGCACGTCGAGCGGCACGCCGAGCTTGCCGGCCTGGGTCCGCAGCGCGTGCAGCACCCGGTACTCGCCCGGGTGAACCACGATCAGCCGCTCAGGGGAGTGCTCGGCAATCGCCTCCGCGAGCCCCTGGCTGAGCGAGCCGCCCTCGGGCGATTCCTCGAGAGCCCGGTACGACACCCGGCGCCCGTTGTCTCTTAGGGCGTCACGGAAGTGCCGCATCGCGGCTAGGAAGACGGCGATCCGGGGCTTGGTCGACCAGACGTGCGTCGACTCCTCGTCCGCCTCGATCATCAGGACCAGATCCCGATCATTGTCGAACCCGTCGAACGACGCGGAGTCTGCGTTGAGCTGATCGCCGAGGACGATCACCAGGTGTCGGACGGGCGTTTCCTGCTTGAGTTGGCTCACACGGCATCATAGGAATGTCGGCCGGTACGCCAAGAGGCGTCACACGCCGGCGAACTTCCGCAGGTCGGTCGCCATCGCGTCGAGGCGGGCCTCCAATTCGGCCTTGGTCTCGTCGAGGTCGTGCAGCATCTCGGCCGGCGTGTAGGCGAACATGTAGAACTTGATCTTCGGCTCGGTGCCGCTCGGGCGGCAGGCGACGTACGTGCCCTCCTGGTCGAGGTCGAGGATCACCAAGTCGCCCGTGGGCCCGGCCAACGGCGCCGAAGGTGAGGGCCCGCCGACCGCGATCTTGACGTTGTTCAGGTAGTCGCGGACGTGCTTCACCGGCATCCCCCCCACCACGGCCGGCGGGTCGTTGCGGAAGGCGGCCATCACCTTCTTCATCTCGGCCATGCCCTCGCTGCCGGGCATCTGCACGTTGATCAGCCGCTCGGCGTGGCAGCCGTGCTGCCAGAACAGCGAGTCGAGCTTCTCGTGGAGGCTCTTGCCCTGGGACTTGAGCTTGGCGGCCAGCTCGCACGCCAGCATCGACGCGACCGCGCCGTCCTTGTCCCGGGCGTACGTGCCGGTCATGTAGCCGTGCGACTCCTCGCAGCCGTACAGGAACTTGTCGGGGCCGTTCTCGTCGATCGCGCCGGCGATCCACTTGAAGCCGACCAGCAGGTCGCCTATGACCTTGGCGCCGTAGCTGTCGGCGATGCGGCGGACCATCTGCGTGGTGACCAGCGTCTGCACCACGAAGTGCTCCTGCGTGAGCGTGCCGGGGTAGGTCTCGACCACGTAGTCGCACAGCAGCGCGCAGATCTGGTTTCCGGTGAGCGTCTTCCAGTCGTTCCCACCGGAGATCACCGGCGCCGCCAGGCCGATGCGGTCGCAGTCCGGGTCGGTGGCGACGCAGAGGTCGGCGCCGCTGGACTTGGCGTGCTCGATCATCGCGTCGAACACCTCCGGCCGCTCCGGGTTCGACACGTGGCCCGGCACGTTGGGGAAGTCGCCGGAGGGCTCGGCGTGCGGGCCGAACACCTCGACGCTCTGGAAGCCGTCCCGCTCGAGCGCCGGCACGACCGCCGTGGCGCCCACGCCGTGCAGCGGCGAGTACAGCACGTTCAGGTCCCGCGGGCCGGACCGGCCCTGGGCCACCACGTTGTCGATAAAGGCCTTGTCGACTTCCTCCTCGCAGAACACGATGTCGCCGTCGGCCACCGCCTTGTCAAAATCGACGCGGACGATCTCCTGGCAGTTCATCACCCGCTCGATGATCCCCTTGTCGTGCGGCGGCAGCACCTGGCCGCCGGTGCTCCAGTACACCTTCACGGCGTTGTCGCTGGGAGGGTTGTGGCTGGCGGTGACCATAATGCCGGTCGAGCAGTTCTTGTAGCGGACCGCGAACGACAGCTCCGGCGTGCTGCGATACCCCTGCAGCAGGTAGACCTTGAAGCCGGCCGCGACCATGATCTCGGCGCACAGCTTGGCGAACCGCTCGCCGTTGTGGCGGGTGTCGCGGCAGAGGGCGCAGGAGAGCTCGGCCCCTTCGCCCAGCGTGTCCTTCACGTAGTTGGCCAGGCCTTGGGCGCTCTCGCCGATGGTACGGTCGTTGATCGCGTTGGACCCGAACGGGTACATCTTGCCGCGGCGGCCGCCGGTGCCGAAGGGGATGATCGTCCAGAAGACGTCGTCCAGCGTCTGCCAATCGCCCCGCTCGACGTGCTCCACAATCTGGTCGGCGTACTCCGCGTAGCGGTCCTCGGTGAGCCAGGCGGTGAGGTTCCCCAGCGCGGACTCGGTTAGCTTGCCGTCAGCGACCGCCTGCTTGGCGGCGGCCAGGGATTCGTCGATCGTCATGCGTGTACTGCGGTTTTCTGGCTTGGTTTGGACTGCCTGAGCGATCCATAAATTAGCACAGAAAACCCGGGCGGCGTAGCGGGGCAGCCGGCCGGACGTTGACCGCCAACACGATGTCGGTGGATCGTCAGCTAGCCGCCAGGCTTGGCGGTTTACTGCCTTGGCGGTTCCCCAACGTCAGCCGGCGGAAGTTCGGCCGATGGTCCCGGAGCCACGCCAGCGAAGGCCTTTCGACCGCGTGGTGCAGCACGACCGCCAGCAGCACGGCCACGGCCAACGCGAGAGCGAGCCCCGCCGCCGGCGGCAGCCCGGCGGACTCCGCCGCCCGCATCACCACGTAGCCGATGTTCTGATGCGTGAGGTAGAGCGGGTAGGAGAGCGCGCCGAGGTAGACCAGCCCCCGCCGGTTGAGCCACGGCAGCCGGCCGGTCACCGCGGCGGCTAGCACCGCGGCCAGGACCACGCCGATCGCGCCGGCCACGGCGCCGTGGTGCGCCACGTCGGCGATCAGGCAGACCGTCACGCCGAGCAGGGTCTCAAGATCGTCAAGGCGTCGTTCCCGCCACGCGTACAGCAGGATCCCGACGCCGAACAGCGGGATGTAGTGCAGGCTGCCGAGGGTCATCAGCTTGGTGACGTGCGCCGCGGCGCTTGGCAGCCAGCCGTGGTCGGCGCCGTGAAGCACCAGCAACGCCACAGCCGACGCCGCTACCCAACCGAGCACCGCGGCCAGCGGCCGGCGGAACACGCCGAGCGAGAACAGCAGCAGCATGTTGGCGTAGAAGATCACCTCCGCCTGCAGCGACCAGTACGCGCCGTCGACGTGCTCGGCGCCCAGGATCGACTGCACCATCGACAGGTTGAGCGCCGCGTCGCGCAGCGAGACTTCTTGCCCCGGCAGGCCAAACCACGTAACCACGGCGAAGGTCAAGGCTAGCGCGGCCCAGTACGCCGGGTACAACCGGCTGAAACGTCCCCACGCGAACGAGAACCAGCCGCTGGTCCGCTCGAGGGTCAGCAGGATCACGAACCCACTCAGCATGAAGAACAGGTCCACGCCATATTCGCCCAGCGGCGCCGACCAGCCGAGCGTGGTCGAACGCCCGAACAGCTCGTCAAACCGCGTGGTGAAGTGGAACAGCACCACCGCCACCGCGGCCAGGCCGCGGAGGGCGTCGAGTTCTAAGATGCGACCAGCGGCAGGGGCGTTAGGCGTTGTCATGCAGGCGGCCAGGGAGCGGGGCAGAGGGTTCCGCCCGCAGATATGCAACCTGGGCGCCAGTAGGCGATGCCCGAGTTTCAGGCCACTACAGGCGCCCAGGCGTTGTGAAAAGGCCACAACGCGGGTCGCTCAGGCCACATGGCCGCCGCTCAGACTTGCTCTTGGTACGCCGGAAAGTCCGTGTAGCCCTTCGCCCCGGTCGGCGAGTACCAGGCCGACATCTCCGCCTCGGGGGCGAGTGGCCAGCCGTTCGCGAACCGCTCGACCAGGTCGGGGTTGCTGATGTAGGGGCGGCCGAAGGAGATCAGGTCGGCGTCGCCGCCGACGATCGCCTGGTCGGCCGAGTCGCGGTCGTAGCCGCAGTTTCCCATCACGACGCCGTGGTAGTGCTGGCGGACCTCGGCCAGCGTGACGGGGGCACCCAGGTCGTGGAACCCGAAGCCGAGGCCGTCCATCACGTGCAGGTAGGCCAGGTTCAGCTTGTCGAGCTGCTCGAACGCGTAGGTGAACTGCTCCCGGTAGTCTGGCGAGCCCATGTCGTTGAACGCGCCGTTGGGCGACAGCCGCACGCCGACTCGGTTCGACTCCCACACCTCGGTCACGGCCGACAGCACCTCGCCCAGCAGCCGGTAGCGGTTCTCGACGCTGCCGCCGTACCGGTCAGTCCGGTGGTTGGTCTTGGACTGCAGGAACTCGTCCAGCAGGTAGCCGTTGGCCGAGTGCACCTCCACGCCGTCCAGCCCCGCGTCCTTGGCCCGCTGGGCCGCCTGCTTGTAGTCGGCCACGACGCCGGGCAGCTCGTCGGTCTCCAGCGCGCGGGGCGTTTCGTAGGGCTGCTTCCCCTCGGGCGTGTGCGCGTGGTCGCCGGAGATAGCGATGGCCGACGGCGCCACGGCCGGCTCGCCGTCGTGGAACGAGCTGTGCGACGCGCGGCCCGTGTGCCACAGCTGCATGAAGATCTTGCCGCCCGCCTGGTGCACCGCGTCGGCCACCTTCGCCCAGCCCTGCTGCTGGGCGTCGGTGTACATGCCGGCGGACTCGAGCCACCCGTTGGCCTGTGGCGAGATGGTGGTCGCCTCGCTGATGACCAGCCCGGCCGCCGCCCGCTGGGCGTAGTAGGTTGCGTTGACCTCGGTCGGAACGCGGTCGGCGCCGGCGCGGCCCCGTGTCAGCGGCGCCATCACGACACGGTTGGCGAGTGGCAGTCCGTGCAGGTCTAGCGGGGAGAGCAGCGCAGCGGGGCGTGCAAGATCGGTCATGGCGGGGACGCTCGCGGTGGGGAGGGGGTAGGCGGGGAGCGCCGGGGTAGAGCCGTCGGCGCGAGTAATCCTAGACGCCCGCGTCACCGC
Source organism: Posidoniimonas corsicana (assembly GCF_007859765.1). NCBI lineage: Bacteria > Pseudomonadati > Planctomycetota > Planctomycetia > Pirellulales > Lacipirellulaceae > Posidoniimonas > Posidoniimonas corsicana. Next base: position 3,876,805 of record NZ_SIHJ01000001.1, read on the forward strand.
GGCAACCGCTGACGCCCCGTAGCCGCTGGGGAGCGTGGGCTGCGACACACTTCGCGGTCAGCGTCAGAGTGACGCCCGCTAGTGGTACCGCGTGATCATCTGCCACACGACCGACCATTTGCCGTGCTCGCGTTTCAGCAGGCAGGTCACGCTGCCCCGCCGGTGGGTCGGGCCGATCAGCCCCCGCACCAGCGCCTGGTTGCCGTCGCCAGAGTAGCCTGGCAGGTAACACTGCACCCAGCACCGCGCGGCGGGGTACAAGGCCTGCAACTCGCCGATGCCCCGCATCCCGCGAGCGCCGTTGGGGACCTCGGTGACCACCACGCCTGCGGGCGGCTTGAATCGCTTGAACGACGCATCGACCGCGTCGAGAGAGCGGGGGTTGAGCTGGCGCGAAGAGTTGCGCGCCAGCACGTCCTCCATCAGCGCGGGGTCGACCTTCTGGTCACGGAGGTCGGTCTTGAGCTGCAGCGGCTGCAGGAAGTCGGTCTTCCGTGGATTTCGCGGCGCGAGGAGGACCTGCGTGCCAGCGGGGTCGAAGTCCGTCAGGTTGGACTCGCCGCTCTCGACCAGGTGCAACAGCGTCTTGGTCAGGACCTGCTGGTCCCGCTTCGTCAGGGTCTGGGCGGACTCGGCCGTCGCGACAACCGGGCAGACAAGCGTCAGCAGCGCCGCCACGCGGGGCAGGGACCTCATGTCAGCTCTCCCAAGACCGGTTGGCCGCGGCAAGGCATCATCCGGGACGCCGTTCGGATCGACTACGCCTGCTCGAAACTTGCTTCGAGTCGGCTACGCCTCCTCAAGACCTCTGCGAGTCGGCTACGCCTCCTCGATGACCTCTTTAACCGGCTGCACGAAGTGGGGCGATTTGCCCTTGGCGGTTAGCTCTTCGGCCTTCTTTTCGGCCTCTTTCTTCTGGCTGTAGTCGTACAGCGCGACCCGCTTGAGCGACTGGTTGAACACCCCCCAGAAAGCCTTGAGGCGGACCTCGGCGGCGGCCTTCTTCGTCTTGCGGGTGGTCTTCTTCTTGGCGGCCTTTTTCTTCTTCGGGGCCTCAAGTTTCTCGGCGGCCTCGGCCTCGGCGCGTAATTCCTTGCGACTAACTACTTTACGAGCCATCTAACCGATGCCTGTGGGAGAGGGGGAAGAAAACCGACCATCAATTCCAAGTCCTGAATATAGCGGAATTTGCGCCGGCTGACTATCGGCGCCCGACACGAGCACTCGGCGGCGAGCGGCCCCGCCAATCTGGCAGAGGTCCGGCCGCGGCGGTGATTGATTGGCAGCCGGGTCAGCTGTCACGCTCGATCTTGATCCCAAGTTTTTCGGCCTGCTTCGTCAGTGCGGGCTGAAAGTAGATGATCGGCCGGTGGAGCTTCCTGCCGTTCCGCTCTGGTGAACGCTCGCGGGCCCAAAAGAACGTGCGGTCGACGAGCCGGCGGGGCAGCTTGCCACGCTCCACCGTGTCCACCACGGCGTCGACAAAGTCCACCTCGGACGGGCGGCGGGCCTGCAGTCCCAGCACTAATCGCTCGCGGTAGGTGGGCTCCTTGCCGCCCTGGCGAGCGGCTTGAACGCCCGCGGCCAGCGAGAGTGCGAGCGCAACGATCAGCAGTGGGATGCAGCGGCGGATCGGGTGGCTGGTCATAACGCGTCGACTCGGGTTGCGGATTTCCCCCCGCGGATAAGTCTGGATCGCGAGTAATTAGCAGGTCCGCGAGGCGGCGGCAATGGCGGATCCGCCTCGCCGAGGGCGCGCTATTTGCAACGACAGTCAGGGGTCCGAAATGCGGATTAATTGCTCGCCAGCAAGGTTTCGCGGAGTAGGATTATTGTGTAGGTTTGGACGCCCAACGGGGCTCATGCAGCCCCCTACCGGCAGACGATACTTACAACTTGCAGCCGTTGAATAGCCAGCCGCCGGCCCGCCCGGCGGAGACAACTCAAACTTTCCGGTCGCCATTCCGTCGGGAGGACCACTTTATTCGATTGGCCCGGGTCGATCCCATGGCAGCGCGCAGCGCTGTCCGACCTGCGTCTTTCTTCGAGCGACTCCACTCCGTCGCAAGCGACCGGGAGTTTGTTACAGCGAAAGGCCGCGTGGGCCTGACCCACGCGGCCTTTTTGCTGCGCTGATCGGGAACACCTACTGCACCATAACCTTGGACGCCTCTTCGGCGCTCAGGCGGTGCTGCTCCAAGTCCACGCGGATGGCGAACCCGCCATCCGTGGTTGCGCCGGCCAGGCTGCCACGGGCGCCGATCTCCAGGCCCGCCTCACTGAGGCGGCGGAGGAACTCGGGCGACTGATCGACCACTCGGGTCACCCGGAACGGCAGCCCCAGCGGGTGCTCGGTAAGCGGGCCGTCGACCGGCGAGGCGATCGCGCCGTCGGAGGTGGGGATCGGGTCGCCGTGCGGGTCGACCGACGGGAACCCGAGCTTCGCGTCGATGCGGTCGACCAGCCAATCGCTGACCGCGTGCTCCATGTTCTCGGCTTCGTCGTGCACCTCGTCCCAGCTGAGCCCGAGCGTCTGCACCAGGAACAGCTCGATGAGCCGGTGCCGGCGGATCACCCGCATGGCGAGCGTCTCGCCGGCCGCCGTGAGCCGTACCCCCTCGTACGGCGTGTAGGTCGCCAGCCCGCTGTCGGCCAGGGTCTTCAGCATGCTGGTCACCGTGCCGGGCGCGACGTTCAGCGCCGCGGCGATCTGGCCGGTCGCGATCGGACCTGCGGCCGGCCCGTCGAGCGTGAGCTGGAGGATCGTCTTCAGGTAGTTCTCGACAGTGAGGCTAGCCACGCGGCGTGCTCCTGGATGATAATCACGGGTCGCCCTCACGGCCTGTGACGACCTCGGATCCCTCAAGCGTAAGCCATGCCCCTCGGTGACGCCAATCAACCGCCCGACGCGCCGGCGGGCGACTCCTGCCTGCGGCCGGAGGTCGCCAGGCATGTCGAGTTCGGCAGCCACTGGCTGAAGACGCCGGCCGGGCGGATGCACTTCGTTGACGAGGGCCCGCGCGACGCCGACGAGACCCTGTTGTTCGTCCACGGCAACCCGACCTGGAGCTACCACTGGCGGCGGCTGATCAAGGACCAGCGGCGCCAGCGAAGGTGCGTCGCGATGGACCACCTCGGCATGGGCGGCAGCGATCTGCCCGAGTCGCAGCTGCGGCTGGCTGACCATATCGACAACGTGGTACGGCTGATCGACGAGCTCGACCTGCGAGACGTCACGCTCGTAGCGCAGGACTGGGGCGGGTCGATCGGGCTGGGCGCACTGCAGGAGCGACGGGAGCGGTTCGACCGGATTGTGCTGTACAACACCGGCGCCTTCCCGCCGGACCGCATCCCGCTGCGGATCGATGTCTGCCGCACGCCGCTGTTGGGTCGGCTGGGGCTGCAGGGCCTCAACGCGTTCTCGCGGGCGGCGTTGCGGATGACGCTCTCCCGCAGCCGGAACCTGCCGCCCGGCGTCGGCGCCGCGTACCTCGCGCCGCACGACACCTGGGCCCGCCGCCGCGCGGTGTACGACTTCGTCAAAGACATCCCGAAGGACGCCTCTCACCCCACTTGGTCGACCCTAACCAGCATTGAGCAGGGGCTGCCAGCGCTCGCTCAGATGCCGATCTGTCTGATCTGGGGCATGCAGGACTGGTGCTTCGTGCCGTGGTGCCTCGATCGCTTCCTCAAGTCCTGGCCGCAGGCCGAGGCGCACCGGCTGGAGGACGTGGGCCACTGGGTGGTGGAGGACGCACCGCACGAAGCCGGGCAGATTCTCACCCGCTTCCTGGCCGCGCACCCGGCCGCCAGGGCGGAGACCACGTGAGCGACTCGGGTCATCGCCGGCCGCTGGGCGCCGCAGGCTACGTCACGCTGGCGTGCCTGTGGGAGGCGACCGCCGCAAAGCCGGGCAACGTCTACCGCGGCGCCGATTTCGGCGACATGACCTATGCCGACTTTGTCACCAGCGCGGCAGCGATCGGACCGGTATTTGAGTGCGCAACAGACCAAAGCGTAGGACGGTTGGCCCTTGAGGCCGTGCAGGCGATGCGGTCGGCGGCCGGTATCAACACGCACCTGGGGACCATCCTGCTGCTGGCGCCGCTGGCCAAAGCGGCGTCGTGTCCGGGCGAGCTGTTCGAGAACGCCAGCGTCGTCGTCGCGGCCACCAGCGTCGAGGACGCGCAGCTTGCGTTTGAATCGATCCGGCTCGCGGCGCCCTCCGGTCTGGGCGAAACGTCCGAGGCCGACGTCAGCCAGCAGCCAAAGGTGACGCTTCATCACGCAATGTCCCTGGCCGCCGAGCGGGACCTGGTAGCCCGGCAGTACGACAACGGGTTCCAAGAGGTGCGAGCCATCGCCGCTCACATCGAACGGCTGGCGGCTTCCGGCCGCCCAATGGCCAACGCCATTGTCGACGCGCACGTCCACCAGATGGCCGCTTGCCCGGACAGCCTGATCGAACGGAAGTGCGGCTCCAAAGTTGCGCAGGAGTCTGCCGCCCGTGCGGCGCGGGTGCTCGCGGCGCGCGACGCAGGGTCCGAATCCTACGGCCAGGCATTGGCGGACCTGGACTTCTGGCTCCGCGCGGACGGCCACCGGCGCAACCCGGGGACCACGGCCGACCTGATTGGCGCGGCGTTGTTCTGCCTGCTGACCCAGGATCGGTTATGCTGGCCCATCCGGTTCTACGGCGACCCTACTTAGCCCCGCCCCCCATCGATATGCCCGAACAATTCCAGGTTCAGGTCGCCAAGGAGCACTTTGTGTTCTCCGCGGCGCACTTCATCACGTTCGGCGACAACATCTGCGAGCGGCTGCACGGCCACAACTACGCGGTGTCTGCCGAACTGCGTGGCCCGCTCGGCGATCACCAGTATGTGGTCGACTTCATCCTGGTGCGCGACACGCTGGCGGCCCTGACGCAGGAGCTGGACCACCACGTGCTGCTCCCCACACGGCACCCGACAATCCAGGTCGAATCAGACGGTCGGGAGGTGACCGCCACGTTCGAGGAACGCCGCTGGGTGTTCCCCGCGGGCGATTGCGTGCTGCTGGATGTGGAGAACACGACCGCCGAGCTGCTGGCGCGGGGCCTAGGCCAACGCCTGCTCGAGGAGTTGCAGCGACGCGGCGCCGGCGCGATTGAGTCCTGCGTGATCGCGGTCGACGAATGCAACGGGCAGCAGGGCGTGTGGCGGTGGACAAAGGATTAGCCGCATTCATCGCCGGCCAACCTGCTCATCGAGTGCATCTGCTACAACCCCACCCGGTTGATCCTCGGACGCCCGTAATCCGGCGGGTGAGGATTGCCGCGTCGGGCGGCCAACCTAGGGTTGCGGTACACGAAACCGTCAACATGGGGCCTTGGCGACCAGCCGGCCTCCGGGCCCCTACCTGAGTCAGCAGACGCACCATGCAAGCCGAACACATCAACCCGTTCCTGAAAGCCGTCTCGAACACGTTCAGCACCATGCTGAACGCCGACGCCCACCGCGGCGACCTGGGACTGGGCGATCCGAAGACGCGGAAGTACCCGATTAGCGGCATCATCGGCCTGTCGGGCAACGCCGTTGGGACCGTGGTGATCAACCTCTCCGAGGAGGTGGCGATGAAGGCCGCCTCGGTGCTGCTGATGGACGATATCAAGGAAGTCAACGACGACGTGATCGACGCCGTTGGCGAACTGGCCAACATGATCGCGGGCCAGGCCAAGGTCGAGCTCGAGCAGTACGAGCTCTCGGTGAGCCTGCCGAACGTGGTCACCGGCGTCGGCCACGAGGTGCGTTTCCCGTCGTCGTCCCCGCCGGTAAGCGTCAGCTTCGAGACCGACTTTGGGCCGCTGCTGCTCGAGGTGGGCTTCGAGCCTTCCAAGGCGATCGCCTAAACGGCGTCTGCCGAATCGGACCAGCTACTAACAAGCCGCGGGGCGATCGACGATCGCCCCGCGGCTTGTCCGCTTTGTGCGATTGAAGGCGGTGCGGCGCCAGCAAGCGTCGCTAGCACCGCCGCCCCTCAAAGTCGGCCCAATCGCTACTTCCTCTCAAAGCGGGTCCCCTCTCGCGCCGATACCTAGAAGCGCGGCGCGGGCTCTGCGCGCCGCGTGATGCTTGTCATTGCCGTACGCGAAGGGCTTCGCCGTGTCTGACATCCACAACGCCGCGGTGCTGCTGATGAGCCTCCCCGAAGACGAGGCCGCCGACCTGCTGAGCCGTCTGGAGCCGCAGATGGTGGAGCAGGTCTCGATCGAAATCGCCCGCACCAAGCGGATCCCCGCCGACGAGCAGCTGGCGGTGATCCGGTCGTTCGCCGACGCGAACCCCAACACGGGCAGCGGCGCCGGCGGGCTCGACCTGGCGCGCAACCTGGTCCGCAAGGCGCTCGGCTCCGACGCGAGCGAAACGCTAGACAACATCCGCCAGTCGATCGAGGCCCTGCCCTTCGGCTTCCTTCGGAACGTCGACAGCCAGAACATCCTGACGTACGTGGTCGACGAGCACCCGCAGACCATCGCGCTGATCTTGTCGCACTTGCCGGCAACCTTCGGCGCCGAGATCCTGGCGGGGCTGCCTCAGGAGAAGCAGCTGGCGGTGGTGCGTCGCGTGGCCGGCATGGGCCAGACCAACCCGGAGATCATCCGGGAGGTCGAGCGCGGTCTGGAGCGTCGGATGAGCAGCGTGATGAGCCAGAGCTTTGAGCGGGCGGGCGGGGTCGAGTCGGTGGCGGCGATGCTGAACGTGTCCGACCGTTCGACCGAACGGACGCTGCTCGAGAACCTGGCGACTGACGACCCGCAGCTGGTCGAAGAAATCCGCCGGCTGATGTTTGTCTTTGACGATATTGCCAAATTCAGCGATCGCGACATTCAGAAGGTCCTCAAGTCGGTCGAGGCCTCGCAGTGGGCCCTGGCGCTCAAGGGCGCCAGCGCGGAGCTCAAGGACAAGGTGCTGGGAAACATGTCGCAGCGGGCGGCCGACATGCTGCGGGAGGAGATGGAGTACCTGGGCGCCGTGAAGCTCTCGGCGGTCGAGGCCCAGCAGCAGGAGATCGTCGACCTGGTCCGCACCATGGAGGACTCGGGCGAGATCGAGATCAACTCCAGCGAAGAAGAAGAAATGATGGTGCAGTAGGCCCCCAGCCGGGGGCCGGTGTAGACCGACGCGGCGGACACGCGTTTTGTGAGCTAGGCTTGTGCGGGCGCCTTGTGGCGGCGCCGATCAGGCCGCCGCTCGTCCGCCCGCCTCTTCTCGGCTCTACAGAAGGTCTACGCCCCTATGCTGACGCCAGTCCGCGCCTGTGTGTTGCTCGCTATCGTTTGGTTGCTGCCGGTCTCGGAGATCGCCGAAGCCCGCGGCCCCAGAGGGGGCGCCGGCGCCCGCCCCGCCGCCGGCTTCTCGCGTGGCGGCGGCCCGGCCCCACCCGGCGTCAGGTCCAACGCCGCGGCGCCCACCCCCCGCAGCGCCCGACCAGCGGCGGCGGGCGGCCATGCCGCGCAGCCGAGCGGGCGCTCGCCTGCCGAGCTGCAACAGTTTCTCTCGTCCCGCCAGCCGACGGACCGCAACCGCCCGGTCGCGAATGGCGTCCAATCGGCGGCGCACCACCACCACACGGGCCCGCAACCGTTCACGCCCGCGTGGTACGCCGATCACCCTCACGCGTGGCATCATACCCACCCCCACGCCGACGCGGCGGTGATTGCGTCGGCCGCGGCGGTGACCGGTTGGCTCGCCTACGGGGCGTACCCAGCAACGTCGACCACCAATACGACGGTGGTTTACGAGTCAGCGCCGGCCCCTAACCAGCCTGCCCCCGCCGACAGCGATGCGGCCTCGCCCGCCCCCGAGTGGTTGAGCCTGGGGGTGTACCACCTGAGCCCGTCTGCGGCCGCCGCGCCGACACAGATGGTGCAGCTGTCGGCCGCGCGAGACGGCGAGCTGCGCGGGGTCTACTTCGACCACCTCACAGGCACCACTCAGAACCTCGTTGGGCGGATCGACAATAAGACCCAGCGGGCTTCGTGGTCGATGGAGGGCAACCCCTCGGTCCGGTTCGTGACGACCCTTGCCGACCTCACGCAGCCGAGCGGCGCGGTGACGGTCACGCTGCCCACCGGTAACCAGACGTGGGCGCTCTCTCGCGCCAGCGGGCTGTAGTACGCGTCACCGCCGCTGTCGAAGAACCTGCTGGCGTTTGCAACCGATCGGCCGCTACAATGCGGGGATTGCACCATCCCCGGAGGACAGCGGCTGAGCTATGGAAACGATCAAGGCAGGCGTCATTGGCACTGGATTCATCGGCCCCGCGCACATCGAGGCGCTGCGGAGGCTCGGGTTTGTTGAGGTGATCGCGGTCGCCGAGCGGGGCGACGACCTCGCCAACGCCAAGGCCAAGGAGCTCAGCATCCCGAAGGGGTACGGCGACTACCACGACCTGCTGGCCGACCCCGATGTGCAGGTTGTGCACAACTGCACGCCCAACCACCTCCACTTCCAGGTGAACAAGGAGATCATGGCGGCGGGCAAGCACGTCGTCAGCGAGAAGCCCCTGGCGATGGACTCGGCCGAGTCCCGCGAGCTGGTCAAGCTCGCCAAGGAGGCGGGCGTGGTCAACGCGATCAACTTCAACTACCGCTACAACCCGCTGGTGCAGCAGGCCCGGGCGATGTGTGCGGGCGACGACGTCGGGCGGGTGCTCGCCGTGCAGGGCAGCTACCTGCAGGACTGGCTCCTGGAAGAGACCGACTGGAACTGGCGGCTGGTGCCCGAGATGTCGGGCAAGTCGCGGGCGGTGGCGGACATCGGGTCGCACCTGTGCGACATCGTGCAGTTTGTCACGGGGCTGAAGATCGTCCGCGTCATGGCCGACCTGCAGACCATCCACCCCACGCGCAAGAAGCCGAAGAAGGAGGTCGCTACCTACAGCGGCCAAGAGCTGCGTCCCGAGGATCTGGAGGACGTGGCGATCGACACGGAGGACTACGGCTCGATCCTGGTGGAGTTCGACTCCGGCGCGCACGGGGTGATGACCGTCAACCAGTGCGCCGCCGGTCGGAAGAACCGGTTGTTCTACGAGATCGACGGCGCCAAGTGCGCATTGGCGTGGGACCAGGAACGCCCGAACGAGCTGTGGATCGGCCGCCGCGGCCAGGCGAACCAGGTGATGATGAAGGACGCCAGCCTGATGCACGCCGCCGCCCAGGAGTACGCCCACTACCCCGGCGGCCACAACGAGGCGTACCCCGACGCGCCCAAGAACCTGTTCCGCAACGTCTACGGGTTCATTGCGGGGAATCGCCCCGGCGGCGACTTCGCCACCTTCGTTGACGGCCACAACGAGATCGCCATCTGCGACGCCGTGCTGGCAAGCAACGACAAGAAGCAGTGGGTAGACGTCGATTATTAGCGCCAGCAGCGGTCCGCCGAGTACGCGGGCCGGTTGCGTGTGAACGCCATCTTAAAGCAGTCTTAACAGTCGGCCGCTATACTCGAAGCAGCTCAGGCCTGGTCCCCTGGGTGAAGTTGGTCGCCTTGTCTTAAACGACTCCGCCTGCGCCGTAGACCCGTTTCTCTGCGAGGTTCGACCGCTCGTTGGAAGATTCTACGCGCTCTGTTCAAGCACTCTTGCAGGTGGTCGAGATGGTACTGCGCTTTGGGTATCTGTCGTTGTTGTCGCTGGTGACGCTCGCTGGCGCGTCGGCACAGACGGTGTCAATTGGTGGTCACGAGTACCTGATTGAGAGGATCGGCGGCGTCGAGATCCCGGGCGCGTTCAATGACCCGGGCGACTTCACGCAGCCGACCTACGTGACCCAGGCGCCGAACGACAACAACACGCTCTACATCGTCGAGCGCACCGAGGCGTCGAACATCAACTCGGAAGTCGGTCGGATCCTGCGGTTCGATCCGCAAACCAACGCCAGCAGCACCTACCTCGACCTGCACGGCGCCGTGAACGCCGACGGCGGCATCGCGACGCTGGCGTTCCATCCCGACTTTGGGAATAACGGGCTGTTCTACGTCGCGATGAACAGCAACACGGGCGGCGGCGACCGGAACCGCCTGCTCGAGTTCCACGACTCGGGCGCCGGGGCGCCGACGCTCAGCCGCACGCTGCTCGACTACCCGCGTCTGGCCAACAACTTCCACACCATCAACTGGGTGGGCTTCCAACCGGGCGACGCGTCGCATCAGCTCTACGTCACCACCGGGGACGGCGGGACCCAAGCCGCCCAGACGCAGTTCAACCCGGCGCTGATCGAGGACCCGAACTCGCCCTACGGCAAGATCTTGCGGTTCGACCTCGAGGCCGATTTCGCGAGCTCCGCGAGCGACGCCACCCACGACGGGATTGAAGTTGTTTCGCTTGGTCACCGCAACCCGTACCGGGCGTCGTTCGACCAGCAGGGAAACCTGTTCTTCGCCGAGGTCGGGTTCAACCAGGTCGAGGAACTCAACTTCCTCTCAGCCGAGCAGATCGCGTCGCCGGAGATTGAGGACTACGGTTGGACGGCGCGGGAAGGCACCATCGCAACGCCCGTTTCCGGCGTGGGCGGGCCGAAAGGACCCAACGACATCGACCCGTTCTTCGACTACTTGCACCCGGGCGTCAACGCGGCCTCGGTTGGCTACACGGGCGAAACCTCGCTCCGCGGCCAGTCGGTCACCGGGGGCTACCTGATCAACAACCGCTACTTCTTCGGCGATTTCGTCAACGGGACCGTCTACAGCGGCGCGTGGGACGGCGCCTCGCTGACCGACATTGTCGATCACACCATTGAGCTAGAGGACGCCCTGAACGACGGCATCGCCTGGGTCGCCTCCTTCAGCGCCGACAACGCCGGGAACCTCTACATCCTGGACTTTGGCGACAACTTCTTTTCGAACCCGGGCACGGGCGAGGTGTTCAAGCTCAGCCCCAACTTCCTGCCGGGCGACTACAACGACGACGGCGCCGTCGACGCCGCGGACTACACCGCCTGGCGTGACTTTGTAGGCCGGCCGCCCGGACGACTCCCCAACGACATCGACGGCGGCGTGATCGGCGAGGCTCAGTACCTGACCTGGCGGGCCAACTATGGTCGGACGCTGGCGAGCGCGGGCGCGGCTTCTGCGCCGGAACCAGCGGCGGTGCTGCTCGCGGCGATCGCGGCCGGCGTATCGGGCCGACGGCGGCGCTAGCCCGTAGCGTCGCCGGCGTCCAAACTATGGCGGCCGGGCAGACGCAATGAGAAGTAGCACGGCGCCAGCAGTGTACGGACGACAAACGTGTCGAGCAGCACGCCTAGGGACAACGCGAACCCTAGTTCGATCATCCCCCGCAGGCTGCCCGCCATCATCGACACAAACGTGCCCGCCATGATCACTCCGCAGCTGGTGATGATGCCGCCGGTCTGGACAATCGCGCGGCGCAGCCCCTCACGCGGGCCGACCCGCCGCTGCTCCTCGAGCACGCGCGTGGTCAGGTAGATGTTGTAGTCCTGCCCAACCGCCACCAGGATGACGAACAGGAAGATCGGCGCCTTCCAGTCGAGCCCCTGGTAGGCGTCGCCCCACAGCCAGCTGAAAAACAGGTGCGTGGCGCCCAGCGTCACCCAGTAGCTGAGCAGCACGGTCGCGACCAGGTACAAGCACGTTAGCGGCCGGCGGATCAGCACCAGCAGCACCGCCAGCACCGCCGCGACGCTGTACAGCTGGATCCGGCGCTGGTCCGACGCCGCGACGCGCTGGAGGTCGACCAGGCCGGGCGTCGCTCCCCCCAGGCGGAACTCGGCGTCCCGCCAGGGGTTGGGCTCGCCGCGCAGGGTCTCGAGCTGCTTGATGTGCGCGAGCGCCTGCGCGATTCGGGGGATCATCTCGCGGGCCTGCAGGCTGAAGGGCTCGGCCGCCAGGATCAGCGACATCTGCAGCACCTCCCCGTCGAGCCCGGGCGCGCTCGAGACAAAGGTGTTGATCGACAGCGGGCTGCCCGCCGCGGCGGAACTGTAGAGCGCGCCGAAGGAGAACCGCCGCTGGTTCTTTGGGTCGCCGCCGGTGGGCAAGTAAGGGCTCCGCACGTCCTGGATCGACGGCAGGTCGTACAGCGCGTTGTGCAGCAGCGAAACGTCGAACCGCGCGTCAGGCACGCTGAGGTCGGCGCCCGGCAGTCGGACCAGCAGCTTCATCGGCGCCAGCCAGCCTTCGCCGAAGTACTCGCCGACAATGCCCGCCCCACGGAGCGAGGCGCTCTCACGCGGGAGTCCCGCCAGGAGGTTGTGCTCGGTCGGCGCGCGCCAGCCCACCCAGGCGAGCGGCGTCATGAGGCCGACGCAGGTGAGCAGCACGGCAGCCGGCCGCCGCAGCACGAGGTCGGCCACCCACGCCCACACGCCAGTTGACTCCGCGAGCGCCTCACGCGGAGGGCCCACACCGACCGGCCAGAACACGCGGGCGCCCAGCGCACGCAGCAGTGAAGGCGCGAAACTCACGCAGGCCGCTAGCGCGACCGCCAGGCAGAGTGCGATGACGGGGCCGCTCGAGGCGAACTTGCCGTACTCCGCGAACGCCATTACCCCCAAGCCAAGGATCGTCGTCAACGCGCTGCCGGCCAGCGCGCCGCTCACGTTCCGCAGGGCGATGCCCGGCGCACGCCTGGGCGTCACGCCCCGCTGAAGTTCCTCCCGGTACCTGGCAATGAGGAATAGGCAGTAGTCGGTGCCGGCGCCAAACAGGATGACGATGACGAACACCTTGGTGGTGGTGAAAACCTTCAACCCGATGTCCAACGCGCCGCCCGGACCGAGGTAGTCCGCCAGGATCACGATCAGGCTGGTCGCCACCGACACCGACAAGCCGATGGTCGCCAGCGGGATCAGCACCAGCAGCGGCGCCCGGTAGATCAGAATCAGGCAGCCCAGCACCAGGAGCAGGGTGGCGCGGTGGGTCGCCCTGAGGCTGTCGCGCGCGGCCGACAGGGTGTCGGCCCCGATGGCGGCCGACCCGGTGACCGCGAACCGCAGGCCGGGAGGCGCCCACGACATCCGCTCGTCAACGCGCTCGGTCACGGCCTGCAACACGCGGATGTTGTCGACCGCCATCAGCGGGTTGCTGAGCCGCAGGATCACCATCTCGGCGCGTTCGCCCGGCGCCAACAGCATGCGGCTCACCAGCGGGCTCTTGGCGTGCCAAACGCCGACCACGGGGAGGTCTTCCGCCGCTTGGAACTGCAACGCCAGGTCGAGCACAAACTGGCGATCGTCGACCGTCAGGGGGTCGCCGCCGCGGTCGAACAGCAGGACAAGCTCGCTGTTGGTCGCCTCGGCAGGGAAGGCCTCGTGCAGCAGCTCGTCGGCCGCGACGCTCGCCGCTGTACGCGGCAGGTGCTCCAGATCGCCCTCGTACGCGACCGACTCCCACGGCGGCGCTGCGGACCGCAGCGCTACCGCCAGCACCACCCAAGCCAACAGCACCGCCACCCAGTACTTGTTGGCAAGCTGGCGTAGGAACCTGGCGGACATGCGGGGGCGTGCGGGGCGGCGGGGCGGCAAGCCAAGTGCTGGCGTTGCAGCCTAGCGGTTCGCGACCCCGCGGCCAAGGATCGCCGCGGCCGACCGCAGCTAGAACGACTCCTCGCCGCCGAAGCTGGGCAGGTCGTCGTAGGGCTGCGGCGCGGCGTTCACGAACCGCGTGTAATCGTGCAGCCATGTCAGTTTGACGTCGCCCACCGGGCCGTTACGCTGCTTGCGGATCAGCAGGTCGGCCTCGCCCCGCACCCGCTCGCGGTCTTCCTCGTTGGTCTGGTAATACTCGTCGCGGTGCACAAACATCACCACGTCGGCGTCCTGTTCGATGGCGCCAGACTCACGCAGGTTGCTCAGCTGCGGCTTGTTGTCGCGCGAGTTCTCTACCTGCCGGTTGAGCTGGCCCAGGCAGAGCACGGGCACGTCCAGTTCACGCGCTAGGCCCTTCAGCCGGCGGGCGATTTTGGCCACCTGCTCCTGTCGCGGGTCGCTCGGGGTGTCCGGGTCAATCAGCTGCAGGTAGTCGATGGCGATCAGGGAGAGGCCGTCACGCCGCTTGAGCCGCCTGGCGACGGCCGAGATCTCCGTCATCGTGCGGCTGGGCGAGTCGTCGATGTAGAGCGGCGCCGAGCTGATGTCGCCGGCCACGTCGATCAGCTTGCGGCTCTCTTCCCCCGTGATCTGCCCGCTCCGCAGGCGGTGCCCACTGACCCTGGCGCGCGAGCAGAGGAGCCGGTCGGCGAGCTCGAGCGCCGACATCTCAAGGCTCACAAACAGCACCGGCTTGCCACAGTCGACCGCCACGTGCTCCACGATGTTCATCGCGAGGGCGGTCTTGCCCATACTAGGCCGGGCCGCCAGGATGATCAGCTCCGAGCCATGCATGCCGCCGGTCATCTCGTCGAAGTCGTCGAAGCCGGTCTCGACGCCGCCGGGGTCGTGACCCTCCTTCATCCGCTCGTTCATCCGCGCGAGCGACGCCTGCAGCACGTCGCGGATGGAGCTGACCTGCCCCTGCCCCTTCTCCTCGAGGATGCCGAACACCCGCTCCTCGGCCCGGCTCAGCACGCCGCGGGGCTCCATCGTTTCGTCGAAGGCGTCCTGCAGGATGTCGGCGCCCGCGTGGATCAGCGACCGCAGGATGGACTTCTCGCGGACGATCTTGGCGTAGTACTCGGCGTGGGCCGCGGTCGGCACGGCCTCGCCGATCTCCGCGAGGTAGGCGCCGCCGCCGATCGAGTCGTACTCGCCGGCGTCCTTCAGACGCTGGACCAGCAGCACCACGTCGATCGACGCGCCGTCCGAGTGCATGGTCTGGATGTGGCGGAACAGCCGCGCGTTGGCGTCGTCGCTGAAGTCCTCGGCGCTGACCAGCAGAGCGACGTCGTCGAACACCTCGGGCAGTAACAGCAGGCTGCCCAGAACGGCCCGTTCCGCCTCGAGACTCTGTGGCGGTGTGCGACCGAGGAAGTCCTTGGCGGTGGCCCGCTGGTCCCCATCGAAGCGGAGGCGCGAGTCCCGCTTGCGGCCGTTCTCTGCTCCCGCAGCCATGGCAGTCGCTCCATCAACCAGGAATGCGCAGCGCAGCCGGCCACGACTTCGGACCAGCCTTCAAGAATGATTGGTCGCCGGAGGCGGCGACCCGCCGAGGCTCGGACGCCGAGGCGTCGGCTACTCGGCGCCGACCGCCGGGACGACCCAGACCTTCAGCTCGCCCTCGACGTCGGCCGACAGGCGGAACTTGACGGTGTACAGGCCCAGCTCCTTCAGCACGCCGTCCAGCTTGACCTGGTCGGTGGCGAGGGTAATGCCGGCCTTCTTGAGCGCGGCCACAATCTCCGGGGCGCCGACGCTGCCGTACAGGTGGCCTTCCTCGGTGGCCTGGGCCTCGATCGTGACGCTCTGCCGGCTGATTTCGGCGGCGCGGCTGCGGAGCTCGGCCTGACGCAGCATCGCGAGCTGCTGCAGCTTGGCCTTGTGCTTCTCCACCATCCGCTGGTGGTGCTCCGAGGCGACCGTCGCCAGCCCCTGCGGGATGAGGTAGTTGAGCGCGAAGCCCGGCTTGACCTCCACGACCTCGCCCTGCGAACCAAGGTGCTCGACCGACTGGATCAGCAGCACCTGGTAGCCGCCGTGGGGGCCCTTCGGGAGACGCTTCAGGCTGCTGGACTTACGCTTGATCTTCTTCTGCTGGGTCGGCATAGGACTGTCTGCGGGACTAGTGGAACCGGTCAGCCGGCGTGGCCGGCGGTTGCGTATATTGTTTCATGGTCGGCCCCGGGCGGCGCCAACCGGTAGCTATTAGAACGGGATGTCGTCCTCGGGCGGGATGTTCGCCCCGGCCGACGAGGAGGCGGGCTGGCTGTAGGCGTCCGAACCGCCGCGCGGTCCGCCGCCGCCCCCCCCTCCGCCGCTGCGGCCGCCGAGCATCTGCATCTTGTCGGCAATCACCTTCAGCTTCGAGCGTTTCTGGCCGTCCTTCTCCCACGAGTCGAGCTTCAGCCGACCCTCGATCAGCACGGGCGATCCCTTGCTGAGGTACTCGTTGGCCACCTCCGCCGTCCGCGACCAGAGCGTGACGTCGACAAAGGTGGTCTCGTCGACCCACTGGTCGCCCTTCTTGACCCGATCGTTCACTGCCAGACCGATCTCGGCCACGGCGGTGCCGCTGGGGATGTATCGCAGTTCGGGGTCGCGCGTCAGGTTGCCGACAAGGATTACGCGGTTGTAGCTGGCCATGAGTGCATCTCCTGTGCGGTCGCGTGCCCACTGAACAAACGTCCAGAACTCCTGCTTAGGCTATCCCAAACCCGCTGCCGAAGCAAGCAAACCCGGGACCGTGGCGGCCGCCCTAGGCTCCGGTGCCGGCGGGCTCGCCCGCGGCCTCCTCGGCGGGGGCGTCCTCTTCCTCGGGCGAAGCGGTCGCGTGGGCCAGGATCGGCTCGACCAGCCGCGGGTGGATCTTCAGCACCAGCTGGCGGAGCACCAAGTCGTTCAGGTCGCAGCGGCGGTTGAGGGCTGTGACCTCGGCGCCCGGCAGCTTGAAGTACATCAGCCAGTAGGCGCCCTTGCGGTGGCCGTTGATGGGGTACGCCAGCCGGCGCTCCTCCCACAGGCGGCTCACCAGCACCTCGCCGCCGAGCTCGGAAATCGCCTGCTCGACGCTAGTCGACGCCGCGCTCTGGTCACGCGCAAACTTGTTGGCGTCAAAGATAAACAGTCCTTCGTAGACGCTGTCGGCCATGCCGCCCACCTCCGAAATCATCCGTTAACGCGACGCCTGGCGCCGCATGAAATTCGTTAAACGCGGCGCGGTGCGTCGCGTGTGCCCGTTGCCAAGTTGTATTGGCGCCTAGTTGTATTGGTTCATCGCGTCGACGATGCCGTGCTCCGCCCACACAGCCACCGACTCGGCCGCCCGCCGGATCGCCTCGTCCGCGTCGTCCGCCTCGTCGGCGTTAAACCTGCCGAGGACGAAGTCGGCGGCGTCCCACCGCTCGGGCACGGGCCCGACGCCGATCCGCAGCCGCGGCGCCTCTTCGGAGCCAACGGCGCGGATAATGTCTTTCAGGCCGTTCTGCCCCCCGGAGGAGCCCTTGGCCCGGTATCTCAGCCTGCCCAGCGGCAAGCTGAAATCGTCGCAGATGACCAGCACGCTTTCCAGTGGCGTCTTATAAAACGACACCGCCTGCTGCACGGCCATCCCGCTGCGATTCATGAACGTCTGCGGCCAGACGAGCAGCGACTTCTGCTGCCCAATCCGGCACTCTGCGACGCGGCTGTCGAACTTCGCCCGGGGCGTGTCGGCCGACCACTGCTGGGCCAGCCGATCGAGCGCCTCGAACCCGACATTGTGCCGCGTTTTGTCGTACTTCTTACCGGGGTTGCCCAGCCCGAAAATCAACTTCATGGCTGTGGGTCCCCGCCCCCGGCCGGCACAGCGGCCGCCCGGCAAGGGGCGGACCAGCAACCGACCAGGACTCCGCTACTCCTCGCCGTCCGCTTCCTCGTCCTTCTTGCCGACCACTTCCGGCTCGGCGGCGCCGCTGACGGCGCCCTCCTCGTCCTCCGCGGCCTCGCCCGCAGGCGGCACGCAGTGGACGATCACCTCGCCCTCGTCCAGCAGGACCTTGGCCCCTTCGGGCAGGTCGAGGATCTGGGCGGCGTGGGCCGCTTCGTTCATGTGCAGGCCAGACGCGTCGATGTGCAGCTTCTCGGGGATCCCCGCCGGCGCCACCTCGATGCTGACCGTGTGGTGCACGAACTCGATAACGCCGCCCTCACGCTCGCCCGGGGCGTCGCCTTTCAGCTCGACCGGGATCTCAACCGTCACGCGGTCGCCGGCGTGCACCCGCAGCAGGTCGACGTGCAGCAGCCTCTTGCCGAAAGCGTCCCACTGCAGGTCCTGCAGCAGCGCCTGGCCCTTGGCCGCGCCCTGCAGCTCGACCAGCTTGCCGCCGTGCCGCAGCACCGTGCGCAGCTGCTCCTTCGCCAGCGACAGGCTGACCGATCCCTCGCCGTGGCCGTACAGCACCGCGGGGATCTTGCCCGTGGCGCGGAGGCGGCGGTTGTGCAGCTTGCCGACCTTCTCGCGCGGTTCGGCCTTGAGGATGTCCGACATGACGTAGCGACTCCGAGTCAATAAAAGAAACCGGCCCCACGCCCGGCGGCGGGTTGGCTCGCTGGACGGCTCCGGGGTGTTGACGCTGGTCCCGCCACCGCCGCCTGGAGCGGTGACGCGCCCGCCTGGCCGCCGCTAGCGGGCAGCCGGGAATCCCAGATTGTGACAGGATTCCCGCTGAGATCAAGGGGTGTTTGGGCCGGCCTGCCGCCTGCCAGCTCCAGCAACCTGCCGCCTGGACCGAAAACAGCGGCCGCGGAGGCTGGCGAAACTCTCCGGCCAGCGGTCGGTTTATGCCAACCGCCGGTGGAAAAACTGTCAGCGGAACAGCTTGCTGATCGACTCGTTGCGGTGGATCGCCTTGATCGCTCCGCCCAGCAGGGGGGCCACGCTGAGGATCTTGGTCTGGGGCAGCTTCTGATCGTCCCGCAGAGGGATCGAGTTGGTGCACACCAGGCTGGTCAGGTCCGCCTCGCGGAGGTTGTCCATCGCCGAACCACAAAGAACCGCGTGCGAGGTCGCGACGTGGATCTCCTTGACGCCGTGGTCGTGCAGCACCCGGGCGGCGCCCTTGATCGAGCCCGCGGTGCTGATCATGTCGTCGAACATCAGGGCGACCTTCCCGTCGATCGGCCCCCCCAGGATGTTCGCCTGCACCGTCTTTGTGGCGCTAACCCGCCGCTTGTCGATGATTGCGACCGTGCCCCCCAGTCGCTTGGCGTGGCCGAGCGCCCGCTTGATGCTCCCCTCGTCGGGGCTGACGATCACCACGTCGTCCAGCGCGATGCCGCTGTCGTGCAGGAAGTAGTCGTTCAGGACCGGCGCCCCGTACAGGTGGTCGACCGGCACGTCGAAGAAGCCCTGGATCTGCGGGGCGTGCAGGTCCATCGTCAGCACGCGGTCGGCGCCGGCGCGGGTGATCATGTTGGCCACCAGCTTGGCGGTGATCGGCACCCGGCCTTCGTCCTTGCGGTCCTGCCGAGCGTAGCCGAAGTAGGGGATGACCGCCGTGATCCGTTCCGCACTGGCCCGCAGGCAGCTGTCGATCATCACGAGCAGCTCCATGAGGCTCTCGTTGACCGGCGGGCAGGTGGGCTGGATGAGGAACACGTCCCGCCCACGGACGTCCTCGTCCACTTTGCACGCGATCTCGCCGTCGGGGAAATTGCCGAGCGAGATCTTCCCCAGGGGCACGCCCAGGTGATCGGCAATTTCTCGGCTTAGCGCAGGGTTCGCGCGGCCGCTCAGGAGCTTCAGGTCGTGCATGGGGTGGGAGTATGTGTAGCTTTGGTGAAGCGGGGCCCAGCATCATTGCAAGATTCGGAGCAATGTTCCAGTGGCGGCGGAGCGACCCCGCCGGCCTTCCGAAGGGCCCGCTAGCACGCCGACGAGAGCCCCTCCATTGGCGGGTGGGGACCGTTTGCAGCAGGCAAAACCGGCATGGTTGATTAAGCCCGCGAGACCCGCGCGTCCGATACCTGGAGCTGGCGACCACCGCCCAAGACGCCCGCCGCGGCCCCGCACCACGCGGGGCGCACCCCGGGACGATCGTACCGCCCAAGGAGGAACCACCGTGGCCCACGACCCATTGGCCCGAATCAGCCGCCAAGCCCACGTCGGCGTGGGAGTTTCGATTGGACCGTTCTGCGTTATCGAGCCGGGCGCCAGCATCGGCGACCGCTGCCAGATCGCGGCCCACGTGACCATCAAATCGGGCGTGACCCTGGGGTCGGACAACGTGGTGGAGGAGGGGGCCGTGCTGGGGGGCCGTCCCCAGCACCTCAACCGGATCGAGAACCCGGGCCCGGTCGTGATCGGCGACCGCAACGTGCTCCGCGAGCACGTCACGATCCACCAGGCGATGCACGCCGACGGCGAGACCCGCATCGGCAGCGAGTGCCTGCTGATGGTCGGCGCCCACGTCGCGCACGACTGCCTGATCGGCGACAACGTCGTGCTGACCAACAACGTGCTGCTGGCCGGCCACGTGCAGGTCGGCGACCGGGCGTACCTGGGCGGCGGCTCGGCCGTGCACCAGTTCTGCCGTGTGGGCCGCATCGCGATGGTCGGCGGGCTGGCGCGGGTAGCTCAGGACGTCCCTCCGTTCGTGATGATCGACGGCGACAGCTCGCTCTTGGTTGGGCTCAACCGCATCGGCTTGAAGCGGGCGGGCGTTTCGCCGGAGGAGGTCAAGCGGATCAAAGAGGCCTACCGGCTGTACTACCGCAGCGGCCTCGGCTTCGACGAACGCACCGAGCTGCTCGGCGAGCGGTTCCGCACCGGCGCGGCGGCCGAGTTCGGCGACTTCTTCCGTGGCGGTTCGCGGGGCTTTGTCCGCGAGCGTCGGGCCCCCGCCAGTGTGGCGATCCGGCCCATCCACGACGCCGTTGCCGAGCGCCAGACGCCCGACGAGGTCGCCCCGGCCATCAAGCGGGCCGGCTAGACCGACCCTGGGCCTGCCCTGCGGCCGCGAACTTGCGGCGCTTCAAGGGGTCCCTGCTGGGGCGTACACTAGCACGCCGAGCGCCGGCCGCCGCCGCGGCTGCGCAGCCAGCTCCCACCAGGCCCACCGATGACCGACGACAACCAACCCAGCAGCTACGAGCCGACCAGCGATTTCAAGATCCAGGTGGCGCAGCGCGTCACGCGCCTGCCGCCCTACCTGTTCGGCCGCATCAACAAGCGCATCCACGAGAAGCGCACCGCCGGCGACGACGTCATCGAGCTGGGCATGGGCAACCCGACCGACCCGCCCGAGAGCCTGGTCATCGACAAGCTGACCGAGGCCGCCCGCGACCCCCGCAACCACCGCTACAGCAAGTCCAACGGCATCGCCAACCTCCGCAAGGAGGTCGGCGCCAAGTACTTCAAGAAGTACGGCGTGCGGCTCGACACCGACGAGGAGGTGATCGTCTGCCTGGGGTCCAAGGAGGGCTTCAGCCACATGTGCCTGGCGATGATGGGCCCCGGGGACACCGCGCTGGTGCCCGCCCCGTACTTCCCGATACACGTGTACGCCATCGCGCTGGCCAGCGGCAACGTGATCACGCTCGACGTGACCGACAACGAGCGGTTCCTCAAGAACATCGCCTACACCTGCGAGACGCTCTACCCCAAGCCCAAGCTGCTCTGCCTGTGCTACCCCCACAACCCGTCGAGCGTGGTGGTCGAACAGGGCTTCTACGACGAGGTGGTCAAGCTCGCCAAGAAGTACGGCTTCATGGTGATCAGCGACTTCGCGTACGCCGACGTGGCCTTCGACGGCTACAAGCCGCCCAGCTTCCTGGCCTCGCCCGGCGCGGCCGAGGTGGGCGTCGAGTTCACGACCATGAGCAAGGGCTACAACATGGCCGGCTGGCGGGTCGGCTTCTGCGCCGGCAACCGCGAGATGATCAAGGCGCTGGCCACCATCAAGGGCTACTACGACTACGGCATGTTCCAGGCGATCCAGGTCGCGGCGATCATGGCCCTCCGCCACACCGACGCCGCGGTCGAGGCCCAGAGCGTCATCTACCAGTCACGCCGCGATGCGCTGTGCGGCGGCCTGGTGCGGCTCGGCTGGGAGGACGCCCGGCCCAAGGCCGGCATGTTCGTCTGGCAGCCGATCCCCGAGCCCTGGCGCAGCCGCATGAGCACCATGGACTTCGCCATGATGCTGCTCGAGGAAGGCAACGTCGCGGTCAGCCCGGGCAGCGGCTTCGGCCCCGCCGGCGAGGGCTACCTGCGGATGAGCCTGGTGGAGAACGAGGAACGCCTCCGCCAGGCCGTGCGGCAGATCAAGGCCTGCCTGAAGGAAGCCGAATCGCGGTATTGAGTTAGTGGTTAGTGGTTGGTGCGGAGCGGCACGCTATTCTTTTCCGCTCCCCTTCGGCGCGAGAGGCTAGACGAGGGGCCCAGACAAAAGTGGAGCTCTGCTCCATCCTCCCCCTCGCTTTGTCCAAAAACACGCGCGGAGCGGACAAAACTCTCCGCGCAGCTCCGCCCTGCATCTCGCCCAAGCCTTTCTGCGGTATAGGTTTGCAGCGAATCCCGTGAGTTGACCGGCGGGGGTTTTGTCCCCTCGTGCTCACCACAAAGGACAAAGCCCGTACCACCGCCAGCACCATGTGGTCTGACATGTGGCCTTTGGCAACCCCTCATTAGATATCGCTGCGTGGCCGGTTTCTACCAAGAACGCTGAAGTTGGACGCGATGCCTAGTTTACGGGACTTCAACCACGCGCGCTACTGCGGGCATTCAATACTCCGTTTGCGCTACCCCGCCGCCGAAGCCCGCCAACCAAACCGCCATCGCGCAAATCGATTCTGCAAATGCGTCTGGTCCTTGGCATCTACGTGCGGGTAGGACATCCTCGACCCATGGAGCTGCGTCACGGCACGCAGCTTGACTGGCCGGAGGCGGACCCAGATCGGGCTCGTTGCCGGCGCTTTTCGCTGCTTCTTCACTCTGCATCTGTGAGGCTACTCGTCTAATGAAGATCACCTGGACCCGCGTTTCTGCGCTGGCGTGCGCCGCCGCGATGGTCGCCTCATCGGCGACGGCGGCCACTGTCTACGTTGACGCAACCGATGGCGCCGGCGGCAACACCGCCGTGGCCCCATCCGCCGGCGGCGGCGTTTTCACTCCGCTGGCGGCGCAGGGACCGGCAGGCGACGGCCTGTGGGACGTGCGCGCTTTCTCGAACAACGCAACCATCTATCAGAACGCCGGCACCAGCGGCTCGCCCGACGATGCGCAGCGGCTAGTGACCTCGGCAACCGTGCCGGCGGGCACGTACGACGTGTTCGCCTACTTCTGGAGCGACAGCAGCAACACCTGGCGGATGGGCGCGTCGCTAGTTGACGAGGCCGGCGACCTGCCGGTGTACGACCCTGCGAGCCCGGGCGTTGTCCAGTTCTACGACGGCGTTGACGCTACCGTGCTGAGCTCGAGCCTGGCGAGCAATCCATTCACGTCGGACGTGATGGTGGGCGAGGGCAACCGACGGCTGTACGAGGTTCCGCTCGGGCAGGTCACCGGGACGGAGATCGCCGTTTACATCGACGACGAACCAAACCAGGCGGATCAGGCCCAACGCACCTGGTACGACGGCATCGGCTATCGCGCCGTTCCCGAGCCGGCTTCGCTAGCGCTTATGTGTTTGTCAGCGTTCGCAGCAGCCGCCCGACGCCGGGGTTAGCGACGGGCGCGCCAGACTGAGTGGAACCAAGCGGGCGGCCCCAAGCGGGCCGCCCGCTTCTCGTTGACGCGTCGCGGCCTGGCTGGCGCCATCGGGCGCCGCCCTAGTGGTAGAAAAACACCACGTCCAGGTGCGCGCTGCGGGCCGCTTCGAGCCAGTCGATGAACTCGTCCAGCAGGTCCTCCAGGTCCTCGTCGAGGACCTTGTCGCGGCGTTTGCGGGCGGCCTTGAGAGCGGCGTCGAGCTCGCTGCGTTTGAGGTGGCCGATGGCGGGGAAGTCATCGTTCTCGGGCAGGGCGATCGGGGGGCCGGTCTGGGTCAGCAGGTCCTCCAGCCCGCAGTCCTCGACAGCGGCCCAGCGGACGCCGCCCCAGACGTCGGGCAGGATGGTCTCGCCGGCGTGGTTGCACAGCGCCTGCAGGGCGTAGCCGTACTGGTGGGCGTCGTCGGGCTGGGTGGGCTCGCCCATGACCAGGTGCCGGAGCGCCTGGGCGACCGACAGCTCGTCGTCGTCGGGCTCGTAATCGAATGCCTCCGGGTCGGCCTCCATCACCTGCTGCACAACCGACTCGTCGCCGCAGCCGACCATCCGGGTCAGCTGGTCGGCGTCGACAACACACGCGGACAGGGCGTAGCTCATCGCAACAAACAACTCCACAGGTCGGGCGTGGATCGGGCCGGCGGCGTCCCCCGCTGCGCGGCGTTCCTGGACCGCTGAATATTGTCGACCACGGCGCCGCACCGCAATAGCTTTCTCGCCAAACCGGTCGGCCGGCTACGGGGCGGCGTCCACGCCCAGCTGGTCAAGCTTCCGGCGGAGGGTGGTGCGGTGCAGGCCGAGGGCCCGCGCCGCCGGGGCGCACTGGCGGCCGTGCAGGTCGAACGCGGCCTTGAGCAGCGGCGGCTCGACCTGCTCCAGGTAGCGGTTGTAGACGTCCCCCGCCGCGGTGGGGTCCGCCATCAGGGCCCGGGCCCGGGCGGCCAGGGCCGAGTCGAGCCCGCCGGGCGCGTCCGACCCGGCCACCGGCGCCCCGCCGGCCGCGGGGAGGTGCTCCGGATAGATGTCGCCTGAGTGCGAAACAACCAGCGCGTGGTCGATCGCGTTGCGGAGCTCGCGGACGTTGCCCGGCCACTCACGCGACTCCAGCTCGGCGACCGCCTCGGAGGAGAGGGTCGACTCCGGCCGGCGGCTGTGCACGAAGCTGCTAGCCAACAGCGCGATGTCCTCGCGGCGGCTGCGGAGCGGCGGCAGCTCGATCTCGTAGGCGCACAGCCGGTAGTACAGGTCCAGCCGGAACTCCCCCTCGGCGGCCATCGCCCGCAGGTCGCGGTGCGTGGCGGCGATGGTGCGGAAGCGCGTCGGTACGGGCTGGTCGGCGCCGACCGGCAGCACCTCGTTCTGGTCGAGCGCGCGGAGCAGCTTGGCCTGGATCGATAGCGGGATCTCGCCCACCTCGTCGAGGAACAGCGTGCCGCCGTCCGCCTGGGCGAGCAGGCCCTTGCGGGTGCGTTGCGCGCCGGTGAACGCGCCCTCGGTGTGGCCGAACAGCTCGGCCTCGGCCACGGTCGGGCTCAGCGCCGCGACGTTCACCGCCACGAAGGGCGCGTCGGGCCGGGGGCCGCTGTGGTGGATCGCGTGGGCGGCGACCTCCTTGCCGACGCCGGTCTCGCCGCGCAGCAGCACCGGCGCGTCGGCGTGCGCGGCGAGCGCGATCTTGTGGAACACGGCCTGCATGCCGGCCGACTGGCCCATCATCCCCAGCGCGGCTTCCCCGTCGGCGGCCTGGTCGCCGGCGTCGGCCCGGACCGGCGCCGGCCGCAGCGCCCGCTCGATCACCGACCGGATCTGCGCCAGGTCGAACGGCTTGAGCACGTACTCGAACGCGCCCTGGCTGACGGCGCGGACCGCGGTCTGCAGGTCGCCAAACGCGGTGATCACGACGATCGGCGCGTCGCCCACGAGGTCGCGGAACGGGCGCATGGCGGTCAGCCCGTCCATGCCGGGCAGGCGGACGTCCAGGATGATCAGGTCCGGCGGGTCGGCGGCCGCGGCGTCGAGGCCCTGCTCGACCGAGCCGGCGGTCGTGACCCGGTGGCCCATCCCTTCTCCCAGCCGGGCGATGCCCCAGCAGATGGAGGATTCGTCGTCAACGACGAGCAGCTTTGCCATGGCGTTCTCTAAGTCGCAAGTGGGAGGGAGAGCTCGAAGCAGGTGCGGTCGGCGTCGCGGCGCCAGGTGAGGCTGCCGCCGTGCCGCCGGGTCGCTTGCTGGCTGAGGGCGAGGCCGAGCCCCACGCCTTCTGGCTTGCTGGTCACAAACGGGTCGAAGATCGCGGCGGCGACATCGGCGTCTGGGCCGGCGCCGCTGTCGGCCACGCGGAGCCGCCAGTGGGAGTCGGTCGCGTCCGACTCAACCGACACCACGCCCGCCGGGCCGCCCGCCGCCGCGTGCGCGGCGGCGGCCTCCAGGGCGTTCTGCAACAGGTTGATCACCACCTGGGTGATCGCCTCGCGGTCCAACACCAGTGTTACCTGGGGCACCCCGGGAGTCCACTCGAAGCGGGTCGCGGCGTGGTCGGCCGCGGGCGTGACCAGCGGCAGCGCGGCGGCCACCAGCTCGTCGGGCGCAACCCGCTCTTCGCGGGCCTCCGAATCGTCGGCGCCCAGCTTCAGGTAGCGTTGCAGCTGGCTCTCGATCAGGCGGAGCTGCCGCCGCGCGACGGTAATCGACTCGTCGGCGCCGGCGCCGCAGGCCTCGGCGTGCAGGTCGATCGCCATGCGGCAGCCGGTCGCGGCGTTGCGCATCTCGTGGGCCAGACCGGCGCCGAGCGCGGCGAGCGTCTTGGCCCGCTCGGCGCCGCGGACCTGCTGCTCGTAGACCCCCAGCCGCTCGGCCGTGCGGTTGATGGCGGCGCACAGATCGGCCAGCTCGTCGTCGCGGGGCGGGTTGGCCAGCGGGGTGTAGTCGCCCTCGGCCAGGCGGCCGACCTCGCCGCCGAGCCGCGCGGTGGTGCGGCCGATCCGCCGGGCGATCACGCTGACCGCCAGCACCACCGCCGCCAGCGACAGCCCGCCCACCACCAGCGGCGGCGCAACCGCCGCCCACAGCGAACGCCGGTAGTCCGCCTGCGGGAACAGCACGTGCAGCACCTCGTCTGAGGGGCGGCCCGCGCGGGCCGGCATCCGCAGCGCCGCGTGCAGGTACCTCGTGCCGTTGACCTCCGCCACGCGGCGGAGGGTGATCTGTTCGGGCGAGGCCACGAGCGCGTCGACCGGCATGGCGGCGGGCGCCTCGGACAGGCTGGTCGCCCGGGGCCGCCCGTCGGGCGGCGTGAGCACGAACTGGGCGCCGGTGAGGTCGCTCATCTGCCGCAGCACCGTGGGCGTGAGCGGGAAACTCGACCGCGACAGCACATCCGCCACACCCCGCAGGCGGGCAACCGCCCCGTCGCGGGCGGCGGTGTACGCGATCCACGCGTTCGCGCCGCCGATCACCACGACGCTCGCCACCGACGCCGCCAGCACGGGCAGCAGGATCTGGTTTCTCAGGGGCCAACGCATCAATGCGATCTTACCCGCTGCCGGGTGGGGGCGCCGGGGCCTGTCGCGCCCAGCGACCGTGTGTCGCCCCGCGCGACACCTGAGCGGCGTGAGCGGCGTCGCCGCCCCCGTGCGACGCTGACTGGCAGAGTGGAATCGCTCGGGGTTGCCGTGCACCACCTGGAAACGCGGGTTGGAGCGACTAGATTGGGCACGCGGATTGCCCTACTTGTCGCCCTCCCCTTTCCCCCCTTCCGACGGAGCCCGCCTTGCCCCACCTCCCCCCCCGCGACCATCGTTCGGCGTTCACCCTGGTCGAGCTGCTGGTGGTGATCGCCATCATTGGCGTGCTGATCGCGCTGCTGCTGCCGGCCGTGCAGGCCGCCCGCGAGGCCGCCCGCCGCACCCAGTGCGCCAACAACCTCAAGCAGCTGGCGCTCGGCATCCACAACTACGAGAGCTCGTTCAAGCACCTGCCGCCCAGCGCGATCGTCAACCCGCGGGACCTGTCGAGCAACAACAACGGCTCGTGGGGCGTGCACGGGCGGATCCTGGACTACCTGGAGGAGGGCAGCCTGCGTGACCTGGTGGACGTCGAGCTCGCCTGGGACGACCAGCTCGCCATCAACGGCGTCCGCATCGCGGCGTTCCAGTGCCCCAGCGACCAGCGGGCCGGCGAGCCGCGCGACCCGGGCAGCGGCCGGCCGCTGCTGTACTCCACCACCTACGGCTTCAACTTCGGCACGTGGTTCGTCTACGACCCGACCGCCAACCAGGGCGGCGACGGGATCTTCTACCCCAACAGCAACCTCCGCCTGGCCAAGGTGACCGACGGGACCAGCAACACGCTGCTGGCCGCCGAGGTGAAGGCCTGGACCCCGTACCGGCGCAACGGCGGCCCCGCCTCGACGGACATCCCGGCAACGGTGGCCGACGTGGTCGCCGCCGTCGGCTCGGCCGGCCAGTCGAAGCTCGACCCGGCCACCGGGCACACCGAGTGGCCGGACGGCCGCGTGCACCACACCGGCTTCACCGCCGTGATGACCCCCAACACCGAGGTGCCCTTCGAGGACAACGGCGTCACCTACGACGTCGACTACAACTCGTGGCAGGAGGGCAAGAGCTCGGGCGGTTCGTCGCCGCCGACCTACGCGGCCATCACCTCCCGCAGCTACCACCCGGGCGGCGTGCAGACCGCCTTCGTGGACGGCTCGGTGCGGCTGTTCCAAGAGAACGTCGACCTGCTGGTCTGGCGGGCCCACGCCACCCGCGCGGGCGACGAGGTCCTGCCGGACTAGCCTCGCACGGCCGGCGCGCCGCCCGCTGCTCTTCGCTTGAACCCCGTGCCTTCTTGTTCCACGCACGCGTCGCGACAGAGTGGCGGGCGGCGCGCCGGCTTACCTCACTTCGGACCGCTCGCGGCGCCCGGCGCCGGGCGCCAGTCCGGGTGCTTGGGGCCTTGGCCGTAGTAAGGGTGCGCCTCGAGCTCGGCGCCCCGGCCCCCGACGCGGGGGTCGCCGGTGGCTTGGAGCTCGGCAAGTAGTGCGTTGCTGAGCCGCCGCCGCGCATCGGCGTGGCGCGGCTCGTCGGCGACATTATGGAGCTGGTCCGGGTCGGCGGTCAGGTCGTACAGCTCCTCGGCGGGTCGTTTGGCGAACGCCAGCTCGAACAGGCGCTGGTGCGTCGCGTCCTGCCCGCGGTGCTCAACCATGTAGGTCTTGGTCGGCCCGTTGTCCGAGTCCGAGTACCAGTTGCCCGGCACGAACGCCTGCTGGTAGTTCGGCGTGCCGTTGGGCCAGCGGTCCGGGCTGAAGTTGCGGATGTAGAGGTAGTCGTGCGTGCGGATTGCGCGGCAGGGGTACCCGCCGCGGTCGGGCGCCTCCTGCGTGGGCGTGTGGCGTTCTTTGCCGAACAGCACGTGGGGCCTCGGCCGCCATTGGTCCTCGTCCGTCTTCCCGAGCAGCACCGGGGCGATGCTCTGCCCGGTCATCTCTTCCGGGAGCTCGACGCCAGCCAACGCGAGGTATGTCGGCGCCAGGTCCGTCAGGCTGACGAAGTCGCTAGACTCGCGCCCCGCCTGGCCGCCGCCCGCGGGCCAGCTGATCGCCAGCGGCACGCGTGTGCCAGAGTCGTACAGGTTCGCCTTGCAGCGGGGGAACGGCATGCCGTGGTCGCCGGTCATGACCACCACCGTGTTCTCCCACAGGCCGCGTTCTTTGAGCTCCGCGATGGCGGCGCCGACCAGCCGATCGAACCGCTGCACCTCCCAGTAGTAATCGGCCACATCGCTGCGCACCTCGGTGCTGTCCGGGAAGCACGCCGGCAGGTCAATCGCGGACAGGTCCATCCCGCTCTCGGCGCCCGAGCCGGCTTGGTAAGGGCGGTGCGGGTCGGAGCTGCCGAGCCAATAGCAAAACGGGGTGTCGGCGTTGCGCTGCTCGAGGAACTTCTCGAAGCTCTTGTAGCGTCTGCCGGCGACCTCTCTGCCCTGGGGCTCGACCCGCCCCGGTCCGAAAGCCTTGCCCGTGGCGCCGACCTGGTAGCCGGCGCCGCGGAGCAGTTCGGGGTACGTGGTCAGCCGCGCCGGGAAGTCGGACCACAGGTTGGCGCCGCTCCCCAGCCGCCAGTGCCACTGGCCGGTGAGGATCGCGTTGCGCGACGGCGTGCAGCTCGGCGAGCT
Source organism: Posidoniimonas corsicana (assembly GCF_007859765.1). Classification (NCBI taxonomy): domain Bacteria; kingdom Pseudomonadati; phylum Planctomycetota; class Planctomycetia; order Pirellulales; family Lacipirellulaceae; genus Posidoniimonas; species Posidoniimonas corsicana. The sequence goes on from NZ_SIHJ01000001.1 coordinate 3,906,323, forward strand.
GACGTAGGCGTGGTGGAACAGCACGCCCTGCCGCGCGATCTCATCGAACGCCGGGGTCCGCACGACCGGGTCGCCGTACGCGCTGGCGTGGGGCCAGCCCCAGTCGTCGGCGATAGCGAACAGGAAGTTTGGACGCTCGTCGGCCCCCGCCGTGGCCGCTGCCAGCAGTGTCCCAATCGATAGCAAGATCGCCTTGTGCATGCCGCTCCTCGGGTCCGCGTTGGTGCTGCCCGCCGCTTGCGTCGGCGACGGCGGCTCCAGCCTACTGGAAAAACGCCCCCGATTCCCGTTGACAGGCGAGTGACCACTGTTACACTTGTGTAATCACTTATCCCCAGCGAGGCTCCCGCGATGCTGATCCGCATCGAAAAAGGCTCGAGCGTCCCGATCTCCAAGCAGCTGGCCGAGCAGATCGCCGCCCAGTGCGCCGCCGGCCGGCTGCAGCCGGGCGACCGCGTGCCGTCGGTCCGCGAGCTGGCCCGCGAGCTGGCCGTCAACCAGAACACCGTGCTCCGCGTCTACGAACGCCTGACCGGCGAGGGCCTGCTGGAGCGGCGGCACGGCCAGGGCACATTCGTCGCGAAGACGGCCGGGAAGAAAGCCGCGGCCGCCCACGAGAAGAGACTTGTCGAAGAGCTCCGCCAGCTCGCCCGCCAGGCGCAGGGCCTGGGGCTCTCTTCTAACGAGTTGCACGGGCTGCTGGCCCAGGCCTGGGAGCAGCTCGGCGCGGAAACCCAGCAGAACGAGGAGGCCCACCACTGAGTGGGATCGGCATGAGCGACTACGCGATCGAGATGCACGCCGTGAGCAAGTGGTTCCGCCGCAACCTGGTGCTGAGCGGCGTGACGCTGAACGTCCAGCGCGGCAAGACCTTCGCCTTCCTGGGCCGCAACGGCGCCGGCAAGACCACCTCCATCCGCCTGATGATGGGCCTCATCAACCGCAACGACGGCGTCGTCCGGGTGCTGGGGCTCGACCCGGCGCAGGACCCGCTGCTCGTCCGCGACCGGGTCGGCTACCTGGCCGAGGACCAGACCATGTACGGCTGGATGCGGGTGGACGAGATCGTACGCTACGTGGCGCCGTTCTACTCCACCTGGGACCACGACCTGGCCCGCATGTACCTGGGTGAATTCGAGCTGCCGCTGCGGACCAAGATCAAGCACCTCTCCAAGGGCCAGACCGTGCGGCTCGGGCTGGTGCTGGCGCTCGCCCACCGGCCTGAGCTGGTGATCCTGGACGACCCGGCGCTCGGCCTGGACCCGATCATGCGCAAGCAGTTTAACCGCGACCTGATCACCCATCTGCAGGGCGAGGGCCGGACCGTGTTCTACAGCTCTCACCTGCTGTACGAGGTGGAGCCGATCGCCGACGAGGTCGCCATCATCGACGCCGGCAAGGTGCTCCGCCAGAGCGGCACCGAGGAGCTGCGGGCCGACGTGAAGCAGCTGGTCACCACGCCCACGGGCGCCGCGATGATCGACTCCGGCCAGGTGCTCGACTCACGACGCGAAGGGGACGAGGTCGCCCTCACCGTGACCGGCACCGCGGCGTGCGAGTCGCTGCTGTCCGAACGGGGCGAGCTCCGCCGCGTGACCGACCTGAACCTCGATGAGATCTTCGAAGCCTACGTCGTGGGGAAGAAAACGAACACCACTGGAAACACAACGCGCGAACCTGAAACAACCACCGCCTAGCGATCTCCCTCCCCCTTTGGGGGATGGCCGGGGGGCGCCCCGAGTAACAGCTTCGCCCCCACCCTAATCCTCCCCCCTCGGCTGAGGGGATCCTTGTCCCAACAACCACCAATCACCCCCATGTCCAGCATCTGGCTCAACCTGTTCTGGAGAGAGTGGCGCGAGCACCAGTGGAAGCTGCTGGCGCTGTGCAGCGTGGTGTTCGCGCTCGTGCTGGCGACCATGCCCGACCGCCTGCAGGACTGGGGCGGCGCCGCGGTGGTGCTGGCGTGGATGCTGAGCGCCCCGTTTGGCCTGTTCATCGGCGCCGGCGTGGCCGCCGGCGAGAACAGCCGCGGCACGATGTCTTACACCCAGGCCCAGCCGGTGGGGCTGTGGAGGGTGGGGCTGACCAAGCTCCTTGTCGGCGGGGTCGTGGCTACACTGCCCGGGGTGCTGGCCGTGCTGTTCTTCTGGGGCCTCGACCGCTGGGGAGGGCTGATTTCGGAAGACCTCGCCGAAGGACTCCGTTGGCAGATGGGCATGAGCAAAGGCGTGTTCTCTTCCGCGCCCGCCCTCCTCATAGCAGTAACGATCGTAACCGCGTTAAGCACGTACCTGTGGTCCGCGGCGCTTGGAGTCAACTCCCGGGACGAGGTCCGCGCGGCGGTATGGTCCGTCGGTGCGTTGGGCGCTTGGACGATCCTGCTAGTCGCCTTCGCGGCAGTGGGAGACTCTTGGCGGCTCACCAATCGATTCACCACCACCTCGTACCTGACGCTCACGTCCTTGGGGCCGCTCGGGCCACTCGCGGCGTTGACGAGTCGCGTCGAGGTGAATGGCATCGAAGTCGTCACCCCCGGTCTGCGCTTCTCGTGGCTGATGATATCACTGCTGGTCCACGTGGCTCTCGCGGCGATCTTCGTCACCCGGTATGGCCGCCCACTGGTATCAGGAACGGGGAACAGCCAACCGGCTGTCTCGCCGCTGCTGCCGGTGCGGGACTTCCTGGCGCCGCCCCGGCGGAGCCGCGCGGTGGCGTTGGCGTGGAAGGAGCTGCGCGAGTGCGGCCCGCTGGTGCTGGCGGGCATTGGCGGGTGCCTGCTGTTCGGCCTGACGGTGCTGGTCGTGGCCCTCGTCAACGGCGAGGGGGACTTCTCGGCGCGGGGGCGGCGCGAGCTGGCGTTATTCCTCGTCGCGCCGGTGGTCTACGTCGCGCCGCTGGTGGCGGTGATCGTCGGCCTCGGCGCCACGCTGCGCGACCTGAGCCCGTCGCTCAACACGTTCTGGCGGTCGCGGCCGATCGATGCGGACCAGGCCTTCTGGGTCCCGGCGGCGACCGGCGTGGCCACGCTGGCGGTGTGCTTCGTGCTCCCTGCCCTGCTGGTGGTGTGGTGGGTGCAGGTCAGCCCGTGGACCCTCCACAACGAGGTGACGATTGGCTGGGTCGGCACGGGCGCCGCGGCCCTGCTGCTGTTCTTCTCCACCGGAGCGTGCTTCGCCGCCGCGACGCGCAACGCCATCTACGCGGCGATCCTGTCGCTGGGGGTCTCGCTGACGGCGGTGGTCTGGCTGGGCGAGTTGTTCGACGACCGCCGCTGGATCACCGAGCTGTGGCAGATGAACCTGGCCCTGCTGGCCCTAGGAACGGCCGCCCTGCTCGCCGCCTGGGCTATCTACCGGGCCGACTGGCCGGTGCGCGGCTGACTCCCTGCATCTGGAGACAATCGGCCTCCGATCACGGGCGGGCGCCCTTGCCCGCGTCGCAACGCCTTGGCGCCCTGCCGGGACCCTCGCCTGCGCCGCCATCTACGATCGAATCTAGAAGAATTGCGAGAATTCGCCCAAGCCTCTCAAACAACGGCGTTGTCCGGATCGGAGGGCGGGACACGCCGTGCAACCGCGGGGCAACTTGATTAGACTCTGGGACTACTCAATGGGCGCAGGTCGCGCCCAAGCAGACGGCAGGGACCTGGAGCAACCCATGGCGGACACGAGTGCGGCTGGCGAAACGGGAGTGGAGCGGGACCGGAGGATGCTGGCCGAGGCGAACGCCGCGGGCGCCGGCGCGCGGCTCAAGACCTACGTGCGGCTGTCGGGGCCCGGTTGGCTGCAGAGCGCCATCACGCTGGGCGGCGGTTCGCTGGCCGGCGCACTGTTCCTTGGAATCCTGGGCGGCCCGAGCATGCTGTGGCTGCAGTTGGTGGCCATCGTGCTGGGCGTGGTGATGCTGTCGGCCATCAGCTACGTCACGCTGAGCACGGGCGAGCGTCCGTTCGGCATGATCAACCAGCACATCAACCCCGTGCTGGGCTGGGGCTGGCTGATCGCGACGATGATGGCCAACATCATCTGGTGCATGCCCCAGTTCGGCCTGTGTTTCGAAGCGCTCGAGCAGAACCTCGGCCCCGCGGTGGTGGGCGACGTGGTGCAGTCAACGCCGGGGTGGAAGTACGGCGTCTCGTTCGTGCTGCTGGCAGTCGCGATGTCGGTCCTGATGCTGAGCATCAAGGGGGGCGCCACCGCCAAGCTGTTCGACGTTTTCCTGAAGGCGTTGATCGGGATGATCGTGCTCTGCTTCTTCGGCGTGGTGATCAAGCTGTCGCTGGAGGGGTTGGTTGATTGGGGGGCGGTGCTCGCCGGCTTCCTGCCCGACCTCGACCAGACGCGGCACGCCACCGGCGACCTCAAGGCCCTGGCCGACCAGCTTCCTGAAGAGGCCAAGCAGTTCTGGGAGTCGCGTCTGGTGCGCGAGCAACGCGACGTGATGATCGGCGCCGCGGCCACCGCGGTCGGCATCAACATGACCTTCCTGATGCCCTACTCGCTGCTCCAGCGAGGGTGGGACAAGACGTTCCGCGGGCTGGCGCGGTTCGACCTGTCCACCGGCATGGCGATCCCCTACGTGCTGGTCACTAGTTGTGTGGTGATCGCCGCCTCGCAGGCATTCCACGCCACGGCGGACGATCAGTTCCTCAGCACCGACCCGGCGCAGTTCCAAGAGAGCCCGCTCTTCGCCGCCACCGAGAAGAACCTGCTGGCGCGGGTGCGGCCCGACCAGGCCGCGGGCGGGCTGGAGGGCCTGGAGCCGGCCGGGCGCGACGAGGCGATTGCCGCAATGGCGGCCCTGCCGGAGGAAGAGAAGCGGCTGGCCGCGTCGCTGGTGCGGCGCAACGCGTTCAGCCTGTCCAGGGCGCTGGAGCCGCTGCTGGGCCAGGAGCTAGCCAACCTGGTGTTCGGCCTGGGCATCTTCGGCATGGGCTTCTCCACCATCATCATCCTGATGATGATCAACGGGTTCGTGTTCCGCGAGGCGTTCGGGCAGCCCACGAGCAACGCGGCGTTCTTCGTCGGCGCCCTGGTGGCCGGCGTGTGCGGCGCGCTGTGGCCCTACATCTGGCGGGCCGACGCGCAGATGTGGCTGGCGATCTTCGCGTCGAGCTTCGGGATCATGCTGCTGCCGATCGCCTACGCGACCTTCTTCATGATGATGAACAGCCGCAAGGTCCTGGGCGACGACATGCCGCGGGGACTGTCGCGGGCGGTGTGGAACGTCATGATGGTGGTGGCCGTGGTGGGCGCCGTCGCGGCGGCGGCGACCTCCATCTATAACAAGGTCTCGAACCCGAACCCGGACGCGGCGTTTGTCGGGCAGGCGGCGCTGGGCGTCTCGCTCGCGTACCTGGCCGCGGTGGTGGTCGGCTTCTTCATCAAACCCAAACCGCTCGAAGCGATTGGCGACTAAGGACACGCAACGATGGATCGACTCTCCGTCCGCCAGGCAAGGCAGGAATCCGCGATCGGCCAGCAGGCCCGGCTGCAGGGCTGGGTCCGCACCCGGCGGGACTCGAAGGGGGGCTTCAGCTTCCTCGAGCTGAACGACGGCACCTGCCTGGCCAACATCCAGGTGATCGCCGACGCGGCGCTGGAGAACTACGAGTCCGAGATTAAGCACCTCACCGCCGGCTGCAGCGTCACGGTGGAGGGCCAGGTGAAGGCCTCCGGCGGCAAGGGGCAGGCGACCGAGGTGCAGGCCGCCCGCGTGGTGGTGCACGGCCTGGCCGACCCGGATAGCTACCCGCTGCAGAAGAAGCGGCACTCGATGGAGAAGCTCCGCGAGTGGGCGCACCTGCGCCCCCGCACCAACACCTTCGGCGCGGTGATGCGGGTCCGCAACCAGGTCTGCCGCTCGATCCACGACTTCTTCCAGGAGGACGGGTTCCTCTACCTCAACACGCCGATCATCACCGCCAGCGACTGCGAGGGCGCCGGCGAGATGTTCCGCGTCACGACGCTCGACCCGGCCAACCCGCCGCGGACCGATCAGGGCGAGGTCGACTACACGCAGGACTTCTTCGACCGGCCGTCCTACCTGACCGTGTCGGGCCAGCTGGAGGGCGAGGTCTACGCCACGGCGCTCGGCAAGGTGTACACGTTCGGCCCGACGTTCCGCGCAGAGAACTCGAACACCAGCCGGCACCTGGCCGAGTTCTGGATGGTGGAGCCCGAGGCGGCGTTCTTCGACCTGGAAGACAACATGGACCTGGCCGAGCGGTTCCTCAAGCGGATCGTGACCGACGTGCTGGCCAACTGCGAGGAGGACCTCGACTTCTTCCAGCAGCGGATCGACAACGAGGTCCGCGACCGGCTCGGCAAGATCGTCGAGGGCGGCTTCGCCCGCACCACTTACACCGACGCCATCGCGGCCCTGGAGTCGTCTGGCGAGTCGTTCGAGTTCCCGGTCAGCTGGGGCGCCGACCTGCAGGCCGAGCACGAGCGGTACCTGGCCGAGAAGCTGCACGGCCGGCCGGTCATCGTGCACGACTACCCGGCGTCGATCAAGCCGTTCTACATGCGCGTCAACGACGACGGCAAAACCGTCCGCGCGATGGACGTGCTGGCGCCCGGCGTCGGCGAGATCATCGGCGGCAGCCAGCGCGAGGAACGCCTCGACGTGCTCGAGCGACGGATGGCCGAGCAGGACCTCAACCCGGACGACTACTGGTGGTACCTGGACCTCCGGCGGTACGGCACAGTGCCGCACGCCGGATTCGGTCTGGGCCTGGAGCGGATGGTGCAGTTCGTGACCGGCATGGCCAACATCCGCGACGTCATTCCGTTCCCGCGCACACCCGGCAACGCCGAGTTCTAAAGCGGGATCCGCGCTTGGGGCGGCCTACTCGGCGACCAGCGTCAGGATCTCCAGCGCGGCGAACGTCCTGGCGAGCGACCCGCCCGGCTCGGCCTGGTAGTCGGCCACAATCGCCTCGGCCTTCTTCAGGTACTGCTCACGCGACTCGTCCAGCGCGGCGGGGTGCGTGTCCCGCGCGGTCTGCCGGTACAAGCGGACCGACTCGTCCAGCGCGGTGGCGTCGCCGTCCAGGGCGGCGAACACGGCGTCGTCCAGGGCCTCAATCTGCTCGAGCTGCTGCAGCGTGAGCTCCTCGCCTGAGGCGCAGCGCACGCGCACCCCCATGCCAACCGCGTGGGGCTTGGGCGTGGGAGAAGCGGCTTGGTTGCGGCCAAGGGCGGGGTTGTAGGTCATGAGGGGTCGCCGTGTGGAGTGGGGGTCTGCCTGGTGGGTTCTAGGAACGGGGTTGGGGTGCGGGAAGGGTAGAAAACTACATCTGACTCAGCAGCCAGCCGAGCGGCTCGACCACGCCCTGCGGCTCGATCCGCAGGGGCGTCTCGCGGCGGTGCCCGCCGATGGTCCGCTGGGCCGAGGCCCCCGCCACCGAGGCGCCGAACACCCGGGTGTTGGGGAAGCGGTTCTCGCAGTCGCGGAGCAGCGCCTCGGCGTGCGCCTCGGCGAACCCCGTGGGGTCGTCCAGGCAGCTCTGGCGCTGGTCGGCCTTGGTAAAGACCATCGCCAGCGGCGTCCGGTTCGCTCTGCGGGAGGAGCGTTTTTCCCGCCGCCGGGACTCCTCCAGCTGGGACAGCAGCTTGAGCACAATAAAGTCGCCCGTGTGGTCGCCGCCGTGCAGCTGCTGCGCGTCGGCGATGATCATCATGCCGGAGCACTTCTTGAGCAGCGCCCCCAGCGCGGGGTGCGTGCCGGGCCGGTCGGCTTCCTGCCGCCACGCTTCGCCGGACACGTCCGCCAGCACCAGCTCGGTCCGCCGCCTCCCGCGGCTGCAGTCCACCTGGCAGTGCACCCAGTGCCAGTCCTCCGGGTTCAGCGAGGTGCGGTCCGGGTAGTAGCCCGACGCGAGCGACGTGGTGGTGGCCTGCTGCAGCCCGATGGAGTACGGCCCGCAAACGCACGCGCTGATGCCGCCGACCCGGCGCACCAGCATGTCCATCATCATCCCCAGGTAGACCGTCTTGCCGACGCCCGGCGCGCCGACCACCGCGATCAGCTGTGGCGCGCGGCGCGAGCCGGCGGCGGCCCGCGAGATCGCCAGCGGCGCCGAGCAGCGGCTGCACCGCTCGGTGGCGGAGCTGTTCTCGGTCCCGCAGATCAGGCAGTCGAGCGGCGCGGCCCGCTGGGCCAGCAGAAACGACTCCAGCGGCACGTTGATGAGTTGCGACATGGTCGGTTGATGCTTGTGGTTGGAGCGGTGGCCGTCCCGCCTGGCGGCGGGGGCGGAGGGGTGTTGGCGGGCGGGCGCGCTACGGCTGAACAGCCTGCTCGCCGGCGCCCTGCGACGCCGACGCCAGCACGTCCATGCTGATCGCCAGCCGGATGCCGATGTTCGGCCGCCGCGAGAGCGGGTGCTCGGCGCTCTGGAAGTGGCAGGTGGCCTGGTTCTCGAAGTACGTGTTGTAAGCGCCGCCCCGGATGGTCCGCAGCGCGGACGGGAACTTGACCGACTGGGGAGTGGTCTCGTCGAGGGTGGAGCTGGTCCACTCCCACACGTTGCCCACCATCTGCTCGAGGCCGCCCACGGTGGCGCCGTCCGGGTAGACGTCGACGGCGACCGGCTTGCCGTGCCCGGCCGACCACAGGTTGGCCTTGCGGGTGTCGAACGATTCGCCCCACGGGTAGCGCCGCTGGGCCACGCGGCCCGGGGCCGACTCGACCGGCCAGGCGCAGCTCTTGGTCCACTCGGCGTCGTTCGGCAGCCGCTTGCCCACCCAGCGGGCGTAGGCGACCGCCTCGTACCAGCTGACGCCCACCACCGGCAGGTCCTCTTCCCCCGGCGTGTGGTGGCCGTCTCGCCAAAACCGGGGCGAGGTGACGCCGGTCTGGTCCACAAAGTCGAACAGCGCCGGCAGCGCCTCCTCCGGCCAGAACTCGAGGGCCTCGTAGCCGCCGGCGTCGACGAAGCATTGGAAGTCGGCGTTGGTGACCGTGTAGCGGTCCAGGTAGCAGGGCTCCACGCGGGCCACGGCCTCGGAGCCCGCCTCGAGCAGGTTGGCGGTCGCCTCGTGGCCGAGCGTTTCACGCTCGGCGGCCACCCCCACCAGCACCGAGCCGGCCGGAGTGAGCGCCATCGCCTCGTCCAGGGCGCGGATCGCCCGCACGTACTGCTCGCGGTCGATCTGGCTGGCGGTCTCGGGGCGCAAGAGCAGCGCGTACCGCCGGTCGGCCAGCATCTCGTCGATGAGGTCGCCCTCGCTGGTGCTCGGCTTCCGCGGCCGCGGCGCCCGGGGCGGCGTGTCCTGCTGCTGCGGACCGCCGGCGCCCTGCCGCGGGCCGGCCCAGTCGTCACCGCCGGCAACCGGACCAAAGCGGCCGCTCCGCTTTATCAGGTTGCGGGCGACCATGCACGCGCCGACGGCGCCGGCGCCGGCCAACACCGGCTGCCCGAACGCCAGGCCGATCAGCAGCAGCGCGACTCCGGCGGCGCCGATGGTCAGCTCGCTGTCGAGCCACTCGCTCCAGCGGAGGCACGCCCTCAGCGGGGTAAGGATGGCTGCTGTCACGGGTTCGCCTCGGTTCAGGGAATTGGTCTTCAAGGTGAGGTGCCTAGGTGTGTCGGGGCGCGGCGGCCGGCTAGCGGTGGCCGCGCTCGGCGCGTTGCTGCCGCAGCTTGCTGAACTGGGCGACTACCGACCCCAGCACGGGGTCGCCAGACACGGCCGGGCCGGGCCCGGCGGCGGCCGGCGCGTCGGCCGGGGCCGCGGACTGCTGCTCCAGCAGCTTCGCGACCCGCTCCAGCTCGCCGCTCCAGTGCTGCTTCTCGCGGGCCAGCTCGGCGCGGGCCTCCTCGAGCTGCCGCTGCAGGTCCTGCTGCCCCTGGCGGGCCTGCTCGGCCTCTTCGCTGAGCCTGGCGTTCTCGCTCTTGAGCTGATCGGCGGACTGGTCGGCCTGGCCGTTGGCGTCCGCCAGCTCCTTCAGGCGGGCCCGCTGCTCATCCAGCTGCTCCTGCTCGTCCGCCAGCCGCCGCTGCCAGGCGTCGAGCTGTCGTTGGAACGCGTCGAGCGCGTCGAACGATTCCTGCAGGTCGGCCTCGTACCGCTGCCGTTGATCGGACCACTCGGTCAGGCACGCAAAGGTTGGTTCTAGCGCAGCGGTTGCCATCGGGTAGGCGCCCATTGTTGGGTTGGAGAAGAATGCCCGGCGCGCTGGTGCGCACGCCTAGAAAAGGTGGCTGCCCTAGCGACAGACTCTGCCCGTTGTGAGTCTGTACGCTCTGCCATCTGAAACGTAGGTCACGTTCCGGGGGCAGGCAAACGAAAAGCCCGCGGGCGGGCGCAGCGGCCCGCAAGTCAGGCCCGACTGGGGGGCCAAGCCGCGTCGCCTGAGGCGGCGGCTAGTTCTGGACCATCTGCCAGAAGCGGTCGAACAGGTAGTGACTGTCGTGCGGCCCGGCCGAGGCCTCCGGGTGGAACTGCACGCTGAACGCCGGGGCCGAGCGGTGCTGCACGCCCTCGATGGTGCGGTCGTTGAGGCTCACGTGCGTGACCTCCAGGTCGGAGGGCAGCGAGTCGGCGTCGACCGCGAAGCCGTGGTTCTGCGAGGTGATCTCCACCTTGCCGGTACCAAGGTCCTGCACCGGCTGGTTGGCGCCGCGGTGTCCGAACTTCATCTTGAACGTCTTGGCGCCGCACGCCAGCGACAGCAGCTGGTGGCCCAGGCAGATGCCGAAGATCGGCTTCTTGCCGAGCAGGCCTTGGATGGTCTTCACGGCGTAAGCGACCGGCTCGGGGTCGCCGGGGCCGTTGGACAGGAACACGCCGTCCGGGTTGATGGCCAGCACGTCGTCGGCGGTGGCGGAGCCCGGCAGGATGGTGACCCGGCAGCCCATGTTCACCAGGTGCCGAGGGATGTTCCACTTCATGCCGAAGTCGAGCGCGGCGATGTGCGGCGCCGAATCATCCTGCGGACCGTGCTGCAGACCGTCCAGGCGGGTCCACGTGCTCAGCGGCTGGCTCCAGGCGGCGGCCTGCTCGGGCGCGACCTCCTGCACCAGGTCACGGCCCACCAGGCCGGGCGAGGCCTTGGCCTTGGCGACCAGGCTGGCGTCGTCCAGGTCGGTGGTCGACAGCACGCCCCGCATGGCGCCCTGCGAGCGGATCAGCCGCACCAGCGCGCGGGTGTCGATCGACTCGATCGCCACGATGTTGTGCGAACGCAGGTACTCGCTCAGGCTCTCCTCGCAGCGGAAGTTGCTCTGGATGCGGCTGTGCTCGCGGACCACGAAGCCGCGAAGGTGCGGCTTGGAGCTCTCGACATCTTCCTCGTTGACCCCGTAGTTGCCGATCTGCGGGTACGTCATCGTGACGATCTGCCCGCAGTAGCTGGGGTCGGTGAGGATCTCCTGGTACCCGGTCATCGAGGTGTTGAAGCAGACCTCGCCGTCGACCTCGCCCTCGGCGCCGATCGACACGCCCGTGAACACCGTGCCGTCTTCCAGAGCGAGCTTTGCAGGCTGAGACATACGTTAAGACCGTTGGGTTGCGAGGCCCCGCTCGGGCGGGGCAGGGGACGCTGCTGGTTACTTGCTTACAGACCCTGGGCGGCCAGCCAGCGTTCGGCGTCGAGCGCCGCCATGCAGCCGGTGCCCGCCGCGGTGATCGCCTGGCGGTAGTAGTCGTCCGCGACGTCGCCGGCGGCGAACACGCCCTCGACGCTCGTGTTGGTGCGGAACGGCACGGTCCACCTGAGGTACTTCTTGTCGTTCATCTCGACCTTGCCCTCGAGAAACCGCGTGTTGGGCGTGTGGCCGATCGCGACAAACATGCCGCCGGCGTCCAGCTGGCGGGTCGAGTCGTCGACCGTGCTCTTGAGGGTCACGCCGGTCACGCCGTCGCCGTCGGTGCCCAGCACCTCGCCGACCTCGCTGTTCCACTCGATCTGGATCTTGGGGTTTTTCTCCGCCCGCTCGGCCATGATCTTCGAGGCGCGGAGCGTGTCGCGGCGGTGGACCAGGTGCACGGTGCTGGCGTACTTGGACAGGTAGTCGGCCTCCTCGACCGCCGAGTCGCCGCCGCCCACCACCACCAGCGGCTTGTTGCGGAAACGCGGCAGCGCCCCGTCGCAGACCGCACAGGCGCTGACGCCGCGGTTCTTGTACATCTCTTCTGAGTCCAGGCCGAGGTAGTTGGCCCGGGCGCCGGTGGCGATGATCACGCTGTGGGCCTCGACGGTTTCGCCCTGGCTGCTGGTGAGCTTGAACGGGCGCCCGCTGAAGTCGACGTCGACGATGTCGTCCGTGATGACCTTCGTGCCGAAGTTGGTCGCCTGCTGACGCATCAGGTGCATCAGCTCGGGGCCCGACACGCCCTCCTTCTTGTGCATGTCGGCCAGGTAGTGGTGCTCCTCGGACAGCGACGTCTTGAAGTACGCGCTGAGGTCACCCGCAGGGAAGCCCGGGAAGTTCTCCACCTCGGTGGTCAGGGCCAGCTGGCCCAGCGGCATGGTGCCGCTCAGGCGGTTCTCCTCGGTCACGGCCCCCTCGAAGACCACCGGGCTCAGGTTGGCGCGGGCGGCGTAGATGGCCGCGGTCCAGCCGGCGGGTCCGCTTCCAACAATAACGACGTGTTCAGGCACAGGTGGGGGCTTCCGTGTGGGGGGAGGGGGTCGGCGGGGGCAATCGATTTTCGTGATTATAGCGCCGCCCGGCGGGACCGTAAACTCGCCGCAGCGGGCTCCCAAGGGAATCCACGCGGCGCGTTGCCGGAGCGTGAAAAACGTGCGCAACCGCCGTTCACGCTCGTTTGACACGCGCATTTTGCTCCGCCACAATCGCCAATCTCTAGTCACGCTCTCTTTTTCTACGCGGAGCCCTCGATGGCAGACCCCCACGGTCAGATCGACAATGTGATGCATGAGTCGCGGCTCTTCCCGCCGCCGGCAGAGTTCAGCAAGCAGTCGCGGATCCCCTCCCGCGAGGCGTACGATCAGCTGTGGGAGCGGGCGGCCGCCGACCCGACCAAGTTCTGGGCCGACCTGGCCAAGGAGGAGCTGCACTGGTTCGAGCCGTTCCACACCGCGCTGGAGTGGAACGAGCCGTTCGCCGAGTGGTTTGTCGGCGGCAAGACCAACGCCTGCTACAACTGTGTCGACAAGCACGTCGCGGAGGGCCGCGGCGACCGCGCCGCGATCATCTGGGAGGGCGAGCCGGGCGACCAGCGGACGCTGACCTACGCCGAGCTGCTGGAGCAGGTCTGCCGGTTCGCCAACGCGATGAAGTCGCTCGGGATCGAGAAGGGGGACCGGGTCTCGATCTACATGCCGATGACCCCGGAGCTGGCGATCGCCATGCTGGCGTGCGCCCGCATCGGCGCCGTGCACTCGGTGATCTTCGCCGGGTTCAGCTCCGAGGCGATCGCCGAACGCAACAACGACGCCGGCGCCAAGGCCGTGATCACGGCCGACGCCGCCTGGCGACGCGGCAAGGCGTTGCCCCTGAAGCACACCGTCGACAAGGCCCTGGAGAAGAGCCCCACGGTCGAGCACTGCATCGTGCTGGACCGCGTCAACGAGGCGGTCGAGTGGACCCACGGCCGCGACCACTGGTGGCACGAGCTGGTCAAGGCGGCCTCGCCCGAGTGCCCGGCCGAGCCGATGGACAGCGAGGCGCCGCTGTTCATCCTCTACACCAGCGGCTCGACCGGCAAGCCGAAGGGCATCAAGCACACCACCGCCGGCTACAACCTGTTCGCCAAGAAGACGTTCGAGTGGGTGTTCGACCACCGCGAGGGGGACGTCTACTGGTGCACGGCCGACTGCGGCTGGATCACCGGGCACAGCTACGTGGTCTACGGGCCGTTCTCCGCGGGCGCGACCTGCCTGATGTACGAGGGCGCGCCCAACCACCCGGCCGAGGACCGCTTCTGGGACATGGTCGAGCGCCACAAGGTGACGCTGTTCTACACCGCCCCGACCGCCATCCGGGCCATCATCAAGTGGGGCAACGAGCACGTCGAGAAGCACGACCTCAGCTCGCTGCGGCTGCTGGGCACCGTCGGCGAGGGCATCAACCCGCAGGCGTGGATGTGGTACCACGAGACAATCGGCAATGAGGAGTGCCCGATCGTCGACACGTGGTGGCAGACCGAAACGGGCGGCATCATGATGTCGCCCCTGCCGGGCGCCATCGCCACGAAGCCGGGCAGCTGCTGCGTGCCGCTGCCAGGCGTGCTGCCCAAGATCGTCGACGAGAACGGCGCCGAGGTCGGGGTCGACCAGGGCGGGTGGCTCACCATCTCGCACCCCTGGCCCGGCATGCTCCGGGGCATCTGGGGCGACGACGAACGCTACAAGGAGGTCTACTGGTCCAAGACGCCCGGACTGTACCTGGCCGGCGACAACGCCCGCCGCGACGCCGATGGCTACTACTGGATCATGGGCCGTATCGACGACGTGCTGAACGTCTCGGGTCACCGGCTGTCGACCATCGAGATCGAGAGCGCGCTGGTCTCGCACCCCGAGGTGGCCGAGGCGGCGGCGGTCGGGCGGCCGCACGAACTCAAGGGCGAGGCCGTGGCCGTGTTTGTCACGCTTAAGAAGGCCCTGCCGAGCGACGAGCTCCGCGAAGCGCTCAAGCAGCACGTCCGCAAGGAGATCGGCGCCCTCGCCCAGCCGGACGACATCCGCTTCACCAACGCGCTACCGAAGACCCGCAGCGGCAAGATCATGCGCCGGCTGCTGAAGGACATCGCCGCCGGCAAAGAGACCGTCGGCGACACCACCACGCTGGAGGACTACAGCGTGATCGCCAGCCTGCGTGACGACGAGGACTAAAGAACCCGCACGCCCCATGCAGGAACTCAACTTCAAGCAGGAGCTGACCGGCTGCTTCGGCCAGCCGATCGCCGAGAACCCGAGCCAGGCGATGGTCGAAGCCGCCTACCGGCATCACGGCCTCGACTGGCGTTACCTGACCATCGAGGTCGGCGCCGCCGGCCTGGCGGACGCGGTCCGCGGCGCCCGGGCGATGGGCTTCCGCGGGTTCAACTGCACGATCCCCCACAAGGTCGCGGTGATCGAACACCTGGACGGGCTGGCCGAGTCCGCATCGGTCATCCAGGCGGTCAACTGCGTGGTGCGTGACGGCGACCGGCTGATCGGCGAGAACACCGACGGCAAGGGCTTCCTCAGCTCGCTGGGCCGGATCGAGAGCCCGGCCGGCAAGCGGGTGGTGGTGTTCGGAGCGGGCGGCGCCGCCCGCGCAATCTGCGTGGAGCTCGCGCTGGCGGGAGCGGCGCGGGTGACGATCGTCAACCGCACGGTCGCCAAGGCGGAAGTGATCGCCAAGACCATCCGCGAGAACACCGCGGCGGACGCGGTCGCAACCGAGTGGCAGGGCGACTACCGCCTGCCGCCGGAGACGGACATCGTCGTCAACTCCACGTCGATCGGCCTGTTCCCGGATGTCGACGCCCGGCTGGCGATCGACTTCGATACGCTGACCCCCTCGATGGTGGTGGCCGACGTCATCATCAACCCGCCGCGCACGCACCTGATCAACACCGCCGAGCAGCGGGGCTGCCGCGTGATCGACGGGCTGGGGATGCTCGTCGAGCAGGGCGTAGTGGGGATCCAACTCTGGTCGGGCGTCGAGGCCGACCCCGGCGTGATGCGGCGGGAGCTCGAGGCGATCTTTGGCTGACGCCGCACCGCCGCGGGCCCTAAGCCGGCTCGCCTAGCAGCCAAGCCAACACGCCCTTCTGCGCGTGCAGCCGGTTGGCGGCCTGCTCGACCACCAGGCTCTGCGGCGAGTCCATCACCTCGTCGGTGACCTCCTGCCCCCGCTTGGCGGGCAGGCAGTGCAGGAAGATCGCGTCGGACGGCGCCGCGCCCATCAGCTTCGCGTTCACCTGGTAGTCGGCGAAGTCGCGTTTGCGCTGCTCCTCCTCGGCCTCCTGCCCCATGCTGGCCCACACGTCGGTGTAGATGGCGGCGCACCCGTCGACGGCCTCGCGGGGGTCGGTCGTCTCGGTGATTGCGGCGTCGGGGCAGTCGGCCCGCAGCTGGTCGACGAACTCCCTGGCGAGCTCGTAGCCCGTGGGGGTCGCGATGGCGAACTCGGCGCCGGTCTTCGCGCAGCCCACCGCCAGGCTCCGCGCCACGTTGTTGCCGTCGCCCACCCAGGTGATCTTCTTGCCCTTGAGTCCGCCGAACCGCTCGCGGACGGTCAGCAGGTCGGCCAGCGCCTGGCAGGGGTGGTCGAGGTCGGTCAGGCCGTTCACCACCGGGCAGGTCGAGTGCGCGGCGACGTCCTCCACCGTGCTGTGGCTCTTCGCCCGCACAACGATCACGTCGACCATGGCGCTGAGCACGCGGGTGAAGTCTTCGATGCTCTCGCGTTTGCCGAACCCGGCGTCGGCCCCCAGCATCATGCTGCCGCCGCCCAGGTGGGTCATGCAGGACTCGAAGCTGACGCGGGTCCGCAGCGACTGCTTCTCGAACAGCAGCGCCATCATCCGGCCGGGGAACAGCGGCTCGCGGACCCCCCTGACGAACTTCGACTTCAGGTCCGCGGCGATGGCGAGGATCGCCTCGATCTCGCTGCTCGACAGATCACTCAGGGCAACCAGGTGTCGCATGTTGGGCTCTCGGCTACTGGTTCTCGGCTGTCGGCCAAATCAGCCCACCCGGGAGGGGTGGGGCAGGCGAAGCGTCACAGCTCAAGATTCTCGATCACGTTGACAAGGATGTCGCACCCTTCCTGGACCTCGGCGTCGGTGAGGGTCATGGCCGGCAGCAGCCGGATGACCGTGCCCTGGGTGCAGTTGATGAGCAGGCCGCGTTCCATGCACTGCTGCACGACCTGGGACCCGTCGACCGACAGCTCCAGGCCGATCATCAGGCCGCACGCCCGCAGCTCCTCGACGTACGGCAGCTTGTCGACCAGCGGCTGCAGGCGGGCGGCGAAGGCGTCGCTGATCTGACTGGCGCGGCCCAGCAGGTTTTCTTCCTCGATGGTCTCGATCGTGGCGATGCCGGCCGCCGCAGCGATGGGGTTGCCGCCGAACGTCGACGCGTGCATGCCGGGCCGCAGGCTGGGGGCGATCTCGGCCGTGGTCAGCAGGGCGCCGCCGGCGACCCCGCCGCACAGGCTCTTGGCCAACGTGATCACGTCCGGCGTAACGCCCCCGTCCCCCAGTGACGCGTGCTGGTAGGCGAACCACTCGCCGGTGCGGCCGCAGCCGGCCTGCACCTCGTCGAACGCCAGCACCAGGCCGTTCTCGTCGGCGATCTCCCGCAGGCCCTGCAGGAAGCCCTCGGGCGGGATCCGCACGCCGCCCTCGCCCTGGATCGGCTCGATCAAGATGCCGGCGGTCTCGTCGTCGACCAGTTCGCGGACGGCGTCGAGGTCGCCGAACGGGGCGTAGGTGAAGCCGGCCATCAGCGGGCCCAGGCCCTCGTGGTACTTGGGCTGCGCGGTCGCCGTGACGGCGCCGATGGTGCGGCCGTGGAAGCCGCCCTGGAAGGTGATGATCTTGTACCGCTCGGCCGGCGTGTGCAGGCGGATCAGCTTGATGGCCGCCTCGTTGGCCTCGGCGCCGGAGTTACAGAAGAACGCCTTGCCGCCGAAGCTCCGCTCGCTGAGCATCTTCGCCCAGCGGCCCTGGGCCTCGGTGTACCAGGTGTTGGGCACGTGGATCAGCTTGGCGACCTGGTCCTGAACCGCCTTCACGACCTTCGGCGGGCAGTGCCCCAGGAGGTTGCACCCCCAACCGGGGAACAAGTCCAGGTAGGCGCGGCCCTGATCGTCCCACACGCGGCTCCCCTCGCCACGCTCCAAACAGACCGGGTACCGGCCGTAGTTGGGGATGACCGCCTCGTCGAAGAGGGCGGCGGTTTGCTCGGACATCGATTGGGTAGTAGCGGTCATTGTCGGATTGCCTCACGCAGAGACGCAAAGGCGCAGAGGAAACTGGGGGTTAGTTCTCAGGTAAGTTGTTCGCAATTCTTGAAATGCCGTCTTTCATCAATTCCGTATTGAAGTTCAGGAGCAAACCGAGAGGCTTCTTCATGAGCTTCAAGTAGGTGAGGAGCTGCTTCTTATGGACCCCGGTGATCGCTTCGGTGGACTTGATCTCGACAATCACGGAGTCTTCAACGATCAGATCGAGCCGATATCCCTCGTCAAACCTGATCCCGCGAAACTCGATGGGAACGGGAACCTGCCGCCGCACTTCGAGTCCGCGCTGCTTGAGTTCATGGGCAAGAACTACCTCGTACACCGACTCAAGCAGCCCCGGCCCGACCTCACGATGTACTACTAGCGCCGCGTCAACGATTTCTCCGCTAATTCCATTGAGTCGATCAGCATGCACCGCTCAAACCCTGGATCTCGAGCCGCTAGCTGTCCTCTGCGTCTCCGCGACTCTGCGTGAGACCCTAAACTGCCGCCGCCGGTTCGCCGATTATTTCGGTCCCCACGCCCGTGTTCGTGTAGACCTCCAGCAGCAGCGAGTGCCGCAGGCGGCCGTCGATGATGTGGATCTTGCGGACGCCCTTCTCCAGGGTGGCCAGGCAGGCCTCGACCTTGGGGATCATGCCGCTGGCGATCACGCCGCTGGAGATCAGCTCGCGGGCCTTCTGGGCGTTGAGCGTGTGGATCAGCGAGTCGGGGTCGTCCTTGTCCTGGCGGACGCCGTTCACGTCGCTCAGGAAGACCAGCTTCTCGGCGCCCACCGCCTGGGCGACCGCCATGGCGGCCGTGTCGGCGTTGACGTTGTACTTGTTCCCGGCTTCGTCGACGCACATCGATGGGATCACCGGCACCTGGCCGGCGTAGCACAGGTTGTCGATGATGTCGCGGTCGACGCGGGTCACCTGGCCGACGTGGCCCAGGTCGACCGGCTGCCCGTCCTCGCCGTCGAGCGTGATCCGCTCGCCGAACAGCACGTTGTTGTCCGACTCGCCGACAAAGTTGAGCGGCATCGCGCGGCCGCCGAAGGCCTCGATCTGCTCGGCGATCGACTCGTTGATCTGGCCCGCCAACACCTTCTCGACGATGGCCAGCGTGGCGTCGTCCGTGTAGCGGCGGCCCTGCACAAAGTTGGGCTCGATGCCCGCCTCGGCCATGGCGCGGCTGATCGCGGCGCCGCCGCCGTGCACGACGATCGGCCGCATGCCGACCGTTTCCATGAACACGATGTCCACCAGCAGGTGCCGCAGCGCGTCCTCGTCCTCCATGACGCTGCCGCCGAGCTTGATCACGGTGACCTTGTCGCGGAACTCGCGGATCCAGCCCATCGCCTCGATCAGGGTGTCGGCCTTTTCGATCGCTGCTTGCATGGGTCGCTCGGGCGGAAAGTCTGCGAGGGGGTCGTGGCGCCTGGGATCGGGAGAATCCCGCAATATAAGGCCCCCGGGGACCCAGGTCTAGCAGCGGCGCCCACGCCGGCGGGCGCCGCGGCCGCCGGTGTCGCGGGCCGGCGGGCGGCGATATACTACCGCCAGAGCGGCCCCGCCGGGCCGCGGAACCTCTATCAACCGCCCTGCCCTGCTATGCCGACCAAGACCGAACTGTACAACGAAGCCGACAAGCTCAAGGACGCCGGGGACCTGGACGGCGCGGCGGCCAAGCTGCAGGAGATCCTGGCCGACGACGCCGATTACGCCCTGGCGCACTCCGCCCTGGCGGTCGTGCTGCAGCGGTCCGGCAAGCACGCCGAGGCGATCGAGCACGCCAAGAAGGTCTGCGAGCTGGAGCCGAGCGACCCCTTCAGCTTCACCGCCCTGTCGGTCACCTACCAGCGGGCCTACGCCGGCACCGACGAGATGAGCTACATCCCGCTGGCGGAAGAGGCCATGGAACGCAGCCGCCAGCTGCAGATGGGCCACTGATCGCAGTGCGCCAGCGGGTGCCCTGCCCGTAAAACCGGCCCCGTGGGTCCTCTTGCGGCCTGTAGTAATGGCGCCGGTTTTGACGATAATGGACGTCAGGCATTCTCAGCCAGCCGCCCGCAGCCGCGGAAGCCGCGACGTGGTTAGCTAGGATTGAACGAGGGCCCGCGCGTTGGCGGCCCTGGATTCCGTGTGTGTTTCTACGAGAGGATGGGAAGCAAAATGATGATCCGAACTCGCATGCTGACCCTCGCCGCTGTCGGACTGATGGGCGTCGCGGCGAGCACCCACGCTCAGCCCACGCCCGCCGAGGAGCAGGCGCTGCCCGCCGCCCCCACGGCCGAGGCGCCGAGCATCGTCGAATACGCCGAGCCGGCCGCGCCCGCCATCGAGTGCTGCCCGATCGGGGTGGTCCGCGAGGTGGCGACCCTGTCGGCCAAGAAGAAGTACCGCTGCTACGGCGCGCCGATCAAGCAGGTGCTGTGCGTCGACAACCCGGCCGACTGCTACTGCAAGCACTTCGCGGTGCCGGTGTGCGTGCCGAGCTGCTGCACCGGCGAGCCGGTCTGCTGCGACTCCCGCTCCGGCCTGCTGGGCCGCGGCTACGTCACCTACCGCTGGCCCTGCGGCTTCGAGGCGACCATCGCCTTCCGCGTCCACGGCGGCGTGATCATCACGTACCGCTGAGCGGCGGCACTACGGCTTGGAAACAGAAAGCCCCGGGGGACCGCCTCCGGGGCTTTTTTATGCGCGGCGCCGCGGCGCCTCGTTCACTTACTCGGCCTGCTTGCCGACCATCGAGTCGAGCATGGTGCCGATCAGGGCGGTGGTCTCGGCGGACTGGGCGCCGCCCTCACCGCCGACCACCATCACCCGCGGCGTCACGGTGATGTTGTTCTCGCCGACCACCTTCAGCACCTCGACCAGGGCCGCGTTGCCCTTGCCGATCTGCTCGGCAATCAGCTGGTAGGCGTTGGCCTGGGCCTCGGCCTTGATGCGCACCGCCTCGGCGTCGGCGCCGGCCTCGATGATCTTCCGCTCCTTCTCCTGCTCGGAGATCTGCACGCCGTACTTGGCGGTCGCCAGGCGTTTCTCTTCCTCGGCCTCCTGCTCGGTGCGGGTCAGCTCCTTCTGCTGCTCGGCGGCGCGCTGCTGCTCCTGGATGGTCTCCTGCTCCTGGATCGCGATCTCGCGTTTGGTCTGGGTCTCGAGGAGCGGGCCGAGGGTCTTCTCGTCGCCCACGTCGCCGATCCGCACCGCGGTGACCGTGGCGCCAATCTTGGTCATCTCGTCCTGCAGCATCTTCAGCGACTGGCTCTCCTGCTGAGAGCGCTGCTGCACGTAGTCCAGCGCCTTCACCCCCTCGGCGTTGTTGCGGAAAATGGCCCGCACGGCCGAGTTCATCACGCTCCGCAGCCCGTCTTTGTCGTCGCCGACGGTGGCGACCAGGAGCGGCGCGCTGTCGGGCTCAATCTCGTACTCCACCCTCACGTCCACGGGGAAGGTGAAGCCGTCCGACGTGCGGACGATGATCTCGCTCTCCTCGTGGATCCCCGAGCCGGCCACGGTGGCGTCGGTGTACCGGACCACCTGCTTGCGGGTGGAGATCTCCGTGACCTCGAACGCGTCGGTGTTCAGGTAGTACTGCCCCGGCTTGAGCGGCTCGCGCCAGATGCCGCGCTGGCCCTTCGACACCAGCCGCGCCAGGCGGCCGGTCTGCCGGTTGCCCTCGTCGTCGGTCGGCGGCGCCGGCCGGTCGCCGACGTTGGACTTCACCACGCCCACGGTCGCTTTGGCGATGGTGGTGATGTCCGCCTGGACAACTTCAAACAGCTTGGTGTTGACTCGGTAGGAGGCCGGCCGCAGCACGGTGGTCTGCGGGCCCTTGTAGCCATCGCCGGTGGTGAGGAAGTACTCGGCGTCGGTCATGCGGCCCTCGACCTCCTCGGCCCACTCGGGCGCGTAGGTGGTGTCGGGCGGCAGGGGGCGGCCGTCACGGGCGTTGATGATGCCGACCTTGCCGGCCGGGATCTGCACCAGGCCCTCTTCTTCGATGTCGTACACGCCGGGCCAGTACCACAGGTGCCAGCCGGGCGGCAGCACCTCGGCCTGGGGGCCCATCTCGCCGTTGGTGGCGATGATCTTGCCGGGCGGTAGGGCCGCGACGCCGAACCGCTTGGTCACCATGCCGGCCGCGTCCTCCGGCACGTACCGGAACGACGCCAGCGTGAAGCCAATGGCCAGGGCCACCAGCGCCAGCCCGAACGCGCCGAACCGCAGGTCGGCCCGGGGCGCCTTCACGCCGCCCACCACCAGCATAATGGCCAGGGCGATACCGCCGATGAGGAAGATTGCCGACATGCCGAGTCTCGCCTTTCGCTAGTTGGTGTGCTGACCGCCGCCCTGGTGAACCAGGAAGGCCCCGCGTGGGTCGCTTGCTAAGGGTACGTCCCACTGAGCGGTTCCCGGCCGGCTTATTCGCCGCCCGGCCGCCGATCTTGCCCCGCCGCGGTCGTTTGACAGCCCCGCCGGGGCGGGGTAGCCTTTGACAAACGCCATCCAACCTCTGGAACCGGAACAGCCGTGCCCCCCGCCGCCCCACAGCCGACGATTGTCGGGATTATTGTGATTACCCAGGAGCAGCGGCCTTAGGGCGGTTTGGCGGATAACGTTACAATCCACAGCCCCAAGGCCGAAAACGGTCTTGGGGTTTTTTTATTGGCTTTCGGCTGTCGGCTATTGGCTGTCGGCCTTACCGAAGCCAGCCATCAGCCGACAGCCAACAGCCGATAGCTATGCAACGCATCGAAATCTACGACACCACCCTCCGCGACGGCGCCCAGGGCGAGGGCGTGAACTTCTCGCTGGACGACAAGGTGCTCATCGCCCGGCGGCTGGACGAGGTGGGGGTCGACTTCATCGAGGGGGGCTACCCGCTCTCCAACCCCAAGGACGCCGAGTTCTTCCAGCGCATCGCGGCCGAGCCGCTCGCCAACAGCCAGGTGTGCGCGTTCGGCATGACCCGCCGCCGCGGCATGACGCCGGCCGAGGACCCGGGCATGAAGTCGCTGATGGACTCCCAGGCGCCGGTGATCACCATCGTCGGCAAGACCAGCGCGTTCCACGTCGAGGAGGTGCTGCGGGTCAGCGAGCAGGAGAACATCGACATGATCGCCGAGACCATCGCCTACTTCGTGGGCGAGGGCCGTCGGGTGATCTACGACGCCGAGCACTGCTTCGACGGGCTGAAGCTCAACGAGGAGTACGGCCTCAAGACGCTCAAGGCCGCCGCCGACGCCGGCGCGATGCGGATCGTCATGTGCGACACCAACGGCGGCACGATGCCCGAGGAGATCGCCCGCTATGTGAATCTGGTGGCCGGGGCGGTCGACAAGCCGGTCGGCATCCACACGCACAACGACTGCGAGCTGGCGGTGGCCAACAGCCTGGCCGGCGTCGACGCCGGCGCCACGCACGTGCAGGGCACCATCAACGGCTTCGGCGAGCGGTGCGGCAACGCCGACCTGATCAGTGTGATGGCCAACCTGGCGCTCAAGAAGCAGGGCTACGAAGTCTTGGGGGGCGCCCAAACGGACCACCTGACCGAGTTGTCGCGCTACGTGTACGAGATCGCCAACATGGGCTACCGCACCAGCCAGCCGTTCGTGGGCGCCAGCGCGTTCGCCCACAAGGGCGGCATGCACGTGCACGCCGTGAACCGCGTGGCGCACAGCTACGAGCACATCCCGCCGGAGAGCGTCGGCAACGAGCGGCGGGTGCTGGTGAGCGAGCTGTCGGGCCGCTCCAACATCCTGGCAATGGCGACCAAGCTCAACCTGCAGGAGGACAAGGAGCTGATGGACCGCATCCTGCGGGAGGTGGTCGAGCTGGAGAACCAGGGCTACCAGTTCGAGGCGGCCGAGGCGTCGTTCGCGCTGCTGGTGCAGCGGATCGCCGGCACGTTCGCGCCGCACTTCGAGCTGGTGAAGTACCACGCGTCGACCGAGAGCCGCGGCGGCTCGCCACTCACCGAGGCGACCGTCAAGCTGCTGGTCGACGACGAGGTACAGCACCGCGTGGCCGAGGGCGACGGCCCCATCAACGCGCTGGACGGCGCGCTCCGCAAGGCGCTAAAGGGTCGCTTCCCGGCGCTCCAGCAGATGCAGCTGGTCGACTACAAGGTCCGCGTGATCAACAGCGAGGCCGCCACCGCGGCCAGTGTCCGCGTGATCATCGAGTCCCGCGACGCCGACGGCGAAACCTGGGGCACCGTGGGCGTGAACGAGAACATCATCCAAGCCAGCTGGGACGCCCTGGTCGACAGCTTCGAGTACAAGCTGGCCAAGGAAAGCCGGGCGGCTGGCGGCTAGTCGAAGCCGTTAGGTATGGAACCACAAAGGGCACAAAGGACACCAAGACGAGGCTCTTCGCGGCCCCACTTGGTGTCCTTCGTGGTGAAAACGCCCCCGGCACCCGCGCAACCACAAAGTCACAAGGCACTGATTCACAGAGTAGTACGCCTGCTGCTTTGTGCCTTCGTGCCTTCGTGCCTTTGTGGTTAGTCCCTTCCCCGCCAGCCGGACAGTCGCGCCCCGGCGAACCAATGTGATCTCCGTGCCCTCTGTGGTGAAAGCCGGCCGCTTGGCGGCGCCCTCGCCCAGGCCCGGGCAATCCTGGTATCCTGTCCGTTTTCCTGAGCCCGTCATCTCGCCCGTAATCTGCGTCCCATGCCAGCCTTCGACCCCGCCAGCCTCCCCGCCCAGTACGATCACCAGGCCGCCCAGGACAAGTGGTACGCCTACTGGGACGACAAGCAGTACTTCCACGCGGACCCGGCCAGCGACAAGCCGCCGTTCTCGGTGGTGATCCCGCCGCCCAACGTGACCGGCGCTCTGCACCTGGGGCACGCGCTCAACAACACGCTGCAGGACATCCTCTGCCGCATGCGCCGCATGCAGGGCTACGAGGTGCTGTGGATGCCCGGCACCGACCACGCCGGCATCGCCACCCAGGCGGTGGTCGAGCGGCGGCTGCTGCAGGAGGAGGGCAAGAGCCGGCACGACCTGGGCCGCGAGGGGCTCATCGACCGCATCTGGCAGTGGAAGGAGCAGTACGAGAAGCGGATCACCGGCCAGCTCAAGCAGCTCGGCGCCAGCTGCGACTGGGCCCGGCAGTGCTTCACGCTCGACAAGAAACGAGGGCGGGCCGTCAGAGAGACATTTATAAGGCTTTTTTCAGACCCTAATGGGCGCAAGATCTACCGCGGCAAGCGGCTGGTGAACTGGGACACGTTCCTGCAGACCGCCGTCAGCGACGACGAGGTGTTCCACGAGGAGGTCAAGGGCCACTTCTGGCACTTCAAGTATCCGGTGAAGCCTGAGGATCGGAAGCCGGGCGAACCAGAGTTCGTCACGATCGCCACCACGCGGCCGGAGACCATGCTCGGCGACACCGCCGTGGCTGTG
This sequence comes from Posidoniimonas corsicana, assembly GCF_007859765.1. Taxonomy (NCBI): domain Bacteria; kingdom Pseudomonadati; phylum Planctomycetota; class Planctomycetia; order Pirellulales; family Lacipirellulaceae; genus Posidoniimonas; species Posidoniimonas corsicana. Next base: position 3,931,660 of record NZ_SIHJ01000001.1, read on the forward strand.
CACCCGGACCCGGCCATGCAGCTCGACAAGGTCGAGGCCGAGTTGAAGGAGAAGCTGGCCGCGGCGCCCGCCAAGGAGAAGCCGCCGATCGAAGCTCAGCTTGAGGCCCTCGCCGAGCGGCGCGAGTCGAAGCTGCCGCAGCTCGAGCAGCTCCGCGACATGGCCGCCCGCGGCGTGATGCTCAAGCTGCCGCTGACCGGTCGCCAGATTCCGCTGATCGCTGACGAGTGGGCCAAGCCCGAGCTCGGCTCTGGCTGCGTGAAGATCACCCCCGCGCACGACGCCAACGACTACGAGGTGTGGCAGCGCAGTATTTCTGGGGAGGGGCAGTCGATCGGCGCGATCAACATCATGACCACCGAAGGCAAGCTGAACGACAGCGTGCCCCAGAAGTACCGCGGCCTGACGATGAAGGACGCGCGGAAGGCGGTGGTCGAGGACCTCACCGAGCTCGGCCTGCACGACCCGGAGACCGACCGCGAGGACCGCGTCATCGACCTCGCCCACAGCGACCGCAGCAAGACGCCGATCGAACCGTACCTGGCCGATCAATGGTTTGTAGAGATGGGAAGCCTTGCACAATCTGCGATTGACGCGCTAGATCAAGATTGCGAACCCGAGGACAAGCTACACTTCCGAATCAGTCCGTCCCGTTATGCCAAAGGGTATGTCGACTGGCTCGCCGAGAAGAGAGATTGGCCGGTTGGTCGACAATTGTGGTGGGGACACCGGATCCCAATCTGGTCAGTGACAAAGGAACGGTACGAAGAACGCGGGTTGCCATGGAAGGGCATTGAGCAAGTCCTAGACTTACTTTCAAAACATCACAATGACGTTCAGATGTCTTGGGACTACCAGGGAGATCGCGTCTTAGTATGTGCATCGGATGATCCAACGTCCCCTAACGCTCGCATACTAACTAGCGCGCTGGAAAATGAGTTTGGTTTCGCAAGAGAGGAGGAAGTCCTCGACACCTGGTTCTCCAGCGCCCTGTGGCCTTACTCCACCATGGGCTGGCCCGAGGAGACCGACCTCCTCAAAAAGTTCTACCCGACCAGCGTGCTGATCACCTCGCGGGACATCCTCACGCTGTGGGTGGCGCGGATGGTGTTGACGGGCCTATACAACGTCGGCGAGATCCCATTCCACCAGGTGTTTATCCACCCGAAGATCCTCGATGGCTTCGGCGAGACGATGTCCAAGTCGAAGGGCAACGGCGTCGACCCGCTGGACGTGATCGACAAGTTCGGCGCCGACGCGCTGCGGTTCGGCATCGCGTACCTCACCACCGAGACGCAGGACGTCCGCATGCCGGTGGAGTTTGTCTGCCCGCACTGCGACGCCACGATCAAGCAGACCAAGAAGAACCGCGTGCAGCCGCGGGTGAAGTGCGACAAGTGCGGCGGGGAGTTCCGCACGCAGTGGGCCGAGAAGGAAGAGGACCTGGCGCTCGAGCGCGGCGCTGTGACCAGTGAGAAGTTCGAGCTCGGCCGCAACTTCTGCAACAAGCTGTGGAACGCGTCGCGCTTCGCGCTCACCAACCTCCAAGGCTACGAGCCGGGAGCTTCAGCTCCCGGAGAGCTCAAGATCGAGGACCGCTGGCTCCTCAGCCGCCTGGCCACGGTCACCCAGAAGGTTACCGAAGCCCTGGACGAGTTCCGCTACGCCGACGCCGCCCGCGAGCTGTACGACTTCGCCTGGAACGAGTTCTGCAGCTTCTACGTCGAGATGACCAAGGCCCGTTTCGCCAAAGAGGGCCCGGACAAGCAGGTGGCTCAGCGGGTGCTGGCCCACGCGCTCGACCGGCTGCTGCGGCTGCTGCACCCGATGACGCCGTTCCTGACCGAAGAGGTCTGGCAACTGCTCGGTCGGTTGGCGCCCGAGCGGGGCCTGCCGACGCCGGCCACGGCGGAGGAGTCGGTCTGCATCGCGGCGTGGCCCGAGGCGAACACGGCCGACGTCGACGCGACCATCGAGGAGCAGTTCGCCAAGTTCCAGGCGGTGCTGGGCGCGGTGCGCGAGGTGCGGCAGGGGCAGAACGTGCCGTTCAAGGAGGAGCTGGAGTTCGTGGTCCGCTGCGACGAGGCTTCGGCCGCGTTGATCGAGCCGATGCAGCCCTACTTCGCCAAGATGGCCAACGCCCGACTGACCGCGATCGGCCCCGACCCGGCCGAGCCCGACATGCCCGCCAGCAAGACCGCCGCCGGCATGGAGGTGCTGGTCGACGTGAGCCGGTTCATCGATGTCGAAGCCGAGAAGACGCGGCTGACGAAGGAGCGGGACAACCTGGCCAAGTTCACCAAGAGCCTGGAAGGGAAACTCAAGAACGAGAAGTTCGTGAGCAACGCGCCGGCCGAGGTGGTCGAGCAGGAACGCACCAAGCTGGCCGACGCGCAGGCGCAGCTCGAAGTGGTCGAGAAGGCGCTGAAGAAGCTCGGCTAGGCGCAGGGTTGCGGTCGCCAATTCGTAGCACGGCGGTCCCCGCCGTATCCCTGACGGCATGACCGTCGGGGCGGATCAGCGGTAAGCGTGTTCGGTGGGCAGCGTGCAACCAAGTTCTCACGGTGGAGGACCACCGTGCTACTATTGGCGACCGTCTATTAGCTTGTTCCTGCTACTTTGTTGTAGAAACCGGCCACCCTGCGCGGTCGAATGGGGTACTGATCCGCGGTCCGCGCTGCGACAGAGCCGCAGTGGGCGGTCACTATCACAAGCTGCCTTCGAGTGAGCTACTTTTGTCCCTATGGGCGACACCCCGTGGACAAAAGTCGCCGCTCGCCCAGCAGGAGAAAACTCGCAAACACTGCTATACCAGAGTGAAACGAGGTTCGGGGCCGGCGATGGGGTCCGACTTTTGTCCCTAAGATTGCGTAGCGCCAAAAGGGACAAAAGTCTGGGCGAGGGGGCCGAGCGCCGCGACGCTTCCGTCCCAACCACCAACCACCAACCACTAGCCACCAACTAGATGTGCGCCAGCTTGTTGAGCCCGTTGTAGGCCGCGACCTTGTAGCATTCGGCCAGCGTGGGGAAGTTGAACACGTTGTCGACGAAGAACTCGGCGGTGCCGTCTAGCGCCATCACGGCCTGGCCGATGTGGACCAGCTCGGTGGCGCCGGTGCCGATGATGTGCACGCCGAGCAGCTTGTGGCTGTCCTGGTGGATCAGCATCTTGAGCATGCCCTGGTCGTCGCCGAGCAGCTGGCAGCGGGCGATCTCGCGGTACTGGGCGATGCCGGCCTCGTAGGGGATGCCGTCGCGGGTGAGCTCTTCCTCGGTGCGGCCGACCATGGAGATTTCCGGCACCGCGTAGATGCCGAAGGGGAACAGCTCGGTGTTGTAGTTGCGCACGTCGCACACGCCGAACGCGTGGCAGATGGCGCGGCGGCCCTGCTCCATGCTGGTGGACGCCAGCGCGGGGAAGCCGATGACGTCGCCCGCGGCGTACACGTGCTCGGCGCTGGTCTGGTAGTGCTCGTTGACGTGCAGGCGTTCGCGGTCGTCGTACTCGACGCCGACCTGATCCAGGCCGAGCGCGCCGCACACGCCCTGCCGGCCGACGGAGTAGAGCAGCGCCTCGGCGCGGAGGGTCTTGCCGCTCTCGAGTTGGGCCTCGACGAGCCGCTGCTTCTTGCCGGAGACCGTGGAGTCGACCTCCTGGATGCTCTCGACCTTCTCGCCGAGCCGCAGGGTGATGCCCTTCTGCCGCATGAAGTACTGGCAGGCGCCGGTGATCTCGTGGTCGAGGAAGCCGAGCACGTCGCTGCGGCCCTCGACCAGCGTGATCCGCACGCCGAGGGTGGCGAGGATCGTGGCGTACTCGCTGCCGATCACGCCGCCGCCCACCACGATCATGGTCTTGGGGATGCGGTCGAGCTTGAGCAGCTCGTCGGAGGTGACGATCGAGTGGCCGTTGAACGGGATGTGGGGCGGCTTGGCCGGGCGGGTGCCGACCGCCACCAGGAACTTCTCGCCCTCGAACTGCTGCAGCCCTTCGGGGCCGTCGACCTCGACGTGGTTGGGGCCGGTGAACTTCGCCTTGCCCCAGATGAGGTCGACGCCGTTGCGGTCGAACTGGCTGCGGATGATGTCCCACTCGCGGCGCATCACCTGCTGGGACAGGCTCGCGAGGTCGGACATCGCGATGTCCTGCTTGATGCGGTACGACTGGCCGAACATCCCCTTGCGATTGGCGCCGGTCAGGTGCAGCACGGCCTCGCGGAGGGCCTTGCTGGGGATGGTGCCGGTGTTGACCTGGGCTCCGCCCAGCACGGCGTTCTTCTCGACGATCGCGACGCTCTTGCCGAGCTTGGCGGCCTGGATCGCGGCCTTCTGGCCGGCGGGGCCGGTGCCGATAACGATGCAGTCGTACTTCTTCATGGCGGGGGCTCGGGGGGAGGCGGTCGTGAGCAACCGACAGCGTACCAGCCCGGGGGCCAGCGACAAGGGTGATCGGGCGTCGGCGCTAGACCCAGCGCAGGGCAAACTGGCACCAGAACGCGGCCACCGGCGGCCCCACCAAGCCCGTCAGCAGGCCGGCCAGCAGCAGGTCGCGGGCGGTGAGCCGCTTGGCGCCGTACACGATGGCGTTGGGCGGGGTGCTGATGGCCAGGCACATGGCGAGCGACGCGCACAGCGCGATCGGCACGACCAGGCGGCCGTCGATCGAGGTGGTGGCGGCCAGCGCCAGCGGCAGCACGATGTTGGCCGTGGCCGTGTTGCTCATCAGGTTCGAGAGGACCACGGTCAGGAACCCGAACCCCAACACCATGGCCATCGGCGACAATCCTTCCAGCGGCAGCTGGGCGACCAGCCAGTCGGCCAGCCCGGTCTCGGCGATCGCGACGCCCAGCGAGAGCCCGCCGGCGATCATCAGCAGGATGTCCCACGACAGGGTGCGCAGGTCGTCGCCCAGCAGCACGCCCGTGGAGGTCAGCACGCAGATTGGGATGAACGAAACGACCGTTGTCGGGATGCCGTGCCACGGGCTGGTGATCCACATCCCGATGGTCGCCACGAACGTGCCGACCACGATCACCTGGCGGAGCGGCGGCACCACGGGCGGCTTGCCCCCGCCGAACGACAGGTTCTCAACCGGCTTGAACGCTGCCCCGCCGAGGTACGCCGCCGTGAGGTACCCCCAAGACAGCACGAGGATCAACGCGGCGGGCGGCACGGCCAGGATCATCCACTGGGCGAAGTCGACGCCGTGCTCCGGCGGCATGGCGCCGGAGCCGACCGCCTCGCTCAGCACGCCCGCCGCGATTGCGTTAGGCGGCGTGCCGATCACCGTGCCCATGCCGCCGACGTTCGCGCCGAACGCGATCGCCAGCAGTAGGGCTTTGACGAATCGGTCGTCCACGGGACGCGACACAATGAGAGGTCCAAAGACCGCGACCATCAGCGTGGCCGTGGCGGTGTTGGACATGAACATCGAGAGCACCGCCGTGATGCTCATCACGCCGACCAGCAGCATGGCGGGCTTGTCGCCGAAGAACCCGACCGCCCGAAGCGCGAGCCAGCGGTCCAGCCCGGTCTTCTCGGCCGCCGCGGCCAGGCAGAAGCCGCCAAAGAACAACCAGATCAGCGAGCTGCCCCACGGCTCGATGAACATCTCCCAGTCCTTGGGGCCGGTGGCGAACACCCCGCCCGGGCGGCCGAGGATGGCGATCTCCAGCCCGATGGCCAGCAGGCTCACGGCGACCGCCGGGATCGCCTCGGTGACCCACAGCCCGGCCGACAGCACCAGGATGAACAATGCCCAGCGGCCGCCGTCGGTGAGGCCCTCGTGCTCGGGCCACACCGCCGCGGCCCAAGCAACCAGAGCGCAGGCGGCCATAGTGGTGATAGTCCACAGGTGCGAGGTCTCGAACAGCCCTAGGATCCGCCGGGCCTGGCGTCGTGTTTGTGGCATCATAATCGCCCATGCTAGCACTACACGATCTTGCCGCTAAGGAGGAAAGTCGCCTAACATCCGAGCCGCTCGGAAGTAGGCGCCGACGCACGAGATAGAGGAGTTCCGTGTCCCCAACCCCACAAACCGAAGCGCCGTCGCCGCTGTCGCTTCAGCGTCTGACCGCGGCGTTCGCGCAGATGCTCGGCGGCGCCTCCGATGCGCCGGACGAGGCGCCCGCGCCGCCGCCCAGCGCGGTCAGCCCGAAGGGCATCATCGAGGCGATCCTGTTTGTCGGCGCGGAGAACGGCCGGCCGCGCACCGCCGAGGAACTCGCGTCCGAGATGCGCGACGTCACGCCCGAGGAGGTCCGCACGGCGGTCGCCGAGCTGAACAACGAGTACCAGCGTGACGCCGCGCCGTACGAGATCGCCGACCGCGCGGAGGGCTTCCGCCTGCAACTGCGCGAGGACCTGCAGCGTGTGCGGGACAAGTTCTACGGGCGGGTGAAGGAGGTCCGGCTCTCGCCCAAGGCGCTGGAGGTGCTGTCGGTGGTGGCGTACCGACAGCCAACCACCGCCGCCGCGGTGGACAAACTGCGGGGCGTGTCGAGCGGGCCGCTGTTGTCGCAACTTGTGCGTCGGGGCCTGCTGCGACGCGAGCTGGCCGGGGAACCGGGCGGGCAGGGTCGGTACTTCACCACCGACAGGTTCCTGCAGTTCTTCCGGCTGGACAGCCTGGAGCAGCTGCCCCGCGCCGCCGAGCTGGACGACTAGCCGCCAGCCACCCATCCACCGCAACGCGAGCACTCAAAACAACTTAGGCCGAGCCCTCCGCCCTTCGCACCCGGCGGATGCGGGTTTGGCGCCAGTGGCGGGGCTTGATGCCCGGGGCGGTTCTTGGCACAAAGGGATGACCCAGGCCGCGACTCGCGGCCCTTTTTTTCGACCCGCGAGAACGCCCCAGCCGGCCCACCGGCGCCCCAACACGACCCTTCTTCGCGCCGCACAGGGGCGCAGCGTGCCGGAGACGGCTTGCCCGCACGCCGCCGCGACCGACCGCCCCCTCGCCCGCCCGCTCTCCAGGTCATGCCCAACTTTCGCAACAGAGAATCCGTCCGCGCCTCGCTGGGCAGCCGCTCGCCGGTGCTGATGCCGTCGCTGCTGGCGTGCGACTTCGCCAACCTCCAGCAGGAAATCCGGGACATCGAGGCCACCGGCGTCCACGGGCTGCACCTGGACGTGATGGACGGGCACTTCGTGCCGAACCTGTCGTTCGGGCTGCCGGTGATCGAGGCCATCCGCGCGGTGACAGACCTGCCGCTGGACGTGCACCTGATGATCGACAACCCGGCGGAGTACGCGGCCCGCTACCGGGACGCCGGCGCCGACTGCATTACGGTCCACGCCGAGGTGCTCGACGACCCGCGGCCGCTGCTCGATGAAATCCGCGAGTCCGGCGCCATGGCCGGCCTGTCGCTGAACCCGCCCACGCCGCTCGAGACGATCCTCCCCGCCCTGCCCCACTGCGACCTGGTGCTCGTGATGAGCGTGATGCCCGGATTCGGCGGGCAGGAGTTCGACCCGGTCGCCCTCGAGAAGCTGAGCCGCCTGCGCGACGACCCAGCCTGCGACGCGTTGCTCGAGGTCGACGGCGGTGTGAACCCGTCGACCATCGCCGACTGCGTGCGGGCGGGGGCCGACCTGCTGGTCGCGGGCACGGCGGTGTTTGGAGCGGACGACTACCAGCAACGCGTTGATTCGCTCAACCAGCTGGCCCGCTCGGGCCGCGACGGCTGAGCCGCCTCCTCAGGAAACCATGAATGCTCCGCATTCTGCTAATCACCCCCGGCGCCACCGAGTACGACCAGCAGGGCCGTGTCCAGGGCAACCTTGATATCCCGCTGTCGGCGGACGGGCGCGAGCAGGTGGCGAAGGTCATCGAACAGCTCGAGGGGTTCGAGCCCGAGGCGATCTACTCCAGCCCCTGCGAGTCCTGCGAGCAGACCGCCAAGCAGGTCGGCGCCGCGCTGGACGTGCGGCCCAAGACGCTGGACAAGCTGGCAAACCTGGACCACGGGCTGTGGCAGGGGATGCTGATCGAGGACGTCAAGACGAAGCAGCCCAAGGTGTTCCGCCAGTGGCGCGAGCAGCCGGAGACTGTCTGCCCGCCGCAGGGCGAGACCGTGCTGGCGGCCAAGAACCGCGTCTCGGAGGTTCTCCGGAAGGTGCTGAAGAAGCACAAGTCGCACGACTCGGTGGTGGTGGTCGCCCCCGAACCACTCGCCAGCGTGGTCCGCCACGTGCTGCGGCACGACGAGCTGACCGACTTCTGGGGCCGGCGGCCCGGCCAGGCAGGCTGGGAGGTGCTGGAGCCGATGGTCCCCCTGAAGGATGCGTAAATCCGCCCCCAGGCGGTCGGCCCCAGGGTCCCCCCGGTGGCATGGTGGCGCCCCGCGGGGATTGGTATGATAGGGGCCTGTCGGGCCTCAAGCCCATGTCCGCGATAGCACGTATTCGGCAGTCGATGCAACGGTCCCCCTCCATGGCGACAGGCGAAACCAACCCAAACGGCCCGCGAGAAAAGCGCGGCGTCCCCAGCGGGTTGTGGATTCGCTGCGGCGATTGCGGCGAGACCATCTTCCGCAAGACTGCCACGGAGCAGATGAATGTCTGCCCGATGTGCGGCCACCACATGTACCTCAGCGCGGCCGACCGCGTCCGGCACATGCTGGACGAGGGCACGTTTGAGGAGTGGGACGCCAACCTTATGCCCACCGACCCGCTGGGCTTCGCCGACAAGAAGCCCTACGCACAGCGGATTGTCGCCGAGCAGAAGCGGACCGGCCTCCGCGACGCGGCGCTCACCGGCGCCGGCATGATCCGCGCCCGCCGCGTGGCCTTCGGGGTCACCGACTCGGCGTTCATCATGGGCAGCATGGGCTCGGTGGTGGGCGAGCGGCTGACGCGGCTCGTTGAGCGGGCCACCGATCAGAACCTGCCCCTGATCATCACCAGCGGCTCGGGCGGAGGGGCCCGGATGCACGAAGGCATCCTGTCGCTGATGCAGATGGCCAAGGTCTCCGCCGCGTTGGCGAGGTACGACCAGGCGGGCGGGCTGTTCATCAGCGTGCTCACCAACCCCACCATGGGCGGCGTCGCCGCCAGCTTCGCATCGCTGGGCGACCTGATCTTCGCCGAGCCGAAGGCGCTGATCGGCTTCGCAGGGCCCCGCACCATCAAGGCGACGCTCCGCACCGAGCTGCCCGAAGGTTTCCAGACCAGCGAGTTCTTGCTGGAACACGGCTACATCGACCGCATCGTCCGCCGCGCGGACATGAAGAGCGAGATTGCCCGCGCGATCGACTACTGCGGCAAGTAGCGGCCGCACGCTTCCGGACGCCGCGGTTCCCTTCGACCGCCGCCACGGCTATGCTGCCCGGCATGAGCCAACGCATCGACGGTCGCCCGGACGACCAACTCCGACCCATCAAGATCGAACGCGGCTTCGCGTCCAACGCGCCCGGCAGCGTGATGATCCACGCCGGGCAGACCATGGTGCTGTGCACCGCCAGCGTCGCGGCCGACGTGCCGCCGTGGCTGGCCGGCCGCGGCAAGGGCTGGGTCACCGCCGAGTACAACATGCTGCCCGGCAGCACCTCACCCCGCAAACCCCGCGACCGCGCCAAAGTCGACGGTCGCACCACCGAGATCCAGCGTCTGATCGGGCGCAGCCTGCGGGCGGTGGTCGACCTCGAGGCGCTCGGCGAACGCTCGATCACCGTCGACTGCGACGTGATCCGCGCAGACGGCGGCACCCGCACCGCGAGCATCACCGGCGCGTTCGTCGCGTTGGTGGACGCGGTCCGGTCGATCGATATCGATCCGCCAGACCCGTCACGCGTGTTTCGCGATAGCGTCGCGGCCGTGAGCGTTGGGTTGGTAGACCGGCGTGTCCGACTGGACCTCAACTACCACGAGGACGCCGCGGCCGAGGTCGATATGAACGTCGTGATGACTGGCGGCGACCGCTTCGTCGAGGTGCAGGGGACCGGTGAAGAGGCTACCTTCTCCGCCACGGAACTGCAGCAGCTGGTGGCCGCCGCGACCGCGGGGGTAGCCCGTCTGACCGAGTTGCAGCGAGAGTCGCTTGGGCCCCATTGGCCCGGCGCCTAGCCCGGCTCAGTTGTTCCCGCCGGCGTCGTCATCGCCGCCAACGTTCACGCCACGCCGACCCAGCAGCAGAGCGGCCGCGTCGCCGTCGTCGTCGCCGTCGTCATTGCCGTCGTCGGCGTCCTGCGAGGCGCCAGCGAAGGTGAACGTGCTGACGTCCGAGATCGACGTGATCGACGGCGCCGGGCGGACGATCACGTAGCGGCGGTCCGCGGTAGCCACGGCGTTGACCGTTAGCTGGGTTCCGTCAGGCAGGACGGTGATCTGCGGCTGGAAGCCGACCGCTCCCCCTCCGCCACCGGCCAACTGCCGGCGCCGGATCCGCTGCAGGTCATCCGGACGCAGAGCGGTCACGCCCGGGTCAGACATCGAGCCGAGCTGCTGAGCAAGAACCGCCCGTCCGACCGCCTCCTGACGATTGATCGCGTTGACCAACTGCTGCTCGTCAACACGCTCGGCGCGACGCCCGTCGGCCAGCTCGAACTTCACCGCCGAGTCGCCCTTGCCGAGCTCCACCTGGCCACGCTGGTGCTTCTCATTGGGGGCGCCGTAGTTGGTGTACACGTCGACCGTCACGACGCCGGCAGTCACGTCACCCCAGACCCGACGGACGACCGCCTGGTAGGCGCCGTTGAAGCCGCGCGGGCAGAGGTAGGTCTCGGAGAAGCCCTTCTGGCCGGGGCCGTCACTGGTGGCGAAGGTGTCGCCCAGCATCACGCCGCCGCCGGGGGTGCGGGGGTTGCTGCTCGAGCAGACCGAGCCGTCCGGCTCCTCGACCAGCAGGTCGACGTCGGCGTCGCCGGTCCACGTGACGCGGATCACGCAGTCACGCTGCATGGCGGCGACCAGGTCGTCGTTGTAGGCGTCGTGCTCGCTGATGCGTCCATCGACCTCAAGCTGCCGGAGCGTTGCGGCCGCTAGGCGGCGGGCCTCGTCCTCGATGCCCTGCTGGTCGCTCGGCCAGGCGCGGCTGAGGATGCCCACCGTGGCCCAGCGGAGGCCGTCGAGGTCGCCGGTGCGTTCGGCGGACTTCATCCCGAGCAGGTAGGCCTCTTTCAGCGTCGGGTCGAGCTTGACCGCCTGCTGCAGAACCTGGATCGCCCGGCTATCGAGCTCAAGCTTGGTCAGGTAGTGAGAGATCAGGATCAGCTCGTCCGCGGAGCTGCTGAAGTCGACGGCGGACATAATGGCCCGCTCGACGTCGTGCGGCGAATTGCCCGCAACCTGCATGGCGATGCCGAGCGCCTCGTACATCCAGGGCTGGGGCTGGCCGTGCCGCAACGCGTTCTGGATGAGAGCAACCACACCGGCGTGGTCTCCGCGCTTCATCAGCTGACGCGATGTCTCACGCACCGCTGCGGGGTCAACCTCACCGGCCTCAAAGTAGTCCGCCCAGAACTGATCGGCCGGGATCGAATCGTCAATCTTGATGGGGCTGGGCTTGGCCGCACGCTTGGCCTTGCGGACAGGCTCGGCCACAACCGCTGGGGCGCTGGCGTTCGTTGGGACAGCGCGCTTAGTGAGGACCAAGTCCTCCGGCACGCTGAAGGCGCCGCCACCGCCGCCGAAGCCGCCACCGCCGCCACCCAGGCCGCCGCCACCACCGCCGAAGCCGCCGCCGCCGCCACCCAGGCCGCCGCCGCCGCCGCCAAAGCCGCCGCCACCGCCGCCGGCGCCGCCGAGGGCTGGGATAGGCGTCTTGTCGATGACCAGGTCACCAACGTTGTAGACGCGGACGGTGAGCCGGGTCTCGGCTTCTTCCTCGGTGGTGATCAGCAGCACCTCGTCGGCAATGACGTAGGTGAGCTCGAGCTGCTTGAACATGAGCCGCAGTGCGCTGCGGAGCGAGATGTTGCGGAGGTTGACCGTGACCGGCTCGTCGGTGCCGATGCCCAGATCGTCCAGCGCTGTCTCGTCGAGCTGGATCTCGATCTCGTACTCGGTGCGGAGGAAGTCGACGACCTCCTCCAGCGGAGTATCCAGGAAGTCCAGGCCGGCGCTGGTAAGCGGCGAGGCGAGGGCCTCGGCGATCCGCTCTTCCGAGTCACTCTTGCCGGTGATGCCAACCGACTCGTACTTCTTGCGGCTCTCGGTGATCTGACGCCAGAACTCCGCGTCCGGGTAGACGATCGGCGGGTTGTCCGGGAACGGGATGGCCGACTGCTCGACCTGAGCCAGGGTTTCAATCCAGGCCTTCGCGCGGAGCGCCCGGAGCTGTTGGTTCTGGTAGTGGTACCGGCTGAACGCGGCCCACTGGTCGGCCGCGACCGGGGTCACGCCTTCGGGGTCAATCGTGCGGACGATCTCGGCGACCTCTTCGGCTTGGGCGTACTGCTCCTCGTCCATCAGGGCGTTGAAACGATCCATCAGCTGCTTCTCGCGTTCACGGTTCTGCTCCATCGAGTCGAGCAGCTGCATGCGTTCGCGGGCGGCGGCGATGGCCTCCTCCGACTGGCGGTCGAGCTCATCCTTGATCGACGCCGCACGGGACGCCTGACGCAGCGCCATCTCCAGGCGGTCGCTCAGGCTCGCGCGGACGTCCGCCAGCAGCTCGGGCGCATTCTGGATGCTCTGTGCCATCAGCTTGAGCGACTGGATCGCGTCCTGCGGAGAGCGGGACATGATGTCACGCGCCTCAGAGATAGCAACCTGCACTTCCTTCCGGAGCTGCTCCGCCATGATGCGGTTCTGCTTCTCAACGGCGGTGAGGAACTCGTCATCCCGCACCACGTCGGCCGGCGGCAGGCCGCTGGGGTCGTAGTAGGGTTCGGCCGAATCGTAGACAACTACCGGGTCGCCCAAGGCCGGGGCGTCCACGACCTCAACCTGAGCCACCCGCACCATATTCAGGTCCGCGCGGTTGTCGGTCGGCTCGTCGGACTCGCCCGTCTTGCGGGCCACAACCCGCTTGACGGTCTTGGCGCGGAGGTTGCCCGGGTCACGCCGCAGAACCGCCTCGGCGATCTGGTTGGCGCTCTTCGAGTCGCCGGTCGCGACCGCCTTCTCGGCCAGGTTGGTTAGCTGCTCGACGCCGGCGTTCAGCGTGCGGGCGACTTCGTTCAGGCCGGCGGTGCCGAGCGTCGGGAGGCTAACGCCCTGATCGCTCTCGGCCTGTCCCACCAGCTGCGAAAGATAGGCATTGGCTTCGCTTGCCTCGGGCACGGCGTGCCGCCAGGCCGACGGCTGCGGACGGTCGGCGTGGCCGAGCGAAGCGGAAATCTGAATCTGCTTGGCGTCCGGCTTCAGACGCCCGACAACGATGCTGTCGCGGTCGGAACGCATCGGCGGCAGCTCCGCCGGGTAGAGCTCGGAGATCGAGTCGCTGACGGCTACCGACTTGGGCCAGACCACCTCGGCCTGCGCCCAGCTGGCCAGTGTACGACCCACCTGAGCGCCGCGGCGGGCGTTCTCTTCATTGGCTCGCTCCAGGGTCACGCCCGAGGCCTCGTCGGCCAGCGACATGGCGCCGTCGACGTACAGGTTGCCGCCGGTTCCGTTGGCGATCGCCGCCAGCAGTTCGGCGTCCCGCTGTGGCCCGATGGCGTAGCTGTTCACCGAGACGCGGCCGTCACGCAGTTCGCTGATCAGCCCCGCGAAGGACGGGCCACGCAGCAGGTTAGCGGCGCTGACGCCGTCACCGATGTAGACCACAACGCGATTCGAGGCGTTCGACTCCTCGAGGTCGTGGGCCGCTGCCTTGAGCGCCTTGTTCAGGTCGGTTGAGCCCAGCGGAGTCTCATGCTTGAGCTTCTCAACCGCGGCGCCCAACGCTGCGCTGCCGGCCGGGGAGAAACGGTCCCCCATGGGGCGGGCCTCCAGGTCGACCGCGTACAGCCGCACCCGGTCTTCGGCCCGCAGCTTGCCGAGCATCGCCTTGAGGGCGGAGAGGGCGGTCGTGCGGTACATGCCGGTCTGGCTGGCCGACGTGTCGAACAGCACGGCGATGTTGCGTCCGGCTTGGGCGGGCTCCGCTCCGAAGTCCGCCGACAGGCTCATGGAGAAGTACGTGTCACCGCTCTCGTGCTGGTAGACGCCGACGGGGCCAACCTGCCCGGCCTGCGCGGCCGCCGGCAGCAACGCGGCGGCCAGGGCGATGACGAGAGAGTGGCGTGTGAGAAGGTTCATCATGGACTCGTGGGCCATCGAACAAGGCGCTCCGAATGCGTAACTCAAACTAGCGACCGCTCTGTTCCGAATCGGGGCGACCGCGTAAATTGGCTGACTCTGTGCATTTAGCCAGATATCCCCAGTTTATCCGGGCGGACTCGGGGACGCCATAAGTTTCCGCTATTTTCAAGGGTCCGGTCCTGCAGGTTGTGCCGACAGCGACCCCTTGAGTTCGCCCGGCGCCGCACCGATTATTGCCGAGTCTGGGACGCGCCTCGCCGAAGAAACCCGGATGGGACGCCCCGCGTAAGGGGGCCCGCCAGTTGCTCTCTGCGAGCGCAACCACCCGCCCCGGTCACCAGGCAGTCTGACGCCAATCCCGCGCCCCACGCGCACCGAACCCATGACCCTAGCCGTCCTCCTCGCTCAACAGCCCGCGCTCACGTGGCAGGGGTCGCTGGCCATCCTGGTGACCGCCCTGGTCTTCCTCGGCCTGCAGGTGCGGCGGGTGCCCGTTGAGCTGCTGTTCCTCAGCGGCCTTGCGGTGATTACGCTCGCGGGCGTGATCACGCCAAAGATGGCGCTCAAGGGGTTCTCCGAGCCGGCGGTGATCCTCATCGGCGCCCTGTTCGCGGCCTCGGCCGGGCTGCGGACCACCGGCGCCCTCGACTGGGTCGGAAACCTGCTGCTAGGGCGGGCCACGAGCGAACGCGGCGCCCTGCTGCGGCTGACGCTCGTGGCGCCCATCTCGGCGGTGGTGCTCAATACCCCGCTGGTCGCCATGCTGGCGCCGGTGGTGATCGACTGGTGCCGCAAACGCGATGTTTCGCCCTCCCGGCTGCTGATGCCCCTGAGCTACTTCACCATCCTGGGCGGAGTGGTGACGGTAATCGGCACCAGCACTACGCTGGTCTGCAACGCCAAGCTGAGCGAGAGCGCCAGCGCATGGCAGAACCGCCCCGACGTGCTGAGTCAGGTGTCGGACATCGGGCTGCTGGAAATCACCTGGGTCGGGTTGCCGGTGATGGCGGTCGGCGTTCTGTACGTGCTGACGATCGGCCACTGGATGCTGCCCAACCGGTCGGAGCCCTCCACGCGGCTCGCCAAACGCCGGCGCGAGTACCTAGTTGAGCTGATGGTGCAGCCGACCTGCCCGCTAATCGGCAAGTCGGTCGAAGACGCCGGACTGCGGAACCTGCCTGGACTGTTCCTCATCGAGATCGCCCGCGAGGACCAGGTGATCACGCCAGTTACGCCCCGCGACGTAATCCAGTCCGGCGACCGGATGGTGTTCACCGGCGTCGTCGATACGATCGCCGACCTGGAGCGGATCTCCGGCCTGGTGCCTGCCGTCGATGACAGCTACGAGCACGAACCTGAGAAGCGCACCCGCCGGCAGCTGACCGAGGCGGTGCTGTCTCGCACCTCACCGATCATCGGGTCGACCGTGCGGGACGCCAACTTCCGCGAGCGCTACAACGCGGCCATCGTCGCGGTGCACCGAAACGGCGAACGCCTGACTAACAAGATTGGCAACATCCGCCTAGAGCCCGGCGACACCCTGCTCCTGCAGACCCGCAACGACTTTGTGGAGCAGCACCGCAACAACCGCGAGTTCTACCTGGTGAGCCAGATCGACGGGTCGTCCGCCCGCCGGCACGACCGCGCCCTGATCGCCGTCGGGCTGTTCCTGCTGCTGATCGCGTGGCTGATGACCATTGCGTTGGCCGGCGGGCCGACTCATCTGGGGCCCGTGCCGATCGGCAACCTGCTGGGCAACGACCCGAAGCCGGTCGCGGCGGTGACTGTCGTGCTGGCGATGATCCTGTTCCGCTGCCTGTCGAGTTCGCAGGCACGGTCGGCAATCGACCTGCAGGTGCTCATGACGATCGCCGCCGCCATCGGCCTGGGGCAGGGGATCGAGAAGAGCGGCGCGGCCGACTGGATCGCCCAGGGCCTGATCGGGCTGACCCAGGCGTCGCCGCTGCCGCCCGCCGCGGTGCCGTTCGCGCTGCTCGTGACCGTGTACCTTGTGTCGATGGTGTTCACCGAGGCGATTACCAACGTGGCGGTCGCGTCGATCATGATCCCGCTGTCCATCAGCGTCGCGGCCGCCGGCGGTCTGAACCCGCGGCCGTTCATCATGGCGGTCGCGATCGCCGCTTCGCTGAGTTTCGCCACCCCCATCGGCTACCAGACCAACCTGATGGTCATGGGCCCGGGCGGCTACCACCCCCGCGACTACCTGCGGGTCGGCGGCCCGCTGACGCTGCTCTGCGCGGTGGTTGCGCTCACGCTAATCCCCCTGATCTGGCCGCTTACCTGACCGGCCCGCCAGCGACAGCAGGCCCAAACCGGCCTTGCCGGCGAACGAAGCCAGGGCGATCATCGTACACGTAGGGGCCCAGGCCGCCGGAGGCTCCCGGTCCGCTGGGACCACCCAGTTTCACTCCTTAACACTTGCTTCTATCCAACCGATCCCATGCACCTGTTCAGGAACCGTTCAACACTCACGTGTGTCCTCTGCATGCTGGTCGGCGCCGTTGTGGGCGCCGCGCTGATGGCGGGCCTGGTTGACCTGCCGGCGATGGAATCCACGGCCTTCGCCCAGCCCGCCGCTCCCAATCAGGCTTCGCCCTACGCGGTGGCGCCCGCCGGCGCGCCGGCCGACCGGGCGCCGATCAACCTGACCCCTGAGGAGCTGGCCAACATCCGCGTGTACGAGGTCGCTCAGCGGGCCGTGGTGAACATCACCACCAGCACGCTCCAGGCGGACATGTTCTTCCGTGTGCAGCACGGGAAGGGCTCCGGATCGGGATCCATCATCGACCGCCAGGGCCACATCCTCACCAACAACCACGTCATCGAGGACGCCCAGGAGATCCAGGTCACGCTGTTCAACGGAGAGACCTATGACGCCCAGCTCATCGGCGCCGACTCCGAGTACGACATGGCCGTGCTCAAGATCGACGCCCCCGCCGACCGGCTGTCGCCGATCGAGATGGGCGAGTCCGACACCCTCCGCGTAGGGCAGAAGGCGTACGCCGTGGGCAACCCGTTCGGGCTCGAGGGCACGCTCACCACCGGCATCATCTCGAGCCTCAACCGCTCGCTCCCCAGCCGCGTTCGCAACCGTACGATGACCTCCATGATCCAGACCGACGCCGCGATGAACCCCGGAAACTCCGGCGGCCCGCTGCTGGACACCAGCGCGCGGATGATCGGCATGAACGTGGCAATCGCGTCGAAGATCGGGCAGAACTCCGGCGTCGGCTTCGCCATCCCGGTGAACCGGGTGCGGCGGTTCCTGCCCGATCTCATCGAGCACGGCAAGGTCGTCCGTCCTGATCACGGCATCATCGAACTCGCGGTGACTCCCAATGGCCTGACCATCGCTCGCGTGAGGCCCGACGGCCCCGCCGACCGCGCCGGGCTGCGCGGCTTCCGCATCGTCCGCCGCGAGCGCCGGCAGGGCGCGGTGCGCTACATCGACACCCGCATCGACCGCTCGTACGCGGACAGCATCGTCTCGATCGACGGCACGCCGGTGCGGACCGCTCAGGAGTTTCTCTCCATCGTCGACCGCTGCTCGCCCGGCCAGGAGGTGACCGTGACGGTGATTCGCGAGGGCCGCCGCCAGGACGTCCAGCTGCGGCTGGGCGCAACCTAGCCAGCCCACGCGTCCCGCCCAGCTTCACCAAACGCCGGTGAGGATAGCCGCGGGCGCAAAAAATCTTGTCCCAGCCTGGGGGGCGGACGCGGCCCGCCGGCCGCTTCGCACAACCCCTTGGAGCCTCTGGGGTTACCGGCCGCGTGCGAGACGCTGCCCGTGCGTGCTCGCCCCGATTGGCCTTGACCCATTCTGCGAAATCGGCATTCCGAACCCACTCCGCCCCCTTGTGCTGACCCGGTGGTCCGGTAGATTCCCAACCCTGATACGCATCGCACCTCGTTGATTCGCACCTATTGAGGCCGTCGCCCTGGCGGCCCCGCCGGCACCATCCCACCTGTTCGGCCGCTCGGTCACGCAAGGACGTCGCTTGGACGCTCACGATCGCGTGCCCCGGCCATCCCCCGTCGCGTTCCGCACAGGCGCCGCCCTTCCCTTTGCCGGATGGACGCGTGTCGAGCTTCGGCGCCGCCGCTGCAGACCGACAAAAAAAGGAGTATTCGAAGATGCTTACGAGCTTGATTACCTTGGCGATCGCTTCGGCGGTTGCTTCGCCCGTCGCCGACGCCCCGAAGTGGGAGTCCGACTACGGCAAGGCCCTTGAGCAGGTCCGCTCGGACGACCGTCCGCTGCTGGTGGTGCTCGACAAGCCCGGTGAAGAAGTTGACGCGAAGCTGCTGTCCGCCAAGGACGACAAGACCCTGCAGAAGTACGACCTGTGCCGCATCGACGCGAGCACCGAGTACGGCAAGAAGGTCGCCGCGGCGTTCAACGCCAAGACCTTCCCGCACGTTGCGTTCGTCGACAAGACCGGCGAGGTCGTGCTCCACACGCACAAGGGCAAGATCAGCAAGGACGCGTGGAACGCGTCGCTGACCAAGTACCAAACCGGCGCCCAGCCGGAGCGTCACGTGGTGCTCCGCCCCGCCAGCGAGGCCCAGCCCGTTATGCAGTACGAGCCCGTGTACCGCGACAACTCCTACTGCCCCAGCTGCCAGAAGGGCTTCTAACGAAGCGCTCCTAGCTGGACAGAGCTAAAGCTTAGGCGGCCCGCATTGATGCGGGCCGCCTTTGTTTTTGGCCCGTCTCATTTCTACGGGGAGTATTGGCTGCGTCGTTCTGTCCAGAAACACGCGCGAAGGGGACAAAACTCGGGGACTATTTCTCCCCTGATTTGCTGTAAGTGCTTTTCAATTAAACCGTTGCGTCAAGTGCGCCCGAACAAGCCGGTGGGGTTTTGTCCGTTTTCAAGCGCGCGAATCGGACAGTCCTCCCCTGCGAACGACTCCGATCTCAACGCACACCGTGGCGCCCGCTGCCCAACAGCCTGCGCGGTAATATGGGCGCACGAACACTCCCATTAGATCGCGCGGCGCGGCCGTTTTCCACGACGATCTGCGCGGCAACAGCGGAGAGCAGGCGGCGTGAACGGCCCGCTCGCCCGTGAGGTAACGCTCGGCCACAACCGGCTGTTAGCGTTCCAACCCCGGGGCGATGTCGAGGTCGAGCGGCGCGAACTTGCCGGCGCGGAACCGTTCGACGGCGATCGCGCCCATCACGGCGTTGTCGGTGCAGAGCGACAACGGCGGCACGTGCAGCCGCCAGCCGCACCGCGCGGCGTCCTCTTCCAGCCGGGCGCGAAACGGCCCGTTGGCGGCCACGCCGCCGCCGACGCACATCGTGTCGAATCCCGTCTGCCGCATCGCCTGCTCCGCCTTGCCGGCCAGGCAGTCGATCACCGCCGCCTGGAAGGAGGCCGCCACGTCGGCCACCTCTTGTTCGGTCAACTCGACCGGCTGGGCGTCGTCGAGCTTGCCCGGTCCGATGAGCTGGTACCGCACGGCTGTCTTCAGACCGCTGAAGCTGAACGCCAGCCGGTCGTCCTTCAGCATCGGCCGCGGGAAGCGGTGCCGCTTGGGGTCGCCCCGCTCGGCGGCCTTCTGGATCGAGGGCCCGCCCGGGTAAGGCAGCCCCAGCAGGCTGGCGACCTTGTCGAACGCCTCGCCGGCGGCGTCGTCGATGGTGGCGCCCAGCAGCGTGAAGTCGGTCGGGCCATCGCAGCGGTAGAGGTTCGAGTGCCCGCCGCTTACAATCATGCCGACGCACGGGAACACGTCCTCGCCGGCGGCCATGCGGCACGCGTAGACGTGCGCCTGCAGGTGGTTGATCGCGACCAGCGGCAGCCCGGTGGCGGCGCACAGCGTCTTGGCCGCCACCAGCCCGACCAGCAGCGACCCCGACAGCCCCGGCGTATTGGCCACGGCGATGGCGTCCAGGTCCGTCAGCCCGAGTCCGGCCCGCTCGAGCGTCTGATCAATCACCGGCAGGATCCGCTCCACGTGGGCCCGGGACGCGATCTCCGGCACGACGCCGCCGAAGCGCTCGTGCAGGTTCTCCTGCGAGGCCACCATCGAGGAGAGCACCTCCAGCTCGCCGGTCACGACAGCCGCGGCGGTCTCGTCGCAGGTGGTCTCGATGCACAGCAGCTTCATGGTTCGGCTTTCTTCGCGGCGGTGGTCAGCAGTTCGACGGCCAGCTCGAGTTGTCGATCGGCGACGGGCGAAGCGGCGTCCTCGCCCCACGACGCGAGCAGCCGCCGGGCCTCGTCGGCGGTCAGCGCCAGCGCGCCATCCTCGCTGGGCGACACGCCCCACTCGTCGGCCTCGCTCGATTCGGCGAAGCGGTGGATCGAGCCGCCGCTGGGACGCCGGTAGGCGGCGGTGGTGAGTTTCAGCCCACTGCGTCCGGAGTCTAGCGGCACCAGGCTCTGCACGCTCCCTTTGCCGAAGGTCCGCTCTCCGACAACGAGTGCGCGGTCGTGGTCCTGCAGCGCCGCGGCGACGACCTCGCTCGCGCTGGCGCTGTAGCGGTTGACGAGCACCACAACCGGCAGCCCCTCGGCGACCACGCCGCCGGTGGCGTTGATCACCCGGGGGTCGCCATGGCGGCCGACAATCGAAACGATCACGCCCGCGTCAAGCAGCAGGTCCGCCACGTCGACCGCGGCCTCCAGCAACCCGCCCGGATTGAACCGCAGGTCCAGCACCAGGGCCCGGGCGCCTTCGCCGGTGAGACGGTCGATGGCGGCCCGCAGCTCGGCGGCCGTGTTGGCCGTGAACGAAACGATACGCGCGTAGCCAACACCGCCCTCGAGAACCCGAACACCGGTCACGGTCGGGGTGGTGAGCCGCTTGGCGGTCAACTCGACCCGCCGCGGCTGGGAGGAGGCGTCGGCCCGCAGCAGCAGCGCCACGCCGGCGGCGTCGCCCCGCGTCAGCTCGTCCGCCTGGGTCAGGGTCATCCGCTCGGTCGGAGCGCCCCCGATCTCCAGGACCTGCT
Organism: Posidoniimonas corsicana; assembly: GCF_007859765.1. Classification (NCBI taxonomy): domain Bacteria; kingdom Pseudomonadati; phylum Planctomycetota; class Planctomycetia; order Pirellulales; family Lacipirellulaceae; genus Posidoniimonas; species Posidoniimonas corsicana. The sequence continues at coordinate 3,952,838 of NZ_SIHJ01000001.1, forward strand.
CGCCCGGTTGCACGCCGGCCTTCTCGGCGGGCGACCCCGGACGCACGCCGAGCACCACCATGCGGCCCTCTTCGATCGCGAACTCGACGCCGGTGGTGGGCCGGGCCGCCTCGGCCAGCTGCTTGAGCCGCTCGAAATCTTCGGCCGGCAGGTACGAGGAGTACGGGTCGAGCTCGCTGAGCATCCCCCGCAGCGCGGCCCGGAACAGGCGTTCGCGGTCGATTGGCTCGGCAAAGTTGACCTCGATCTGCGTCACCACCTCCGCCAGCTCGCCGTAGCGGCGGAGGTAGTCGTCGCGGTCGGCGGGGTCCACTCCGGCGGGCGCGTCCTCCGCGGCGTAGCCGACGGGGCAGAGCAGCGTCGCGACCAGCAGGGCGGAGGTAATCGGCGACGGGCGGCGGGCGGCGGGCATGCCTGACAGTCTAAGCCATCGGGCCCGCGAAGGAAGGCGCCCGCCCCGCGATCAATAGTCGTACCAGATGCCCAGGCCGAGCTGTTCCTCGGAGTGGTTGAGGAACTGGTACTGGGTGCTCTTGCCGTTCATGTAGTGCAGGCCAACCCGCATGGTGTTGCCGCTGCAGTTGCGCCACAGCCAGCCGAACTGGGTGGTCCAGTCGCCGCTGTAGTCGAGCTCCTCACGCAGGTGCGCGTTGGTGGCGAAGAACGGCGTGCCGTGGAACCCGGTCGGCCCGGCCTGCGAGTACTCGAGGCCGAACTGGAACTCCCACGGCTCGGCGCCGCCGGCCGTGAAGAACGCGTAGTCCACCTCGCCGTACAGCCGCCAGTTGGGCGTCGGGTTGTACGACACGCCCAGCATGATGGCGTCCCGCACGTAGTTGAGCCGCGTGGCGGACGGGTTGCGGGCCAGGAACTCGTCGCCCAGGTGCGAGCTGAGGTGGTAGTAGCCGGTCTTGTACTGCACGTTGCCGGCGCCGTAGGTGAGCGGGATGCCGAAGCGGAAGTCGGACGCCTCGACGTCGCGTTCCTCGTCGATGTTGAGCCGCACCAGCGCGGCGCCCTCGATGTCAAGCTGCCAGCCCTGGGGCCGCAGCGAGTTGGTGTCGCCATAGCGGATCAGGCCTCGGCGTCCGCCGACCGTGGCGTCCCACAGCACCTGGCCCCGTTCCTGGGACCCCGACACGTTGAGGAACTTGGTGCCGATCCGCGGCTCACGCGGCCCGGCCAGGTAGGAGTGCCAGATCAGCGAGTCGGGCAGGCACTGCCACGACCAGTACCCGCCGCCGCGGCCGTAGTGCGACGGCTGGCAGGAGCCGTAGCTGTCGTAGCAGAGGTCGCTCGCCAGCACCACGTCCGCCAGGTCCTGCTCCGGCGGCAGCATCTGCTGCGCGACGCGGGGCGCGTCGTCCACGCTGATGAAATCCGAAAGCTCAATCGGATCGGCGCCGCCGCCCGGCTGGGCGTAGGCGGTGCTCTGCAGGAACGGGTCCGCAGGCGGTACGCCGACCGCTCCGCCCGCCACGCCCCCCACCAGCGCAAGGGCCAGCAGGGTCCGTGAGACCGAGGATGTATGAGCGTACCACATGCGTCTTGGCAGCTGGGTTGGGACCCGCGGGGTTGTCGGTCGGTGCGGAGCGCGGGCGGGAGGCGGGGAACAGTAGCGGAATGCGCAGCGACCCAATAGTCCAATAGTCGGCGATCAAAGCCGCCGCACAATAGGCGATTTGGAGCCCCCGCGTCGACGCTAGCGTTGCTAGCGGCTAGAATGCCGCGGTCCGGTCATTCCCCTGCTCGCGAGGCGCGACTATGGTGCTGATGGAACTGAGCGTGGTCCCGCTGGGCAAGGGCGAGAGCGTCAGCGCGTACGTCGCGCAGTGCGTGGCGCTGATCGACCAGTCGGGGCTGGACTACCAGCTCAACGCGATGGGCACGATCGTCGAGGGCGAGCTGCCGCGGGTGCTGTCGCTCGCCCAGCAGTGCGTGGAGCTCATGGCCCAGCACTCCGACCGCGTGACCGCCAGCATCAAGCTCGACTACCGCAAGGGCGCCAGCGGCCGCATCGCGGCGAAGGTTGCTAGCGTGCAGGCGAAGCTCGACGGCAACTAAACCAAACCCGGCCAACACGCCGCTTCACCGACTACGAAAGACCCACCATGCCGCAACGCGAAGGCATCGACCGCATCATGGGCAAGCTGCCCAGCGGGATCTCTATCCTCACCGTCGGGACCGAGGACAAAGCGACCGGCATGCTCGCTAGCTGGGTCATGCAGGCGGGCTTCGAGCCGCCGATGGTGAGCGTCGCGATCAAGCAGGGCCGGTACGTGGCGGAGTGGATCACCGCGGGTCAGCCGTTCAACCTCAACCTCGTCGGCCAGTCGCAGGGCATCCACCTGAAGCACTTCGGCAAGGGCTTCGAGCCCGGCACCCCGGCGTTCGAGGGCGTGGACATCGTCACCTGCCCGCGGGGCGTGCCGATCCTCCGCAAGTCGCTCGGCCACCTGCAGTGCGAGCCCCGCACCCACGCCGACTCGGGCGACCACCGCATCTTTATCGCCGAGGTGATCCGCGGCGCGCTCTCCGACCAGGAGCTGGCGCCGATGGTGCACATCCGCAACAGCGGCAGCCACTACTAGCGGCGCACGGCAACCGCCGGAATGGTCAAACCGTACCAGCCGACTGCTGCGACGACAGTCACTCGTCGTCGCGTTGCCCGGTGTAGTACTCCTTGCCAGCGCCGCGTACATAGCGCCCGCCGAGTTCCCTCCAACGGACGCTCGTATTGGGCAGCATCTTGTCCAGCGATCGAGCGCCCGCCTCGGACATCGCCGACCCCGCGATGTCGATATGTATCAGCTGAGGATACCTAGCTAGCTTCGGCACAGCGGCATCGGTGATCCCTGGCGCTGTGTCGACGCTGATCTGTGTGAGGTTCGGCCACACGAGGAACAAGTCGGGAAGGTTGGCGTCGGTAAGCCCCACGCGCCCGATCCCAAGTCGCATCACGTGCGCGATGCGCGTCGCTGGACCGCGCCCAATGGTACGGAAGCCTGGCCCGCTGGTGCTCACGTGAACAACGCCGTCCCTAACAAGCCGGTTTAGTGGCGCCAGCGACGCGGCTGGATAGAAGTCACTGGGCCGAACGTCGGTGTACGGCAGGCGGCTGGTCAGCTCGGCGACCGCCTCGGCTGAAATGCGCAGTGGCGACAATTTGAGCACCCTCAACTGAGTCTGCCCGTAGAGCGACGGCAACCCAGCGTCGTCGATCATAGTCTGCCGGAGATCGATATGGAGAACCGACTGTAGCTCCCCGAGCCGCCGCAGGTCGTCGTTGCCGGCGGGCTCGGCGATCGGCTTGAATTCGAGGAACCTCACGCCCCCGTGGTCGAAGTATCTCGCCGTCGCGCCGCACTGAGCCAGCTCCTCCACAACCTGGCGTTCCTTCGCAAACTGGATCTGGTCGCGCCGCCAACCGGCGCCCCAGTACGCCCCGACCGACGCGAACACCATCGCCGCCAGCAAGGTCCGCAGCCCAAACCTGAGCACGAACCGTTCGCGCCGCTCCTCTGGGAGTGGGGGAATCGGGCTGGAATCTGAAGCCGTGTGCACTGGGCGGGGCCTCCGGCGACCGGACTGGGGGCGCCCGCATTCTGCCCCGCTACGGCCTACGGTGCAAACATCCGTGGGGTTCCCACCCAAACCGAAGCGTAGGGCTGCATATTCCCTGCAACCTGCCTAAAATGGCGGCTTTCCCAGCAGCCGGGCAAGGACGCGCCCTACACTGGTACTAGCCTGCCATGTCCGAGCCCACGATCCTTCCCGAGCACTTCATCAACCGCGAATTAAGCTGGTTGGACTTCAATGCGCGGGTGCTGGAGGAGGCCCAGGACGAGACCAACCCGCTGCTGGAGCGGGCCAAGTTCCTGGCGATCTTCTCGTCCAACCTGGACGAGTTCTTCATGGTCCGGGTGGCCGGCCTCCGCGAGCAGGCATTCTCGGCCGGCGCGCCGCAGGACCCGCCGGCCGACGGCATCAGCCCGATCGTGCAGCTGCAGCGGATCGCCTTCCGCACGCGGCAGCTGGTCGACCAGCAGTACGCCTGCTGGAACCAGTCGATCTACCCCGCGCTGGCGGCCGAGGGGATCCGCCTGCACAAGGAGGTCGACCTCGAGTCGTCGCAGGTCAAGCAGCTCGACAAGTTCTTCCGCCAGCGGGTGTTCCCGGTGCTGACGCCCATGGCGATCGACCCGGCGCACCCCAGCCCCCGCTTCCACAACCGCGGGCTGTACCTGGCCGCGACGCTGGTCCGCAACCAGGGGATCGGCCCGGAGAAGCTGTTCGCGGTGGTGCAGCTGCCGCAGGTGCTGCCGCGGTTTGTCCCGCTCGACCCGGGCGGCGGGTCCGACTTTGTGCTGCTAGAGGACGTTGTCGCGTCGCGGCTGCCGGAGCTGTTCGGCGGCTACGACCTGAACAAGTGCGGCGCGTTCCGCATGACCCGCGACATGGACATCGACCTCCTCGACGAGGAGGGCGACGACATGCTCCGGGCGATCGAGACCCGCCTCCGCGCGCGGCAGCGCAGCGAGGCCGTGCGGCTCGAGGCGTCCGCCGCGATGGACGCGTCGCTGGTCAACATGCTGGCCGCCGAGGAGGAGATCAAACGCAGCCGCGCCGAGGACCCCCAGGAGTACGACGAGGTCTACTCCATCGACGGCCCGCTCGACCTGACCTCCATGTTCGAGCTCAACTCGCTGCTCGAGCGGCCCGACCTGCGCGACCCGCCGTTCACGCCCCGCCAGATCGTGCAGCCCAACGCGGACATGTTCGCCCGCATCAGCAAGGGCGACCTGCTGCTGCACCACCCGTTCGACTCGTTCCAGCCGGTGGTGCGGTTCATCGAGCAGGCCGCCCGCGACCCCAACGTGCTGGCCATCAAGCAGACGCTGTACCGCACCAGCGGCGACAGCCCCATCATCAGCGCGCTGATCGAGGCCGCCGAGGCCGGCAAGCACGTCACCGCGGTGGTCGAGCTCAAGGCCCGCTTCGACGAGGCCGCCAACATCTCGTGGGCCCGCCGCATGGAGCGGGCCGGCGTGCACGTGGTGTTCGGCTTCATGGACCTCAAGACCCACAGCAAGCTGGCGCTCGTGGTCCGCCACGAGGGCGGCAAGAAGGTCCGCCAGTACGCCCACCTGGGCACCGGCAACTACAACCCCACCACCGCCCGCCTGTACACCGACATCGGCCTGTTCACCGCCGACAAGGCGATCACCGAGGACGTGGCCGCGCTGTTCAACTTCCTCACCGGCTACTCGCAGCGGGGCGAGTGGCAGAAGCTGGTCGCCGCGCCGCAGGACCTGCACCGCCGCACCATCGAGCTGATCAACGAGCAGACCCAGCGCGCCAAGGCCAGCAAGAAGGCCCGCATCTTCGGCAAGTTCAACTCGCTGGTCGACCGCGAGACCATCACCGCGCTCTACCACGCCAGCCAGGCGGGCGTGCAGGTCGACCTGGTGATCCGCGGCATCTGCTGCCTCAAGCCCGGCGAGCCCGGCGTGTCGGACAACATCCGCGTGCGGAGCATCGTCGACCGCTTCCTGGAGCACAGCCGCATCATGGTGTTCGGCGAGGGGTCGGGCGCGCAGATCTTCTGCAGCAGCGCCGACTGGATGCCCCGCAACTTCACCCGCCGCGTCGAGGTGATGTTCCCCATCGAGGACCCCGAGCTGCAGAAACGCATCCTCGAGGAGATCATCCCCACCTACCTGCGCGACAACACCCGCGCCCGCGAGCTCCGCGCCGACGGCGGGTTCGTCCACGTGCAGCCGGGCAAGGGCGAGGAGCCGCACCGCAGCCAGCAGGAGCTGCTGGCGTTGGCCGGCGGCCTGCCGCTGCCGGTCCCGCAGCTCGACGCCGCAAAGCCCTCCCGCAACGGCGCCGCCGCACGGCGGGAGAAGAAGCCCGAGAGCCGCAAGCGGCCGGCCTCGAAGCCGTCCGGCGGCCGCTCGCCCTCGACCAAGCGCCGCTCGAAGTCCGAGTAGCCGCGGTTTGCACCCGCGGCGGTTCTGTGCTCCCCTGATGGGTCCGCGTTTCCCGTTACCCCGTACCGGAGCCAACCCATGCCCCGACTAATCCAAGCCTCGGCCCGCATCGAGGCCGCCGGCGAGCCGCCCAAGGTCATCGACGAGTTTATCGGCCGCGTCAACTCCGGCACGGAGGCGTTGAGCATCGCCAAGATGATCAGCCCGCAGGGCTGGAGCGAGCCCGGCCAGACGCCCGAGTTCGACGAGTACACGGTCGTGCTGCGCGGCGCGCTGCACGTGGAGAGCCGCGAAGCGACGCAGATCGTGTCGGCCGGCCAGGCGATCATCACCTCCGCCGGCGAGTGGGTCCGCTACAGCACCCCCGACGGAGAGACCGAGTACCTCGCGGTCTGCCTGCCGGCGTTCTCGCCCGACACCGTGCACCGCGATGAGTAAGTTGGTTGGTTGTGGGTGGTAAGTGGTGCTTGCGACGGGGCGGCGTCTACGGCGCCTGCTTAGCCGCGGGCTTGAGGCTCATGTCGACCTCTTCGGTCTCGCCTTCCTTCAGCTCAAACCGCTGCTTCGCCGGCTCGCGGCCGGGCGCTGTGATCGTCAGCTCGAACGGCTCGTCGGGCAGCAGCTGGCTGGTCCGCCAACGGCCGTCCTGCTGCGGCTCCAAGCCAACATCTCCTGCGCCGCCCCCGCGGATGAAACGCGACCCCTCCGGCGACCGCAGCTCTTGGTTGTCGTACCGGATCTGCACCTCGGTATCCTTCACCAGCTTGCCGCTCTGGTCCACCGGCTTGACCAGCAGGATGGGCGCCTTGTACTTCACTACCTCGATCGGACCCAGGTCCTCGGTCAGCCGCTCGAACTTGAACTCTCGCTCCCCGCTCAATGGCGCTTCGGGGGATTGCCGGACCCGGAGAGAGTGGTGCTCGTTGGTGGTGAAGCGAAGCTCGACGTGCCACAGCCCCTTGGGCACGGCGATGTCGGTCGCGCCGTCGGAGTCCGGGTCGGGGTGCACGGCGAAGAAGCCCTGGCGGTCTTCGGTGGTGAAGCCCACCAACGAGTAGCCGTGGCCACGGGTTGGTTCGCCCTTGCTGTCGAGGTTCTGCGTACGGACGCGCACCGTCTCCGTGGCGCGCAGCTCGATCGGTTCGGCGGCGGTCTGCTCGTTCAGCTCCACCTGCTGCACCAGGAAGGTCGCCGGCAGCGGACGCTCCTCCCGCGACCGGTCGGGGTTCTCTTCCGGACGCTCCGACGGGACGATCTGGTACCCGCCGGGGGGCAGCGGCGCCATTTCGAAGACGCCCTCTTCATTGGTGAGGGCCGATCGCTCGATGGAGTCGGACACCGGCATGCGGATCGCCTTTTTGGCCGGGCCGCTGCGGAGGCTCGCGTTCACCCACACGCCCGGCAGGGGGCTGCCATCTATGTTCACCACCCTGCCCCGCATCTTTAGGCCTTTGGTAAGGGTGAACTCGCCCAGGTCGGTACGGCCGCCGGTGAGCCTAAGCGGCTTCTCGGGTTCTGAGTTTTCTTCACCGCCGTTCGGCACGAACACCGCGTACCCCTGGTTGTCGCCCTCCTTCGTCTTCCACGCATCGGGGTTCGACGCCTCGAGCAGGTGTGTCTCGGGCGCCAGATCCTGGGGGAGGAACCACAGCACCGCCGGCCCACCCAGCGCCGAGTTCAGCGCGAACCGGCCCTGATCGTCGGTCTTGGTGTCGGCAAACGAGCCGTAATCGCTGAAGTCGAGCGGGTTGGTCTTGGAATAGATCAGCACCCGCACTCCTACGGCCGGCGCGCCGTCCGGACGCAGCAGCCGGCCAGACACATGCTCGGCGGGGCGCAGCTCGATGCGGCTGAAGAAGGGCTCTTCACCCAGCTCCTCGTTCTTGCGGATCATGCTCAGCGCGTAACCCGACGGGCTCTTCCGCGCGTAGTCGGGGTGGGTCGCCTCAACCTCGATGTACAGGTACTTGTCCTTGACTCGATCCGGGGCGATGGTGAACTTGTACTTCCCGTCCTTGCCCGAGGGGTGCGTGGTTTCCCCTAATACCGGCCAGGGGTTCTGGGAAGAGGTCCTGATCCGGATCAGCACCTCGGCGCCCTCGATCGGCTCGCCAGACTCGCTGTCCACCACCACGCCCGTGTAGGTCAGGCCGGCGCCGTCCTCGACGGCGGGGTCCGCCTCCTCGGGCTTGTCCTGCGCGAGCGACGGCGGCGTCATCGTCAGCAGCGACACCCCTACCCCGACTGCAAGGCAGCCGGCAACGCTCGCGTACCGCCAGCGGGCGCTGCAGCGCGAGAGGACCGCGGCGCCCGTGTCGAGCAGTGCGGCGACCCTTCGCTGCAGCTGTGAACGGCTTTCCCACAGGCCAACCGCGCCCGCCACGCGGGGCGGGGTCGACGCGGCGCGGGCCCAGGCGACCAATTGCTCGGCGTAGGCGAAGCGGTCGCCCTCGTGCGCCGCGGCGGCGTCGGCGAGCCGCTCCTGGTCAAACCGGATCCGCCGCCGCAGCAGCCAGAACAACGGGTTCGCCCACAGCAACACCATCAGGCAACGGGTCGCGGCCAGCAGCCACAGGTCGCCGTTGCGCAGGTGCGTTAGCTCGTGCGTGAGCAGCGGGCGGAGGCTGTCAGCGGGCTCGTCCGCCAGCGAGGCCGGCAGCAGCACCGTGGGACGCAGCAGGTTGAGCGCGACCGGCGAGTCGAGCCGGCCATGCACCAGCAGTGCCGGCGCGGCGCCGCCGCCCCACAGACCCTGGACCAGCTCGGCCAGTTCCTCTCGAGCAGGCCGCGCGGCAGCGACCAGCCGGCTGGCGCCGACGCTGCCGGCCGCGAGCCACACCAGCACGCACGCGGCGCCGACGGCCGCCGCCAACAGGGCCAGCTCGGCGGTGTTCAACACTGGCAAGGCGGTGGATGGGACTTCTGCCAGCTCGGCGGTTGCGGCGTCACCTCCCCCGCCGAATGCCGGCTGCGGCAGATCAAGCGGCGCTGATTGTGCTGCCTGCTCGGCGGGCAAGCCGCTCGGGTTTACCCCGACGGGCTGCTCCTGAACGCTGCTAGCCGCGGCCACTAACGGGATGCTCGACCAGCCAGGCGTCGCGTACAGCAGGCCGGCCAGCGCGACCGCGCCGCACGTTGCCCACGCGATCGCGATGCGGTGCGCGGGCTGCCTCAGCAGCCGCATGGTCAGCAGCGCCGCGGCCAGCAGCGCCGCCGACGCGAGGTGGAAGTCGACCAGCCAGCGGACGAGAGCTTCGGACGAGATCATTTCTTGCGGCCCTTGCTTCGGGTTTGATTCTGTTTGCGGGCCGCGGCGATCATCGCCTCGAGCCCGTCCAGTTCTTCCGCGGAGAGCTTCTTGCCCTGGATGGCGTGCACCAGGTATTCGTCGACGGCGCCGTCGAAAACCCGCTCCAGAAAGTCCGTGGCGAGCCCCTGGTACGCGCGGCCCTTCTCCAGCAGCGGGCGGTAGAGGTACGCCTTGCCGTCGCGGCGGTGGGCCACCAGGCCCTTCTGCTCCATCACCTGCAGCAGGCTGAGCACGGTGGTGTAGGCGAGCTGCTCGCCCTGCTGGTTCATCTGGTCCGCTATGTCGCGGACGGGCGCCTCGCCGCTATGCCACAGCACCTTGAGGGCTTCCAGCTCACGCTGGGTGGGGCGGGAGGGCTCGGGGATTCGGTCGGCCATGCGGGGCCTCGGGTCGTCGTCGCGGGCTTTCTACGGGTCCACCCGTAGAACCGCCCCCATCCTACGGGTTGACCAGTAGATGTCAAGAAGATTCTGGCGCCTGGGCAAAACTCGTGGACGGGGAACCACCGTTGGCAAGCGTAGCCGCACCCGGAAGCCGAGAGGTGGCGCATGAAAAAAGCGTCGCGTGGCTGAAGGGGCCACGCGACGCTTGAGTCGCTTCGATTGCGTGCGGGGCTAGACCTTGAAGCCGCCCACCAGCTCGTTAATCTCGCCGGCCAGCCGGGCCAGGTTGTCACCGTAGCCCCGGGTGGTGGCGGCGCCCGACGCGGTCTGCTTCGCCGCCTGGTCGACGCCCACCACGTTCTGCGAGACCTCCTTGCTGGCGCTCGCCGAGTCGCTCACGCCCTGCGAGACGTTGGACGCGGCGCCGGTGGTTTGGCTGAGATTGTTGGCGATCTCGCGGGTGGTGGCGCTCTGCTCCTCAACGGCCGAGGCGATCGACTGCGACGCCTGTCGCATCTCGCTGATGACCTCCGAGATGCGGGCGATCGACGCCACGGCGGCGCCGCTCGACGACTGGATGTCCTTCACGCTGGCGCCGATCTCCTCGGTGGCCACGGCGGTCTGCCGGGCGAGCTCCTTGACCTCCTCGGCCACAACGACAAAGCCTTTGCCGGCCTCGCCGGCGCGGGCCGCCTCGATGGTGGCGTTGAGCGCCAGCAGGTTGGTCTGCTCGGCGATGTCGTGGATGACCTCGATGACGTGCCCGATCTTGGTGGCGGCCTCGCCGAGGGTGCCGATGGTGCCGTTGCTCTCGTCGGCCAGCTGGTTGGCGTTCGTGGCGACCGTGGAGGCCACCTCCGCGTTCTTGGCGATCTCGTCGATGCTGGCGGTCATCTCCGCGACCGCGTTGGAGATGGACGACAGGTTGGTGGTCATCTCCTCCGTGGAGCTGGCCATGTTGGCCATGGTGACCGCCATCTCTTCTGTGGCGGCGGCGACGCTGGCGCTCTTGCCGGTGGTCTCGTCGGCGCCGGCGGCCAACAGCGACGAGGTCGAGAGCAGCTCGCCCGAGGTGGCGTCCAGCGAGTGCGCGCACTGCACCACCTGGCCGATGATGCCCTGCAGCTTGTCCATGAACACGTTGAACCACTTGGCGAGCTCGCCGGTCTCGTCCTTGGACATGACCTCCAGCCGCTTGGTCAGGTCGCCCTCGCCCTGGGCGATGTCCTTGAGCGAGTCGGTCATGGCGACCAGCGGGGTCGAGATCCGCCGCGACGCGAACGAAGCGGCCGCCGCGACCACGGCGATCACCGCCACCGCGCCCAGCCCGACGCAGACCAGCATCCAGCCGAGCGCCGAGCGAGTGGTCTCGGCGGCGGCGTAGAAGTCGTCCTTGTAGGTGGTCACGCCGACCACCCAGTCCCACGGCTCGAAGTAGGTAACCGCGGCGATACGCTCGCGCGGCTCGGCGTCACCCTCGTTGCGCCACAGGTACTCGTGGACCACGGGCTCGCCCGGCTCGGCGGCCAGGGCCTTCTCGAGGATAGCCTTGATCGGCTGCTGGCCGTTGGCGTCGACGATCTCGAGGACGTTCTCGCCGTTCTGCTCGCCATCCTGCGAGACGATGTACTGCCCGCGGTGGCTGCCGCTGCCGCCGAGCACGAACACATAGCCGGACTTGCCGAACTGCAGGCCCTGCAGTCGCTGGGCCAGTTCGGCGGCCTCTTCCTGCAGCATGCCGACGTACACGGCGCCGACCACCCGGCCTTCGGCGTCGACGACCGGCTCGTAGGCGGTGGCGTACCACTTGTTGACAACGAACGCGCGGCCGTAGTAGGTCTCGCCGCTCAGCAGGGTCGACACCACCGCGTTGGGCTGGCCGTCGGGGTTGGTCGCCGGGATGTAGGTGCCGATTGCGCGGGCGCCGTCGGTCTTCTCAACCGTCGTGGCGACGCGCAGCATGTCGCCGGCGTCGTTCATGCGTTGGAACACGGTGCACGTGCCGTACGACCAGTCGGCCACGTCGTCGATGAACGGCGCGGGCGTGGCGGGGTCGGCGTTCTGGCCCAGCCACTCGCCGTTGATGCTGACCCGCGGCAGGTCGACGCTGGCCACGTCGCCGGTGAACTGATTCTTGGCGTCCCAGGCGACCGTGTCCTCTTCAAACACGACCCCGCCCTTCTCCTTCAGCAGCGAGCTGGTGAACCGGATCGCGGAGTTGAGCTGCTGCGTGGTGAGCGCCTGCTGCACCGACAGCATCTCGAAGACGTCGTGCGTGGTGGCCTCGCACTGCGAATGGGCCGTGCGGTCGGCCTCGTCCAGGACCATGCCGTCCAGGTAGGTCCGCCCAACCGAGACGATCCCCACAATCACCGCCGCGCAGGCCACGGTGCCCAGCAGGCTCACCAACAGAATCTTCTTACCGATGCTCATCGTCTCTGGCTCTCTGTCGTTGTCGAAAGGGTTGGTCGGTCCCGGGGAAGGAAGGACTGGGGGGATCGCCTGGTTGGTGGGAGGCGCGTCGCCACACGGGTTTCCACACGCGCGACTGCGGCGGCATAGCAATGTAGGTCGCCGGCTGCGTAGTTTCCGCGGGTGCCACCGCCGGGGCGTGCAAGACCGGATAAGCGAACCACGCCGCCGCTCCGGATGCGCCGGTCGTACGCAGGGCGACGGCCGCCGCGGCGCCCGCCTGCGGCGGCCAACCAGCGGCTGGGGCGCCGCGAAATCGCCCCGGTCCGTTTTCAAGCGGGCCGCCGCCGCGCATACTGGGGGGAATTCGATACGACATCGGAGGCGGCCTGGACCCCGCCCCAAGGCATCCAGGGAGCGATTCGATGCGCAGTCTGATACTGGGCGTAGCCCTTCTAGGTCCACTCCTCGCGGCCACAGCCGCCCCGGCGATCGACGTTGTCGACGCGGTCCGCTACCGAACCGAGGCGCCGCCGCAGGGCTGGCAGGAGCCCGGGTTCAACGACTCCGACTGGCAAGAGGGGCACGGCGGGCTGGGCAGCTTCGGCGTGCCCGGCGGCCGCGTCAGCACCGAGTGGCTCTCGCCGGAGGTCTGGGTCCGCAAACGGGTAGAACTGGACGCCGTTCCGGCCAAGCCGGCGCTGCTGATGCACCACGACGAAGACGCCGTGGTCTACATCAACGGCAAGCAGGTCGCCGAGCTCCCGCAGCACACCAGCGAGTACTTCGTGCACCCGCTCGGCCCCGACGCCGCGGCCTCCATCCGCCAGGGCACGAACCTGATCGCCGTGCACTGCCGCAACACGATTGGCGCCCAGTACATCGACGTGCACCTGGTGAGCGCCGACAACGTTCCCCAGCTCCCGCCCGCGAAGCGGCAGGAACGGCCGAAGGAGTCTCACCTCATCACTAAGTGGGGCGAGCAGGTCACCGCCGACAACGCCTGGACCGAGTACCCCCGCCCGCAACTCCAGCGGGACGCGTGGCAGAACCTCAACGGCGAGTGGGACTACGCGGTCACGCCAATCGATCAGCGCTCGGCGCCTCACCAGTGGGACGGGCAGATCCTCGTGCCGTTCTGCCTGGAGTCGAAGCTCGGCGGCGTCCAGAAGCTGCTGCACGACGACCAGGCGTTGTGGTACCGCCGCTCGTTCCGGCCGGCCGGCGAAGGGGAGCGCACGCTGCTCAACTTCGAGGCGGTCGACTACCGGTGCGAGGTGTTCGTGAACGGACGGAGCGTCGGCGGACACCAGGGCGGCAACCTGCCGTTCACCCTCGACGTGACCGAGGCGGTCACCGACGGGCGGAACGACTTGGTGGTGCGTGTGGAGGACGCCACCGAGGAGTTCCAGCTCCGCGGCAAGCAGGTCCGCCAGCCCAACGGCATCTGGTACACCCGCGTGTCGGGCATCTGGCAGACGGTCTGGCTGGAACGCGTGGGCGACGCCTACCTCTCAGACCTGACGCTCGGCTCTGACGCCCAGGCCGGCACGATCACCTGCGTGGCGGACGTGGCCGGTGGCCCCGCGGCGTCGGTCACGATTGTCGTGCGGGACGGCGAAGAGCGGGTCGCCGAGGCCGAAGGCAAGCCGGGCGAGCAGCTTACCCTTACGGTCCCGGACGCCAAGCTGTGGTCGCCCGACTCGCCCCACCTGTACGACCTGGAGGTGACGCTCACCTCAGCCGACGGCGAGACCGTCGATACCGTGCGGTCCTACGCCGGCATCCGCACCGTCGGAAAACGCCGCGACGCCGACGGCAACTGGCGTTTCACGCTCAACGGCCAGGAGATCTTCCACTGGGGCCCGCTCGACCAGGGCTGGTGGCCCGACGGACTGCTCACGCCGCCCTCGGACGAGGCCATGGTGTGGGACGTCGAGTACCTCAAGGAGGCCGGCTTCAACATGATCCGCAAGCACATCAAGGTCGAGCCGCGGCGGTACTACTACCACTGCGACCGGCTCGGCATGATGGTCTGGCAGGACCAGGTGAGCGGCGGGCCCTCGCCGCAGTGGACGCGCATGCGTCCCAACCCCAACGACGCCCAGTGGCCCGACGAGCACCACGAGCAGTGGCTGCGCGAGCTGGACGGCATGATCAACGCGTTGGAGAGCCACCCGTCGATCGTGGTCTGGGTCCCGTTCAACGAGGCCTGGGGCCAGCACCGCACGGTCGAGGTCGGCGAGTGGAACAGCCGGCGCGACCCGTCGCGGCTGGTCAACATCGCCAGCGGCGGCAACTTCTGGCCCGCCGGCGACATCGCCGACCACCACAGCTACCCCGACCCGGGATTCCCGATGCGGCAGCGGCGGTTCAACGACTACGTAAAGGTCGTCGGCGAGTTCGGCGGCCACGGCTGGCTGGTCGACGGCCACGCCTGGGACCAGTCGCGCCGCAACTGGGGCTACGGCGGCCTGCCCAAGGACCTGGCCGAGTACAAGCAGCGCTACGTGCGTTCGCTCGACAAGCTCAAGGAGCTGAAGTCCCGCGGCATCGCCGGCGCGGTCTACACCCAGACTACCGACGTGGAGAACGAGATCAACGGCCTGGTGACCTACGACCGCCGCGAGATCAAGCTCCCCGCGTCCGAGCTGGCCGAGCTGCACGCCGAGTTGCTGAAAGACGACAACTAGCGGCAACGCCGGCTACAGCAACGGTCGCTGCTCAGCGAACGCTGGGCGGAACGGCGGTCGATGGGCGTCGCGTTCGCCGGGCCCACTCGCCGGCGCTTCGTCCGCCGCCGGACTGCGCGGGGCGCCGGCGGCTTCGCCCGCTGCGTGTCGAGCCGGTGCGTCGACCAGCGACAGCAACCGATCGGCGCCGACACGCGACGCTAGCACGGCCGTGTCGAGTGGCTCCTCAGTTGCATCGGTCTCCCCAGCCGGCTCACGCCACAAGGCCAGGGCCGCGTCGGCGGCTGCGGGGCCACCTACGGTATCGCCAGGCTCAGCAACTGGCAGGTCGTACCGCAGCCCGAAGTGGCTTCGCCAGACGCGGTAATCGTTTTGGTCGACGCGGCCATCGCCGTCGCCGTCGGCGCCGGTTAGACGTGAAACGGTGAGGCCTGACTGGTCTCGCCACACGGTGTAGTCCGCGGCGTCGACGACGCCATCGCGATTGTAATCGCCCGGCGCCGCGGTGACGGCGCCCTGGGCCTCGTAGGCGCCAATGTCGACTTCTCTCCCTCTGCCGCGTCCGAAGGGGCTGCCCCGCTGGTCGCGATCCACCGTTCCCCACGCCCCCCAGTACTCCCCGCCGGCGTCGATCGCGGGACTCCCCGGAAGCAATGCGTGCGTCAGCGCGGGACCGCCGTTGTACGCCAACGGCCCTAGGAGAGGGTCGCCCGTTATTGTGTCGGGCAGCCCGTCGGTGCCGTCTTCGACAAGGTTCCGCCGTCCGGTCACGGCGCCCACACCGCCCATGTCGCGCCCAGGACTCCCGTCCATCTTAGAGCCATGGATCGAGTTTGCGATGATCGTGCCATACATGGCTAACGGTCCGTCGTTGGCGACCGCTCCAACAACGGGCGAGTCAGGCGCCTCTGTCAACCGGTTCGCAGAAAACGTGCAGTTGGCAATCGTCACGTCGCTGAAGTAGTTCGAGATCAGAGCGCCGCCGTTGATTCGTGCCACGTTCGCGGTGAACGTGCTGTTGGTGATACGCGTTATCCCCGTGTCGAACAGCACGCCCCCCTGATACCCCGCCTCGTTGTTAGAGAAGGTGCTGGCGTCAATATCAAGGGAAGACTTCCCACGCGGTTCGGTCGTTCGAACCTCCGTGGTGTAGATTACGCCCCCCCGCCACTCCGCCGAGTTCCGCGAGAAGGTGCTGCTCTTTATCGTAACGGACGTGTTTTCCCCGTTGAGGATTGCCCCTCCGACATAGGCAGAGTTCTCGATAAAGGAGCTGTGTTCAACGACAAGGGTCGAACCGGTGTCGTTAAAGATGGCGCCTCCCCCATGATCTCTCCCGAAAGAATCACGCCCGATATACTCGTTTCCTTCGAACCGGGAGTTTTGGACAACGAGCGTAGCGCCAGTGTCATTGAACGCCCCACCTCCTCCCGGCGCCCCACTCGAGAATCGGGCTAAAGATGCGCCGATGCAGTTGGTCACTAGGCTACGATCCAACAGAGCACTGGCTCCATTACCGTTGTAGATACCATGGCCCCGAATCGAATCGATCTCGCAATCAACAATGCTCGCGATCCCTTCGTTGTGAACGCCGAATCCGCCATACACTCCACGGATTTCTCCGCCCCTGATCTGGGACGAGACGAGCTGGATTACCCCATTGTTGCTAACCGCGGTGAGCAAAACCTGCGAGAACTCACAACCGAACACGTGCGCATATCCCAAGTTCGTAACCGCGCCACCTTCTCGCCACACACCGCCGCTGTTTGAAATGTGGACCTCCGAGATCGTTAGACTCTCGTGGTTCTGAATCGCGATATATCCCCAAGTGAGCGTTAACCCCGATATTGATGCAACGAACGCGGAGTCTTCGACTCCGTCGTCGAAGAGGAAGTGGCGAGTCTTGCTATCCTGGCCCCGGGCGTTACTTGCATCGATCGTCAGCAGCTCAGCCCCCGGCCCCGCAATCGCCACCGAATCGGTGATCGTGGGCAGCTGACTCTCCAGCGCAATTGTGCCGGCCACGGCAAACGTGATCTGGTCCGGGCCGGGCGTGGCGTTTGCCTGCTCGATGGCGTCGCGGAGGCTGCCGGGGCCGGCGTCGTTGAGGTTGTCCACCGAGAACGCGGCCAGTACCCGGCGGTCCTCAAGCCGTTCGATCCGCAACGAACGGCGGGTCGTGGCGGGGGCGGAAGAGTTCGGGGCGCGGCCCCGGCCGTTAGTATCTGGTCGCATGGGTGTGCGGCGTTTCGTTCCACAAACCGCGGTCGGGCCCCTGACCGGCGGCGGCTCTTCCACAGCCTAACCGCTCCTTGCGGAAAAAGGCAAGCATTCGGTCCTGCTATTCGTTCGCTGCTCAGGCCCGCTGCGTCGCCTTCTTGCTGACCGGGCCGTGGACGGTGGCCTGGCGGGGTTCGGGCTGGCCCGCCGGATCGCCCTCCTCCTGCACGGCGCGGCGGATCGCCTCGATGTACTCGCCCATGTTGTGGTCGGAGAACTGGTCGATACGGAACCGACGCAGCGACCGCATGAAGCCCCAGAAGCGATCGCGGGCACGCATCAGGCCGTCGACGGCGCTGATCCTGCCGTTGCGGTTGAGGTAGACCTCAACGCCGGCGTGGCGGTAGCCGAGCCAGGTGGGCGGCACGCGGGGCACGATGTCGTTGTTGTTGACCCAGCGGAAGTAGTTGAGCTTCACGTGGTTCACGTAGCGGCGGTTGCCCACCCGCGGCGCGCCGAAGGTGAACAGCCCGGCCGGGTTGGCTGGGATCTGCGAGATCTTGCAGCGGCCGGCGCAGATGGCGGTCATCGCGCCGCCGAGCGAGTGGCCCGTGAACCACAGGGTCCGCTCGTTGCTCTGCAGCGCCTTCTCGAGCCGCGGCCAGAGGTCGTCCACCTCGCGTTTGAAGCCCCGGTGCACGCGGCCCACGGTCTCCGCGACGTCGGTAACCGCGTCCAGGTCGGCGCGGATGTCGTTCCACTCGTGCGGCTCGGTGCCGCGGCACGTCACGACGCAGTCCGAGTCGTTCCCGAACACGTACGCCTGGGCGCCGTCGCGGTCGTAGTAGCGGGTCTCGGGCAGGCCGATCTCGTTGGCCAGCCTCCCGGCCTCGCCCCGCGAGAAGTAGGACAGCCGCGACAGCTCGGCGAACAGCAGCGACTGCTGCAGGAACGTCAGCTCGCTGATCGGCTGGTCAACCCGCGAGTAGATCGGGATCTCGACCGTGGGCTCGGCGGTCGATTTGGCGGTCGGCTCGTCGGCGTGCGGGTCGCTCATCTTGGCGGCTCGTAGGCTTGGGTTGGCGGCCCGTAGTCTAGCGGCCGCCGGGCGGGCCCTCAAGCAAGCGGCGACGCTGGCGCCTACTCCTGGCTGAGCCGCTTGACCGCCTCGCCGCCCAGCAGGTCTTCGGCCTCACGCAGCCAACCCACTATCTTGTCGGCGTGAGGCGACTTCTTGAACGCCTTGGCGAGCTGCTCGTCGTCGAGGGTGTCGAGGTGCGCGGCGGACAGGCCGGGGAACCAATGCCCCCCGCGGCCGAGCAGGTTGTAGCGCATCTTGCCGTACTCGACCATGTCGAACGCCAACGCCAGGTTGCGGAGCCACAGCACCATGGGGGCGTTCATGTAGCCCGGCGCGTCCTGGTCCCAGGCGGGGATTTCCTTGGTGAGCGACTGCGTGAGCACCGCGTCGGCCTTGAAGCCGGTCGCGTCAAACAGCGCCCGCTCCAGCTTCTCGACAATCGGCGCCACCAGCTCGTCCGCCTTGGGGACTAACTCCATCGCCGAGAGCTGCAGGTCGAAGTCGCTGGGACGCGCGGCGCCCAGGCTCAGCGTGTGCACCTCGGGCCGCCGCAGGCAGAACAGGGTGTTGAACACGATCGGGTGCAGCGGCTGGCACAGCTCCACCAGCTTGTCAGACGGCTTGTACAGCAGCCCGCCCTTGTCGTTGGGCGAGATGATGAACACGCCCATGTCGCGGGCGGTGGCGGCCTGGACCGCGGGCCAGTTCCATTGGCTGATGTAGTACCAGTGCAGGTTGACGTAGTCGAACCCGCCGCAGGCGTCGGTGTTGATGGTGTCGAGAATCTGCGGCAGCAGGCCGTGCGTCGAGAACCCGACGTGCCGCACCTTGCCCTCCGCCTGCAGCTGCCGCGCGACCTCCAGGCAGCCGCCGGGCCGCACGGCGTGCCAGTGCAGTTTGTAGTTGTTGATGCCGTGCAGCCCGAGCAGGTCGACGCAGTCCAGGTTCAGCCGTTCGAGCGACTCCAGGCAGTGCTTTCGGAAAACCTCAGGGTCGGCCTCCGGTGCGATCTTCGTCTGCACGATGATCTCGTCCCGCGGCAGCTTGGGCAGCACCAGGCCCAGCTGCCGCTCGCTGGTGCCGTAGCCGCGGGCGGTCTCGATGTGGTTGACGCCCAGCTCCACCGCGCGGCGGATGGTCGCCTCGAGGTTGCGCTGGTTCTCGTCCTCCACGACGTCCAAGAGGGCGTCGTCCCAGGTCTGCTGGTAGCGCATCCCGCCGCAGCTGATGACGGGCATGTTCAGTTCGGTGCGGCCGAAGCTTCGGTAGATCATGCCCGCCGTTGTATGCGGAATTCGCCGGAAGGGCAACGCGCCGGGCGCGACGGCCCTACCCGCAGCGGTCAGCAGCGGGAATACCCGCCCAGCCCGCGGCCGAATCGCTGATTGTCTCATCTGCTCGCACTCATCTCGGCGGGCCGCTTATCTTCTGGAGGACGACTCGATGCACGGCGAATCTTCGCGGTGGGCGCGACGACTGTACCCCAGCAATCCGACCTATCTCATCAGCGCGGTGCTGGTGCTCTACGGGCTGCACGTGGCGTTTGGCGGCGGGCGGCTTGTGGGCGACGGGACGCTGCTGACATCGCTGTTCTGTGGCTACACGCTGGCGCTCGCCGGCGTGGGCGTGCTGGTGATCCGGCTCGGTCGGTTGTGGGAGGACGCCCGCACCGTGCTGCTGGTGCTGCTGTTGATGTTCACCGCGTTGTCGACGGTGTTCGACCTGCTCTGCCTGCGCGACACGCGGGCCGGGTCGATCAACCTGGGCGTGGGATTCGTGTTCTCTGTGGTGGTTTCGGAATGGGTGCTGCGAGCGCTGCGGCTCGGCCTGCCGCTGGCGTACCGGGCGCCGTACTACTTGCAGCTGGCAGTGCTGTTCGCGTTCCCGCCGCTGCTCGGCTGGCACTCGCTGAACGACCGCTCGATCGCGATGTGCCAGGGCGTGCTCGGGTTCGCGGCGGCGGCGGGCGCGGCGCAGCTCTGCCTGGTGGGCGCCGCGTTGCGGGGAACAGACAAGCTGGCGCCACGCAGCGCACGCTGGGTGTGGCCCTACTACCCGTGGTCGATCTTTGTGGTCCTCGGCGCGGCGATGGCGGTCCGCACCTGGACGCTGTGCGTGTCGTTCTCGCCGGCCAAGGGGGACGCGTCGGCGTTTGTGCCGGCGCTGCTCGGGCCGATGGTCTTCGCCTCGGCGGTGGTCGTGCTGCTCTTGGGGGTGAGACGCCGGTCCGTCGCAGCGCAGCGGTGCGCCATGCTGGCCGCCGCCCTCCTGCCGATGCTCGCCGAGCCGTTCTTCACGCCTAACCGCGCGCAGGCGCTGCTGTTAGGCGTGGCTCACGACTTGGTCGGCAGCCCGTTGTTTGCAGCGGCGGTCGCCGCCTGCGTGCTGGCTGGGCTGGGGCTGCTGCTCCGCGCCGCGTGGTCCGAGCCGTCGCTGGCCGTGAGCGTCGCGTTGCTGCTCTCACTATCGCCCAGCTCGGAATCGCTCCGCGACGCTTACCCACTCTCGCAGAGTGCGACGGCCGTGCTGGTCGGCTGGATTGCGGTGCGGGCGGCGCTCAGTCGGTGGTTCCTGCAGGTCGGGTTGGGCGCTGTCGCGGCGTTGGGCCTGTCAAACTTCGCTCAATCGCAACAAGCCGTCTGGCAGCTGTCGCCGCTCGAGCAAACGACCCTGGCGGTGGTGTGGCTGCTGCTGACGCCGCTGGTCTGCCGTGACCGCTGGTCGGCGCTGCTTCGAGAAACCGCGCCCGCGTGGATCCTGGCCGCGTGCGCCGCTACGCTGCTGGTGTTGCCGCCGGTGGCCCACGGCAACCCGGCCACGCCGGCCGCCGGGGCGAGCGCCGTGGCGCTGATCGGGCTGGCGTACCTGCATGCCACCGGAAACCGCTGGTGCCTAGCCGCGGCCGCGGTTAGCGGCGCCGCCGCGGCCTGCGCGTGGCTGCTGCTGGCGGTCGGCGGGATCGAGAACGCGTCGCTCCGCAGCGGGCTGCGGATCTACGCCCTGGGCTTCGCTGCGCTCGGCGGTGGGCTGCTGGTGAGCCTCGCCAAGGCGGGCTACGCGTGGCGGGCGCTGGAGTGGCTTGAGGCCCAACCCGCAACAGCAACGGCCACGGCAGGCAGCGGTGACGAGGAGGAGTAGCCGGTCCGTCGCGGCCTACTCCGGCGTGATGGTCACGAGGTACAGCAGCCGCAGGCCGGCGGAGCCGCCGCCGGTGCTGTACAGAGCCGCGTCGCCGTCGGCAAGGGCGAGCACCGTTTGAAACGTACTGGAAGTAACCGTAAACGGTGTGCCGGTTGCGTCGACCTTCGGTTCGTCTTGGGCGCCTCCGCCGGCCTCTGCCGGCACAAGCCGCGAGTCCTCGACGAGAAGCTCAGCGACAATACCGCCGGTGACCTGCCGCAGTCGCATCCGCACGACGCAGCCCATGGACTCGTAGGAGTAGTTCTTCGTGACAAGCCCATCGCGACCGGTCGCCCTGCCCTTTTCTACCGCGACCCGCGCACCAGATTCCATTTGGACCTCCTGCTCGGCGAGCAGACCGCACTGCATCCGCACCGGCTGGGAGATCACACCCGCGTCCGCCAGCGACTTCACAAGCGTGTCGCACTCGTCACGCGGCAGGTGGAGCGGGAGCGGTGCGTCGACCTTCTGCTTGACGAGGGCGTCGAATTGATCCTTGGCTTCGCCACCGATCTCCCAGACCGTGACGCCGATATTGTAGACTGGCGATAGCGAGTGGTCGGCAGGTTCTCCGTCAAGGATCTTGACCACTTCGGCTAGGCGATCCAGGGTCCGCGCTCCGCCGAACGCCACGAGCTGGTTGCTGCGAGAGTCGTCCGCCAGTCTGATCCCGTCGTGTTCGAACAGGGACTCAAGGGTCGGCTTCAACATCCCCGAATGCACATGCTGCAGCGCGAACACCCGGACCTCCTCGGCCTGCTGAGACGACTGCTGTTCCTCCAAATCGGCTGCCGCTGCATCCAATGCCACGGCCCAGTGGCTCAATGCCAGCACGCCTACCAAGCAAACCGTGACTCGTGTCCGCGTACGCATAGCGATCCTCCCTAGAACCGGGGATTCGTGATCGGAACCGATCGACCTGATATCGAGAGTCGCTTACTAAACCCCAAACACTCAACGGGGCGCCGCACGGGTTGAAGCCGCGCACCGCGGCTGGCGCAGCAAAAAGGCCCCGGGCAGAACGCCCGGGGCCGTGGTGTTTTCAGTTTCGCCGCGCGGACCTACTGGGCGAGGGCCGCCTCGAGTTCGGCGTCGACGCTCTCCAGCAGGTGCTCGCCGGGGTGCTTGCTCGCGAACTCGCGGTCCTCCTCCATGGTGAACACACCGCTGGAGGTCTGGTCCGCGGCGCGGTCGCCGAAGCTGATGCCAAGGGCGCGGGCGGCCTTGACGCCGGGGCCGTTCGGGTCGACCTGGCGGATCTTGTGCACCGCCTCGAGGATCGGCACGCTCGACATCTCCGGTGGGCGGCTGCAGATCATGTGGCCGAACTTCTCCTGCACGATCAGCCGCACCGCGTGCGCGCCGAACTGCGTGGCCAGCACGCGGTCGAACGTGGTGGGCGTGCCGCCCCGCTGCAGGTGGCCCAGGATGCAGAGCCGCGCCTCGCGGTGCAGGCGTTTCTCGATCTCCTCGGTCACGGCCTTGCCGATGCCGCCCAGCTTGACCTGCTGGCCCTCTTTCTCCTGGCCGACCATGCCGCCCTCGGGCAGGTGGGCGCCCTCGGCCACGACGACCAGCGTAAACTTCTTGCCCTGGCTCTCGCGGTGCAGGATCTTGTGGCAGACGTTCTCGTACGTCCACGGGATCTCCGGGATGAGGATCACGTCGCCGCCGCCGCCGATGCCCGAGTGCAGCGCGATCCAGCCGGCGTGGCGGCCCATCACCTCCAACACCATAATCCGCTCGTGGCTGGCGGCGGTGGTGTGCAGGCGGTCGAGGGCGTCGGTGGCGCACTCAATGGCGCTGTCGAATCCGAACGTGAAGGCGGTGGCCTGCAGGTCGTTGTCGATGGTCTTGGGCACGCCGACCACCGGGATGCCGTTCTCGTGGAACTGCTGCGCGATGGCGAGCGAGCCGTCGCCGCCGACGCAGATCAGCCCGTCGATTCCGAGCTGGCGAACGGTTTCCTTCACGCCCTCGATCAAGTGCGGCGCGATCTCGACGCGGTCGTCGACGCCCTTGACCGCCGCGAAGCGGCCCTTGTTGGTCGAACCCAGGATCGTGCCGCCCTGGTTGAGGATGCCCTTGGTGCTGGCGGGCGTGAGGTTGACGTACTGCACTGGGTCGTACAGGCCCTCGTAGCCCTTGAGGAAACCGACGCAGTCGTAGCCCAGCTGGTGGCAGCTCTTCACGGCGCCGCGGATCACGGCGTTCAGTCCGGGGCAGTCGCCGCCGCTGGTTAGGATGCCGATTCGCTTGCTCATGTCTGGTGACCCTTCTCTGGAGGAATCCGGTGGAAGCGTCTGCCGCTGGGGTGACCCGATGATGCAGGCCGGAGAGAGCGCACGACGCGGATGATTGGCAGCGCAAGCGTAGGTTGGCGGTGGGCCCCGCCCCGCCAATTCGGTCGGCCGCGGACCAGAAAGTCGCCGCCCACCAGCCGCTACGACCGGCCCAGCCCGGTCCACTCGCGCCAGCCGAGCACGGCAATCACCCGCAGCGCGGCGGCCGCCTCGCGGAGGTTGATCTTGGACGCGCCGGCCACGCGGTCGCGGAAGGTGATAGGCCGCTCGGCAAAGGTCGCTCCGCGGCGGCGGAGCCGCCACAGCAACTCCTCCAGGTACGCGTAGCCGAGGGTGAGCACGTTGTCGAAGTCAACCTCACGGAGCTTCTCAACGCGGTACGCGCGGAACGCCCCGCTGCAGTCGCCGACCGGCAGCCGCAGCGCCCGGCTGGCCACCGCGTTGAGCACCCAGCTGGTGACCCGCCGCCGCAACGGCCAGCCCTCGATGGCGCCGCCCGGGCAGTACCGCGAGCCGATCGCCACGTCGGCCTGATGCACGGCCTCGAGCAGCGCTGGCAGCCGGTCGGGCGGGTGGCTCCAGTCGGCGTCCAGGGTGGCGACCACTTCGTAGCCGTGCTCGATCGCGTGGCGGAACGCGTCGTAGCTGGCGGAGCCGAGCCCCAGCTTGCCCGCGCGGTGCAGGCAGCCGAGCCAGGGGTGGCCCGCCGCGTGCTGATCGACCCAGTCGCCGGTGCCGTCCGGCGAGTTGTCGTCCACGACCAGCACGTCCGCGTGGGGCGCGTGCTGGTGGATCGCGTCGATCAGGCCAGGCAGGTTCTCACGCTCGTTGTACGTGGCGATCGCGATAAGGGTCTTGGGTAACTGCGTCTCGATTGCCACGACTCCGTAGGTAGACTCCGCTTAACCAACCGCGAATGCTACTAGAACCAGGAGCAAGACCGCAACAAGCAACGCTACAAAGATCCAAACAATGATGGAGATCTTGTGCTTGATATGCGGCGTCGCCGCGATCACCCGTTGGTAGTCGGAGGACAACACTTCGGCGCCCTTCTTGCCGGCGACGAGGTACAAGAAATAGGCGTTGATCAAAGTTCCAATCGGGAAGCCGAGCAGACCGATAGCGGAGAGGACAATCGCCGGCACACGAGCACTAGGATTGCACTTGCGCAGCCCCGCTCCTACCCAGTACTGGAATGCACACAGCCCACCAACAACTGCACCAATCACCAAGAGCACCCCACCGCCAACGGCGGCGTCACCGCCCGCCATCATCGCTAGAATGCCTTGCACAATGTTCACGATGCCGGCCAAGCACCCGAGAACGCCGCCAATAATGAACAGCGCCCCCATCGACCGGATACTGGCCTCGTGCGAGAGCAG
The DNA here is from genome assembly GCF_007859765.1 of Posidoniimonas corsicana. Classification (NCBI taxonomy): domain Bacteria; kingdom Pseudomonadati; phylum Planctomycetota; class Planctomycetia; order Pirellulales; family Lacipirellulaceae; genus Posidoniimonas; species Posidoniimonas corsicana. The sequence continues at coordinate 3,977,798 of NZ_SIHJ01000001.1, forward strand.
CCGCTTACGGGTCGCCTCCGCGCCACTGGGCTCGGCTGAGCCGGCCGCCGACTCTTCGCTCAGCGGCGACGCATAGGGGTTGTACGTCTGCTCCGGCTCCGCCGCCGGCGGTTCGGGGAAGTTGAAGTCGTCGTCATCGAAGCTGCCGGCGCCGAGGTCGCCGAACAAATCGTCCGACGCGGGCGCGGGCTTCGGCTCGGCCACGGGCGCCGGCTGCGCCGGGACGGCCGCGCCGACGGCGGCCGCCTGCTTGGCCATCAGCTTCTGCAGGTGCTCCTCGCTGGGCATCTTCAGCGTCTGGTTGCAGCCGGGGCACTTGCCCTTCTTGCCGGCGTGGGCCATCGAGATCTTGATGGACTTGCTGCAGCTGGGGCATTTGAAGCGGATGCTCATGCAATCGGGCCCTGGAGGAACAACACCGCCGCGCGCGGTCGATCGACCGCGGAGGGGCGTGTGGAGGGTTTGGCGGCGACCGCCGGCGGATGGCGCCGGGAGCCATGGTCGCGCCTCTTGAGCATCTGTCCGGGGCCCATCGTAAGCGAAACGGGGGCCCGAGTCGAATTTTTCTGCTTAGCGGGCGTCCAGCCGGCTAGGCGATCGACTTGTAGTACTCGATCGACTGCCGCAGGCCCTGCTCCAGGCTGTGCTTCGGCTCGTAGCCCAGCAGGGTGCGGGCGCGGGTGATGTCAGCCAGGCTCTCGCGCACGTCGCCGGCGCGGGGGTCAGCGAAGATGGGTTCGACCTTAAGTTCGAGTAGATCGTTGAGCGTGGCCATCAGCTGCAGCAGCGTGAACCGCCGGCCGGTGCCCACATTGAAGACCTGCCCAACCGCTTCGGGCCGTTCGGCCGCGAGCAGGTTGGCCTGCACCACGTCGCTAACGAAAACGAAGTCGCGGGACTGCTCGCCGTCACCGTAGATGGTGGGACGCTCGCCCGCCAGCAGCTTGCTGACGAAGATCGGGATCACGGCCGAGTACTCGCTCTTGGGGTCCTGACGCGGCCCGTAGACGTTGAAGTAACGCAGACAGGCGGTCTCCAACCCGAACGACTTGGTGAACGACTTGCAGTAGTACTCGCTGGCGATCTTGGCCGCGGCGTAGGGCGACAACGGGTCGTGCGGGTCGTCTTCGCGTTTGCTGGAGAAGGGCTGGTCGCCGTACGCGGCGCTCGACGCGGCGAACACCACCCGCCGCACGCCCGACTTGCGGGCCGCGTCCAGTACATTGACCGTGCCGGTGACGCAGGCCGCGTGCGACGCCAGCGGGTCGCGCACGCTGGCCGGCACCGAGGCGAGCGCCGCCTCGTGGAACACGACCTCAACTCCGTCCGCCGCCTTGGCGACCGCCGCCGGGTCGCAC